>CAMXQX010000008.1 GCA_947246355.1 uncultured Bacillota bacterium | reverse complement strand
GTAAAAAAAGTTCCTGATGCAAAGCCAGTAACAAGAGCAAGAATAAGAGCGTCTGTATAACCCGCTTGTTTAAAATTATTCTTCTTTATAAAATATTTTGGTTTTTCTTGCTTCTCTATATACTTTTTATACATTTCTGTATATTTTGTATAAAATTTCTTTTCTCCTTCTAGAAGATTTTCTAACATCTCAGGGTATTCATAATACATTTTGATGGTTTCCATTGCTTCTTCCACAGGAACAGTTAATTGGGGATCATGCATTAAAATAGAGGGAATATCGTCATACTCATTTTCATAGACTTCTTCTAAATCAGCAGTTGTATTTTCATTTGAAATTTCGATTTTCTCTTGTTGGTAAGATGCTTCATTTGGCTTTTGGATGGTATATCCATTTTTTTCTCTATTGTAGTAAACTTCGTATATATTTTGATATTCGTCCATAGCCAGCATATTTTCTACATTGATTGCTTTTAAATGCAAAGGAGCAACATTTTGCAATAAAACCGATAATTGTACTAGCCTTTTTTCATCTAATTTTATTAAAATTTCTTTATCATTTTCTATTTGGTTTACAGGAAGAAATGTAAGTTGTGTATTTTCTTCCATCCTTTTTCTTTTTAACATTTCCTTTGTATTTAAAGATTTGTCTTCTGTTTGGTATTCTTCATTTTCTAATTGCATCTCTTTTAATTGAAAAATTAAACTTTCACCTTCTTTACTATTTTGTAAAACCACATTCCTTTCTAAAGAATCACTATAAAAAACAAAAATATCCTTTCCATTTTGTAAAAATTGATGCTTTATATTTGAAACATCAATTCCAAAAGTTTTTGCAATCACTTCTTCTTCTTTCTCATTTGTATTCAATTGATCAAAATACTCTTCTAACTTACGATTTTGCTCTTTTAAATCATTTTCCTTTTGAAGATCCACTAACATCTGTGATAACGCAGTATTAGTCTTTGCTTCTTCCACTAATTTGTCTATTGCTTCTTGTTCTAAAAAAGTTGGCGTACGATTGGTATCTGTTTTATATGCATTATAAAAATTTAAATATGTTCTTACTATCTCTTTGGAAATCATAAATATTTTCCTTCTTTCGATTCATCTTGTATTTTTATTATTATACTATTTTTTCCGTCTATTATCAATTCTAATAAAATGATTAATGTATTTAAAAAAAACAGATTTTTTGCATCTGTTTCTTACACAGTTTCAAACTGTGAATTGTATAAATTGGCATAAAAGCCTTCTTTTGCAAGCAGTTCTTCATGCGTTCCTTGTTCAATAATATCTCCATGATCCATCACCAAAATCAAGTCAGCATTTCGAATCGTCGATAAGCGATGTGCTATAACAAAAGTCGTTCTTCCCTTCATCACTTCATCCATTGCTTTTTGAATTAATACTTCTGTTCTTGTATCCACACTACTCGTTGCTTCATCCAATATCAAAATTTTAGGATTGGACAAAATCGTTCTTGCTATTGTTAATAATTGTTTTTGTCCCCCTGAAATATTATTGGATTCTTCATTTAACTCCATGTGGTACCCATCGGATAAGGTTTGAATGAAATGGTGTACATGAGCAGCCTTAGCCGCTTCAATGACCTCATCATCCGTCGCATCCAGTCTTCCATAGCGTAAATTTTCCATAATACTTCCTGAAAATAGCCAAGTATCTTGTAATACCATACCAAACAGATTTTTAAATGTTTCCTCATCCAAATCATTGATATTCACACCATCAATTTTAATTTCACCTTTATTAATTTGATAAAAGCGTAAAAGAAGTTTTACAATCGTTGTTTTGCCAGCTCCCGTCGGACCTACAATCGCAATTTTAGAGCCTGCTTTTACTTTCGCATTAAAATCATGGATAATGATATTTTCATCATATCCAAAGGATACGTTTTTAAATTCTACATTTCCTTTTGCATTTTTCAAAGCAACAGGATTTTTGGGTTTTTCTATTTCTGCTTCCTCTAAAAAAGCAAAAACTCTCTCTGCGGCAGCCATCATGGATTGTATCATATTGGATACTTGTGCAAGTTGCCCTATCGGTTGAGTAAACTGCTTGTTGTACTGAATAAAGGATTGGATATTTCCTACTGTAATTTTACCTTGAATTGCATAATATCCCCCTACAATGGCAACCAAAACATAACCAATATTTCCAATGAAACTCATAATCGGATGCATCATTCCAGATAAGAATTGACTTTTCCAACCTGTTTCATATAATTTCTGATTATTTACTTCAAATTCCTCTAACATTTTTTCTTCCGCATTGAAAGCCTTAATCACAGTATAACCCGAATACATCTCCTCTACATTTCCATTGACATGCCCTAAGTAATCTTGTTGCCTTTTAAAATATTTCTGTGATTTGGAAACAATGAACCCTACGATCATTCCTGATAATGGAAGAATAATTAAAGATAAAATCGTCATCGTCACATTGATGGAAAACATCATAACTAAAATACCAATAATGGTAACAATAGAGGTAATCAGTTGTGTTGCGGTTTGATTCAAACTTTGCGATAAAGTATCAATATCGTTGGTAATAATGGATAAAACTTCTCCATTGGTTTTCTTATCGAAATAAGAAAAAGGTAATTTATGAATTTTTTCACTTAATTCGTTTCGTAAGCGAAAAGTCAATTTTTGGGATAAACCTGTCATAATAAAACCTTGGATATAAGAAAATAGAGCACTTACAATATACAAGCAAAGTAAGAACAGTAAAATTTCAGCAATGCGAGAAAAATCAATACCAGCACCACCACTAATTTTACTAACTAATCCCGTATAGAGCTCCGTTGTTGCATTGCCAAGAATTTTAGGACCCACTATCGCAAAAATAGTAGAACCAATCGCAAAGGCAATTACAACCAACAAAGAAACTTTATACTTAGATACATAAGCAAATAATTTTTTCGTTGTTCCCTTAAAATCTTTTGCTTTTTCTACTACTCTAGGCCCTGGCCCATGTCCTCTTCTTCCTTTATTATTCATGTTCTAACTCCTCCTTTGAAAGCTGCGATAAGGCAATTTCTTGGTATACAGTACACGTTTTCATTAAATCCTCATGACGCCCTATTCCAACCACCTTTCCTTGGTCTAAAACAACAATTTGCTCTGCATGTAAAATAGTACTAATTCTTTGCGCAACAATAAAAATAGTACTCTCTTTTGTAATTTTGGCAAGTTCTTTACGTAATTTATGGTCTGTTTTATAGTCAAGAGCAGAAAAAGAATCATCAAAAATATAAATTTCAGGATGCGTTGCAATCGCACGAGCAATAGATAACCTCTGCTTTTGTCCGCCCGATACATTGGTCCCTCCTTGACTAATCTCACTATCGTACTGGTCTTCTTTTTCTAAAATGAATTCTTCGGCTTGACTAATTTTAGAAGCAAGCACCATATCCTCTTCGGTTCCTTTTTCATTTCCAAACAAGATATTGGATTTGATTGTTCCTGAGAAAAGCATTCCCTTTTGTGGTACATATCCAATTTTAGCACGCAAATCAGATAGTTTCACATCACGAATATCGACACCATCAACTAAAATCTTTCCCCCTGTCACATCAAAAAATCTTGGAATCAAATTAATCAGTGTAGATTTTCCACTTCCTGTTGACCCAATAAAGGCGGTGGTCGTCCCCTTAGTAGCCTTAAAAGAAATGTTCGATAAAATGTCTTCTTCCGCATCAGGATAACGAAAATAAACATCCTTAAACTCAACTGTTCCTTTTTGGGTTGCATCAAATTCTTTTGTTTCTTCTTTATCTTTTACAGAAACTTCTTTATTGAAGACTTCGGCAATTCTTTTAACCGAAATCCAAGCTCTTGGGAACATGATGGATACCATCGAAATCATTAAGAAAGACATAATAATCTGCATTGTGTACGTAATAAAGGCAAGCAAATCCCCCACCTGCATTGTTCCTAAGTCGACCTTGCTCGCTCCAACCCAAATAATTAAAATACTGACTCCATTCATTATAAACATCATGGTCGGCATCATAATGGTCATCAAACGATTGACAAATAAATTGGTCTTGGTTAAATCACGGTTGGCCTCTGAAAAACGCTTCTTTTCGTACTCCTCTGTTTTAAAAGCACGGATAACAGGAAGTCCTGTCAAAATTTCACGAGACACTAAGTTTAATTTATCAATTAGTTTTTGAATTCGTTGAAATTTCGGAAGCGCAAAAAGAAATAAAGTAAAAACAAGACTTAGTATTAAAACAACAGCAAGGGCAATCACCCAAGACATCGAACTTCCACTTACCTTTTTCATCGCTCCTACCCCTAAAAGAGGCGCATAAATTAAAATACGAAGAACCATGATAACCAACATTTGAATTTGCTGGATATCATTTGTTGATCTTGTAATTAAAGAAGCTTGGGAAATTTCATCAAATTCTTTGCTTGAGAAAGACATGACCTTATGGGTTACCCCACTTCTTAAATCACGCGCAAGTTTAGAACCAATCTGTGCAGAGAGGAACGTAACAACTATAGCAATCATCATAATGAAGAAGGCAAGAGCAATCATACGAACTCCCTTATCAAATAAATAAGAAAGTTGTAGTTTTTTTAAATCCATTCCCAGTTTGGTATATTCTTCATTGACTGCTTGCATAGCCATTTGCTCTAAAATAGAAGTAGGCATTTCATGGAAAGAGGAAGCAAGCGTACTAAACATTTGCTCCTTTTGTTCATCATTTAGAAGAGTAAAAACCTGATAAATATCATGTGCTTCTGGAATACGATTTAATAATTCTTCCTTCATTTTGTTGCCTTCTATGGTATCTTGTTTCAAATTAAATTCCATAATTAGAGGAAAAAGTAGAATTTCCTCTAAGGAAGCACTTTTCTCTTTTAAAAGATATATATTTTCTTTTTCTAAAAGAGGATATTTTTTCAAATAAATAGCATATTCTTCCTCAGTTAAAGTATTTTTTTCAATTTTTTCATAACAAGAAGCAAAGAAATCTGCATCGCGACTAGTCATAAGTGATCTTAAATGATTGTATGTCTCCTCACTCATCGCATCCATGACATAACTTTCTATTCCTCCTTGTTGAATTCCTACATTTACAATTTTCGATGTATAATCTGGAAGCATTAAATCACATTTGGCTTGTAAATAAAGTAATCCTATCACTAAAATAATAGGAAACCATAATTTTTTTAAAATATTAATTATTCTTTTCATTGTTTTCTCCTTTCAAATAATCACGTATTCGAACCAAAAAAGTTCTTATCTGTTCTTTTTCTTTTTCACTAAAGAGAGTAGCATACTCTTTATCATTTTGTTTTTGTAACGCAACTATTTTAGCATATGTCTCTTTTCCCTTTTGGGTAACATACAAATGATGCATTCGTTTATCACTAGGTTCTATAAGACGAGTAAGGTACCCTTTTTCTTGCATTCTTTGTACCATTTTGGCAATAGTCGCTGCACTTCTTTTAGTAAAAGAAACAAGTTCACTTTGGGTGACTCCTTCATAGTTTACAAGGTACTCTAAAATCATCTCTTGTCCTGGATAAAGGCCTATCTCTTTTAATTTTACATAATTTTTTTGGAAATTGCGTAAAATAATCTCTTTAAAGATATCTTCTATTTTCTCTTCCATAATGCCTCCATAGTTAGCCAACTAACATTTTAAAACTTTTTGCTAAAAAATGTCAATATTTATATAGCATTTCACATAAATTTCATTCAAAAAAAGAGAGAATATTTTTTTATTCTCTCAAAGGATAAGTAAACTCTAGCTTATTTCCATCGTTTTTTCAAAAGAAACGACATTTCCATTTTTATCTGTTGCATGAAGTGTTAATTGATAAGTTCCTGTTGGAAGTGTATAGTTTTGAATGGTAATCGATACTTCCTTAGGTACATCGTTATTGATAACATATAAAAGTTTACTAGGAAGAGTTCCTGTTCCTGCTACAGAAAGTACAATGTCATCCGCTGTAATTCCATAAGACAATTCCTCGTTAAATTGAATAGATATGGTATTGTTTGTATAAGTAAAGTTTGTAATCTCAAGCGTTGTATCTGGGGTTGGGTCTACACTTTCTACATATTCTGGAATTTTATAATGGTCTACGAAACCTACGCGATAGTTCCCTACTTCATCCATAAACAATGCCCAAATACGAGTATTTCTTGTCACTTCTATATTAGATAGATCTAAAGTAATTGTATTTTTTCCTGCATGTAATGCTTGTTGTTTACTTTCTATCTTCCCTGTGATGACATCAGATGCAAATGGCGTAGTTGTATTGTAATCATAAATGCCACCATTCCATTCATAAACTCCATAATATACTGTCCCTGCCTCATCGGAGTTAAATGTAAATTGTGCTGTTGTCTTCGAATCACGAATAACACCATCGACAGCACCGGTAATGACAGGTGGGTTCATATGTGTTACAAAACTTTTTTCAATTTTTTCATTATCCGATACTTGCACTTTGACTATATATTCATTGTCTTTATGTCCATAATTATTTGGTATAACAATGATATACGTTAATAAATCTGGACTTACATAGAAGCTCGCTCCTTTTGTGGTTAAACTACTATCACTTGGACAATGAATTTCAAAATCTTGTAGAGTTAATTCTTTTTCAGGTACACGATTTAATTGAAAGACAAAACGATTACTGATTTCTTCTTTAGCGTATACAATCTCATACTTGCTTTCTTCTACTTCTTTTATTTTACTTTCAATCGTAAATGGTCCACTTACGGAAGATAGATTAGAAAAATAACCTTCAATAACATAATATAAATGATAAGATTTTCCTGGTTCTAATTCTTGAATGGCTATAGAATTAAATCCGACTTTTACTGGGGAAGACTTTCCATTTTTCTTTATATCTGCTGCACTCATTGTACTTCTTGTTGTTGCCTCTTCTAAAAGATAGTAAATGGTTCCCCCTTCATCGACACCGTATAATTTTAAATTCGCCTCTGTTGCAGAGATTCTTTCCGTTACTACATCTGTAACGGTTGGATTGGCATAATCGGTATTAAAATCTTCACTGATTATATTTCCATTTGGAAGGGTAATATAAAGACCATACGAACTATTTTTATAATAAGAAGTTGTGAGTGTATAAGTCGTATCATCCTTGGTTGTTAAGTGAAATAAACTGATATTTTTTCCTGCACTACAAATGACAGAAATATCTTTTAAACTCAATTTTACGGGTTCACTTAAAGTAAACGTCACACTTCCTTGTGATTTTGATTTGGCTTCGACAATTCGAATTTGTGACTCCTTACGAACCAAATAATCGATATCCTCTGCCACTTCCGTTACCTGCGTAACTTCTGTATAAATTCTTGTATTATTCGCACTGATTTTTGCATTGGTAATGGTTCCATTTCCCGCTACTAGAGTGTTTTCACCTTGGTTATGGAAATTCGTTACTGTATTTCCACGACCAATTCGAATTGTACTCGTTTTGGTGTTGGTGAAATCGGTAACAGGAGCATTAATATGCATCTCCGTTTTCTCTCCCACGCTCGTTATAGAAGCTACACTTTTGTTTACAGAAACGACACCACTAGTATTTAAGGACAATTTCTCACTTGGAATATTCAAGACAACTGCATCGGTAGGATGAACAGCAATAACAGGAACGGTCGTATCGCCATTTATCTCTACATTACTATGGACAGAAATAGAGTGAACTTGACTTCCTTCTAAATTGATAGTGGCCCCTTCTAAAGATTTGTTCCTATTTTCTAATGCTCTTGCTTTAAAAGAAAAAGTACTTGCACCATTGGTGACTAACAAATTTGGAACACTCGAATGAAGAATATCCAATTGATATTTTCCTGGCTTTACTACAGTTAATCCTTCTTTAATTTTAACATGATCAAGGATAATTTTTGTATTCTCTCCCAAATCAGAGGCAATCGTAATCGTATTATACTCTTGATTGGTCACTTCATATATCCCGTCTGTTATCATACTACTAGTAATCACTAAATCTGTATCCATTTCTTCCTTTGGAACTTCAGGTTGTTCTGGTTCAACTGGTAAAATAGGTTGCTCAGGTTTACTTGGTTTTTCCTCTTCCCCAGGTTGTATAGGTTTTACTGGTTTAACAGGTTTTTGTGAATTGGAATTAGAAGAGGTTGGCTTCTTATCGCTAGAGACAGGCTTCTTTTCTGTTTCTGATACAACAATATCCGTATTCTCTTCTTCTACTGGTGGATTTTCCTCTTCCTCACTTGGAATTACATTTGGTTTTTTATCATTATCTATGGTTGGCTTTTCTTCTTCTACTACGGGTGTTTGTTCCTTTTCACTTAACTTATGATCTTTTATAAATAAATACGTCACTCCACAAGCAACGCCTGCTGCTACCACACAAGTTGTTGCAATTATTTTTGTTTTTAACTCCATAATTCTACTCCTTTTTTCCTATATTTTTACATATTTCTTATTCATTGTCAATCCTAAAATAGCTTATTCTCCTTTCCAAAATTTAACACCTCCACTTATACCAAATATCAAAAAAAGATAAAATTTTTTTAAATTCTATCTTTCCAAGGCTACATATTTTTACGTGCAAGAACAAGTAAAGCACAAGAAACAAGAATAGTTCCACATACACCAATGATAATAACGATATCGTTTCCCTTCTTCTCGTCCTTTACAGCGTTAGTATTCGTATTTGTATTACTTCCTGTAATACTATCTCCTGTGTCCTTTATAGCATCTGTTTCGATATCGGCTACAATATCTACGATATCTTCCTTTTCTTGCATTTCATTGACTATATCCATAATGGCTTCCCCAATCGAATCATCAAAGCCACTAAATGATTTGTCTCCAACAACAATATAAGGAACTCCTGTTACTGTTTCTCCTAACTTCTCAGCCACTTGTTCCATTAATTTTTGATTTTCTTCGTTGTACCACACTTCGTATCTAATCAAATCCAATTTCTTTTTGTCTTCTTCTCCTAATCCATTAAAGTACGCAAGAGCATCTTCACAATGGGGACAACCTTCTCCACGAAATAAATAAACGGGAACTTTTCCACTTTCCTCTGCTTTTACGGAAAAAGGAAGAAGAAAAAGAGCAAGAGTACATAAAACAAATATTTTCTTCATCAATTCACCTCCTACAAACAAATATAATTATAACATAATTTAAGCAAAGTTAAAAATTTTTATCGAAGATAATTTTTTAAAATAATAAATATCTTTTTTAATTTTTCTTTATTTTTTTGTGATGTAGTAATATCCCCAATATAAGCAGTCGCTTTAATGATTTTACTAAACGTCACTCGCTCTGTACTTGTAATTCCAGCTTTAGAAAGAACCAAAAAAATACTATTAACGAATTCAGCGCGCTCATTATCTGGAATTTCTTTTAAAAAGCTACGCATTTCCTTTTGAAAATGAATACTTTTATGACTTAATTCTGTATTGACAAAAAAACTTCCAAAACATTGCCAACTCATCCCATCATGTTGAAAAAGCCCCTTATTTGCACTTGCCACCACCTTGTAATTGGTCGAATGTGAAAGAATCATACCCACTACACTTTGCTCTGGAACAAACATCTGTATTTTTCTTTTAATTCGATCATACGCATGACTATGAAATTCTTCATCACGAACACCAGGCCCATCAAAATTATAAATCGTCTTTAAGCGATTTCTTACAAAGCTAGAAGATTTCATACAAGAAGTAATTGCCAAATTGCCACCCTTAGAGTGTCCGCCAACATAGACGGTTTTGTCAAAAAAGCGTACTTCCTTCTCCAAATAAGCAAGTGCCATTTGTTGGCTTGGAACTGGAAAAACATGTGACATATCAAAATCTTCTTTCCATCCTATAATCGAAGTGTCTGTTCCCTCAAAAGCAATGTATGTCCATTTGCGCTCATTTCGAAACGTAATGGCCCCAAATTGTTTTTCGTCGTCCACAATATTTTCATAATTTGTAATTAAAAGATGGCTATACCGCTTGGTATCTTTCATGACTTCAAATAGGTGGTACGTTTCTCGATAAAGTAAATGTCTATTTTTCATCATTTCTTTGGTTACTTTTTTAAAATAAGTTGTTGATAATTCATGAATGGTGAGTGGCATAGCCTCTTCTGTTAAGAAATCTTTTAACTGAATATACGAAAATTCAGCTAAAATAAGAGCATCTACCTCATTGAGTGGAACTTCATCAAATGTTTTATCTTTATAAAATTCTATATATTCAACTATATTTGCCATAAACTATCCCTCAATTTCTTATTTTAACATACTTTTCCTTTGTTTGAAATCATGTTACAATGGTTTTGGTGATATTTATGGATATTTTACAGCAAAAATATATTATTATCGAAATTATTCCCACAACCAGTACAAAAGAAACAGGCGACATTATTCAAATCAGTGCTTTGAAAATAAATGGGTTAAAATTATTAGAACGTTTTGACTATCGATTAAAAAAGGACAAAATCAAAAATCCTGCCTTTTTAGAACTCATTTCTTATGATACAGAAAATTTTACTTATGTAGATACCACCGAAGATTTACTACAAACATTAGATAAGTGGAGCGAGAACCTCCCGCTCCTTATTTTAAATAATAGTTATACCAACAGTTACTTAAAAGATTTATCCAATGAAAAAATGGATATTTGTGCACTTTTTCAGATGGAATATAGCGACGACTTTATTACAAAACTTATCCAAAAATACAATCTAGAAGAAAGCAATTACATTGTTGACTTACTCTATGAAAGTATCATTAAACTCCATTAATTCTATTTCGAGGAAAAGCTAATTTTACAACAAGTTAGCTTTTTTAATCTTTTTTTATGGATGGTATCTTTACTTCCATCAAACAATAAACCATAGACCCCTTCCCATAAAAATACCCAAGCAACAATTAAAACAATTTCTGATAAAACAGGGACAATGTCTACTAAAAGATAGATAAATAAAATAAGAATACCAAGCAAAATACAGCTGAGACCAAGTCCATTTCTTCGCCTTGCAAATAAATTGATTTCTTGAATATCGACTCCATAATTTTGACGTATCATGGCTACCAAAGCCAATTGTTCTTCTTTACTTAAATTTTCTTTACAATGAATACAAATTTCAAATTGTTCTTTTAAAGAATACATTTTACATTCTCCTAAAATATAATCAGAAAGTTCACTCGAAATACGATTCTTATGAAACGGATTGATATAACTACTTTTTTCATCTAAATATATATCTATTTTCTTGTTCATAAAATTCTCCTTATTTTCCATCATTGTATACAAGAAAATAAGAGCTTGTCAAGAAGATATTTATCTAGAAAAAAATAAAATATGCCCAAAAATGCATATTTTTTACTTTTTGTGATTTAAGTGGTTTAGAAAGCCTTCATTGATATCTTCTTTGGAAACAGAATCCTCACCAACCTTTTGCAACAAATACGATTGAAAACGATGATAAACCTCTTTTCTTTTCCTTCTCTCGTTTTCTTCTTGAATCTGTTCACTTTGCAGCTTTTGATTGACACTTTCTCTAAACCAATTCACTCCAATCTCTTCTAACAAACTAATATGGTATTCACCAATAGTACTGGTTCCTTTTCCTTGATAAGCCAATTTTTGGTTGGCAAGCCAAGCGCCCAATTTTACTCCATTTTTATCATATTCGTAACCATTACTTGTTATGAAATCATACTTTATATTTAAATCTCCGTAATGTTCATAATACTTTTGCGCTAAATGATAGCTTTGCATCCAATCGAATTCTCTTTTACTCCATACCATTCCAATTTCCTCTAATAGCCTTAGTCTTTTGGGGTCAATGGTTTTACCAGCTTGTTTCTTTTGACTTTGCACATCCAACCATTTCCCAAGTTCAATTCCATTTTCATCGTACTCATACCCATTTATTGTTTTAAACTTTTGAGGTATTCTTAAATTTCCATGATACTCATAATACTTCTTAGCTAAATTATAGTTTCGCATCCAACTTGTCTCTAATGGTTCCCAAGCCATGCCAATTTTCTCTAAAAGCTGTGTTTCTTCTAAGGAAAGTAATTTTTTGCTATAACACTGTCTTAATCGCACAATCCATAAACCTAGTTTTATTCCATCTTCCTCATATTCATAACCATTTGTTGTTTGAAATCTTTTTGGAATCTCTAAATTTCCATAATGCTCATAATATTTTGTAGCCAAACTATAATTTCGCATCCATTTACTTCTTATAAAGCCTAAGACATTCTTATTTTGTGTATCCAATAATTTTTCTAAAGAGCTAGAAAGAGCTTCCAATTGTACTAAAATAAAATGATTCGATTGGTTTTCTAAAATCATATTTTTAATTTCCCTTACTTTTGCTTCCACTTCATCTAATGTGTATAGATACATTTCCTTCTCTTCCATCTCTGTCACCTAACAGCATTATATACGTTTCTAAAATTCTAGTCAATTTTAATTTTTTTGAACAAAAATGTTCAAAAGTATATCGTTTATGTTCAAAACTATTTTTATTTTTTAAAAAAGAGCTCATTTAATATAAAAGTTTTGAACATTGTTCATAATTATTGTTCAAAACTTTGACCGATTGCTTTCAATCACAAATTATGTTATATAGTAAAGTGGTGATAAAATATGAAAAAAAGAATTTTGTATGGATGCATTGTTGTTGTTTGCATTATTTTAATTGTATACTCTGTCATTGTCATCAAAAGAGGAAGAATGATTAAAATAGATAGTCCCCTAATTGAAGAATTAGATAAAGCGTTTCGTCCTAGCAAAGAAACTACTTTCTTAAACGAGCTCTATCAAGAAAATGGCTTTACGAATGAATATGTTCTAGCTATAGGGGCTAAAAATTATTTACAAGAAAGAACATTAGAAACCATTCCCTCTGATGCCTTAGAGAGGAGTATCCACGAAATGTTTGGAGAAAATACTTCTTTTGAACATAATAATTTCTACTTGTTTTCAAATGGAATTTGTGGGTATACCTATAACAAAGAAACAAAGAGTTATGAACAAATAGTAGGTTGTGGTGGAAATAATACCGATTTTTACAAAACAAAAAAAATCGAAGCCAATCGTCTTGGAAAAAAACTCACTATAAAAGAAGCTGTACTTTATTTTTCTGTTGCAGAGAAAACTTCCATTTATACTTCCTTTACTAAAGAAGAACTGCTTGCCGAAGTAGAAAACAATATAGAAGAGGAAGAAGAATACTTTGCAAAGGGAAGTGTTTATGAATACACTTTTGAATTTGTCAATAAAAAATACATTTTAAAAGAAGTAAATCGTATACAATAATAGAGTTTTTTCAGTACAATGTGACATAAAAAAAGAAATTAGAAATATAGTATAACTGGGTGATACAATGAATAAAAAAGCAGCTACCTTACTCGCACTTGTTGTTATTCTTCTACTGGTAATTGGTTTATTTAGTTTATTTAAAAAAGAGAAAAAGGAAGAAACAAAAAAATTAGAAGCCACTGTTTTAACCATGAACAAGCAAAAAGTAACGATTATGGATGATAAAAACAGTATCTATACACTACAATTTTCAAGCAGTGATATTAAATCTGGCGATCTTCTATTAATTGAATATACAGGTATTTTAGATGAAACAAGAGAAAATCAATCCATTGAAGTTATAAACTATGAGACTAAAAAAATGGCAACTGATGAAAATGGGATTCCAGTTGCTTGGAAAGATAATGGCATATTCAGCAAATATTATGTAATGGCGTTTCATAAATTAAAAGAAATGACACTCGATGAAAAAATAGGGCAACTCCTTTTGGTACGTTATGATAATGATGCCATCAATATTTTAAAAAAATATCCATTAGGTGGTTTCGTCTTCTTTGAAAAAGATTTTAAGGATAAAACCAAAAAAGAAGTGATTGATATGATAAGTGCTTTACAAAAGAATGCAAAAATTCCTCTTTTAACCGCAGTCGATGAAGAAGGAGGAAAAGTAGTACGTGTAAGTAGTAATCCAAATTTAGCACCTTCTCAATTTAAATCTCCACAAGAACTTTATAATAACGGTGGCTTTGAGGAAATTAAAAAAGATACCAAAGAAAAAAGTAAAATTTTAAAAGATTTAGGACTCAATTTGAATCTAGCACCTGTTGTTGATGTTTCGATAGATCCTAATGATTATATGTATCCTAGAACCCTAGGAAAGGGAACCGACTTAACGAGTACCTATGCCAAAACAGTCATTGAAAGTAGTAAAGATACGGGTGTCTCTTATACTTTAAAACATTTTCCTGGTTATGGAAACAATGCTAACACACATGTAGGTGGTTCTCTAGATACAAGACCTTATGATGATATTTTAAAAAATGATATTCCTCCTTTTGAGGCAGGTATTAAAGCAGGAGCAGAAGCTGTTTTAGTAAGTCATAATACCATTAAAAATATAGACGAAGATAATCCTGCCTCTTTATCCAAAGCAGTACATAATCTTCTTCGAAACAATTTGAACTTCACAGGTGTGATTATGACAGATGATATTGCTATGAGTGCTTTAGATAATATTAATAACAAAACAATTAAAGCTGTTCTTGCTGGTAATGACTTAATTATCACAACGGATTATGCTACTTCCTTTAACGAATTAAAAACAAGTGTAGAGAACAATACCATTGATGAGACAGTAATTGACCAACATGCTTTCCGCATCTTAGCATGGAAATACTTTAAAGAAATGACAAAAACAAAATAAGACGAAGTAGATATTTCGTCCTTTTTTTGTTATATCCTATAAATGTTACACTAATCTATTTTGCTTGTGTTTTTAACCGATATAATTTCTTTTTTATGTTGGTATCTTCTATCCGTTCTATATAAAAGTCGATGGCTTTATCTCTTTCTAAACTAGGATACAATGCATTTTCTATTTGTTTACAAATCCCTTGCTCTGATAATAAATAAGAGTGTATACTCTCAAGATGTGAGTGCTGCATGATACAAAAAATACTAGGTTTGACTTCGAGGGAAAAGACTCCATGATAACGCTTAGAGTCTAGCAAACTACAATTTCCTTTGATAGCAGTCATTATGTAGTTTTCCCAATAATCCCTTGTTATCGTATCCTTACTTGTTGATAAATAATGAAGAGCCCACTCTATTACATCTGAACCATTTCTTAAGATATGAAAATTGGTTTCAAGGTGAGCAACAACCATCTGATTAATTTGATAAAACTGCTCTATAGGGTCTATAGGCAACATTGTAAAGAATGGTTCATCAGAAAATCCATATTCGAAGTTAGGATTATACAAATTATGGTGTATCAAAAAGCAATACATATCATAAAAGGCTATATCATATTTGACGATTTCTTGACAAAGGGCATATACTGGTAACTCACGCCTTCCTTTTTTAGAGGAATATAAAGTATTCAATTCTTTTGGATTGTCTAATAAATAATTTTGCACAAAGCCCCACATAGAAAGAATTTCTTTTCCATTTTCTATAGGATTATTTTCTAAAATCGCATCTTTTTCTTGTTGATAAGGGTCTTTCCTATTTTTTAAACGTTGATAAACCTCTATTTCATCCTTATTATTATCCATCATTTTTTGATGTAACTGAATATGTGCATCCAATTCTAACAAATCCAAATACGTTCCTATTGCATTTAAAAATTGCGTATACTGAATCATACTATTTCCCCCATAATTAGTAGTACCTATTATACCCTAAACTTTAAAATTGTCTATCTTTTTACCTTAAATAATGTACATTGACGTCTACTGCTCCTTCAATACCATCCACACTTCCATCACTACACATTTGCCAATATTCATATTTTCCTTGGTAATTGGTTTTGCTTGTATAATGCGCTAACCAAATAGGGTATTCTGTTGGAAACCAAATTTGTTCTAAAAAGTATTTACTACTATAAAGCATTCCTTCATATCCATTTTGCTTTATCACTTTTAAAAATTCCTCCGCCATACTAGTAAGACCGAAGAAACTTAAATGGTACTGATTAAAGTCTTCCCAGTCCTCCCAATCAAAAACAACAGGTAAATCAATTCTATAAGGTTTTATTTGCTTTAGAACCCATCTTGCTTCTTTTCGAGCTTCTTCTAACGTACTTGCATAAGAGTAAAAATAAACTCCTGCTTTGATTCCTACTTTGTTTGCTCCTTCTATATTTTGGACAAACTTAGGATCAAGTACACATTCACCATCTTTGTCTATCGTTCCCACACGAATAAAGATAAATTCCACTCCCGCTTTTTTTAATGCAGCAAAATCAATATCTCCTTGCCATTTAGAAACATCAATTCCCATTTCGGTTGTCTCACTTTTATATATTTTTTTTAAATCTTCAAACTTTTGATACGTTACTTTAGGTTTGGTTGTAGTTGTACTACCTTTCGAAGGTTTGGGTTCATATACTTGTAATGTAAACTTTTTTGTTGCTGTATTTCCACTTTTATCTACTGCTCGAAAAGTGACAGGATAGTTACCTACCTTCGTTAAATCGTAATCCCCATCAATCGTACAAGTAGGATTTTCATCCACATTATCTCCACAAAAAATGTCTTGCATGAAATCAGCATTCGAATTTACTTTGACTTTATAAATGTTTCCTAAACGGATAAGAGGAGCGACTGTATCGATGACCTCGATTTGAAAAGCATAGTTTACTTTAATTTTTTCATCATTGATAAAAGAAAATTTAATTTCTTTTTTCCCAAGTTTCGTTGTATCAATTTTAGTGTCATCAACAATTTTTCCATTCATACTTACAATAAAATCAGAAATATGTTTCTCTTCTAAAAAGGCAACAGTTAAATCCTCTTTCAATGTAACTTCCACTTTGGCATGTTTTACTCGATACCATTGATAATATTGGTATCCTAAAAAAGAAGCTCCAAAAATTACCAAGACAATGCCAATAATTATTATACTTTTTTTCATAACTTTCCTCATTCTATATTTTTACAGTTTTCCTTTATATAGTTTTCCAAGTCTTCTCTTTGCTCCTTATAAACAAAAGAAATAAAACTAGAAACAACCGCCTGGCTATCTATATCCTCACGAGGATACAACCCATCCGTTAAATAGCCAGTAATACCAAGACTCTGCTTATTTTTTTTCTTTTTTGTTATTTCCTCAATTGCCTTGTTTAGCGAATTCCCTTCTTTTACATAATCCCACATATTTTTACTAAGACGTATACCAAGAGACTTTCCCGTTGACTTTTTTCCCCTTTTGTCTTCTATAACACAATACGTAACAACAAAAGGAAGACCATTTTCATCTAGGGAAAATCCCCCTTCTATAGAACAAAGGTAATCATAAGAAGTAGAATTTTCTTCTGCATACTTTTTCAGTTCCCTATTTCTATTTTCACATCCACGAATAATTTCAAATCCTATCGGTTTACTATGTACAGAAGAGGGTACACTATAAGCAATAATCTCATAATCCGTTAAAGACAATTTCTGTAGTGCCTTCTCTAATGCACTTTTTTTAGAAGGATTACTACTTCCTAGTAATATTCTCATACGACAAGCTCCCTTCTGCCATTTATGATTTCTTTTGTTATCCTTTATCCCTACTTACAAAAGAAATACCAATCACTTTCTTTGTTTACTTTCCCCTGTTTTATAATCAATTTCTATATTATCCTGTACATTATAGACATAAACATGGAACTGAATGCCCTCTCCTTTGTCTTCTATAGAATAAGCTTCTATTTCTACACCATTAGTCAGTAAATTGTCCCCCTCAAAAAGAGGAGTGACACGATAAAGAACATGGTTTTTGGTTTCTCGAATGTAGTCAGCTACTTTATCTTCAAAGGGTAGCATCCCTTCTGTATTCATAGATCGTGTACAAGTAATTAAATTCTTTTCATTGGCATTTTCTCCTGTTAACTGGTATCCAATTAAATGACAACGATTGTATAAATATTTTCCTAAAATAGTATCATATTTAACAGTATGCCATCCTGTTGGCCTAATCATTCCAATAGAAGTTCTCTTTTTGGTAGGCATCAAATCAACACCGATATTTGCATATGCAACACCACTTCTCCCTAAAGAATCCAAGTCGCTATAGTGTTCAAAAGAATCCAATTGGTAATCCTTTTCATCGAAGGAAGGAATGTTATCATTTAAAATTACATAAGGTTCACCAAAATAAGAAGGAATTTCATGGAAAGTGTAAGAAGTTGCTTCTTTTTCATTTTCAAGTCGCTTTTGGTTTATACCCTCATAAAAATAAAATACTAAAAAGGCAACTACACTTATCAGTAAAAGAATATATTTTTGGTTCGCCTTCCCCTTCATAGATATCATTCAACCTCTCTGTCTTTGCCTATTCTTATTCTAAAATAAATGAAGAAAAAAAGCAAATGGAATGTTAAAAAATATTATTTTATAGAAAAATGCCCCTTATGGTAAAGGAGCATCTTAAAGAAATGGAGACTATTTCCATTTTCGATAATCGAAATATTCCCATATCGTATACAGTAAAAACCTTAAATACTCTAACATTGTCTCTCCTTTCTAATTCTACAAACATAGAATTTTTTTATCATAACAATGAAAAATGAAAAAAATTGTCGTAATAAAATTCAAAAAAAGAGAAAAATCACTTTTCTCTTTTTCACATACTGTTTTTTATCAATGGATACTAATATAGAATCACATCAGCTTCCATTTCTATTTTAATTCAGGATATCCTTTATCTTGAACATAATCTAGATTCCAAATGGATTCATCAAAGTGAAGCGTATCTTTATAGAAGTTTTTATCATGTAAATTTTCACTTGTTGCATGCATCAATTTGCCATTCGTATCCGCTGTAACATTGCTTACTCCTGTTGTTGATACAGACTCATAACAATTCGCTAAACTACTTGTGATTATAGCCGCTGTCGCACCTGTAAATTTATACACATTGACTTCTGCATCGTTACTTACAAACCCAGTCATGTTTCCAATGGATATAGAATTTTTTATACTTGGATTATTATACATATTTCCTATAAATCCACCATTTTGATTTCGATTGTCTGTACTTGTTGGTCTATTTACATTGACATTAGACACTACATTTTCTATTTGTATTGCTTGATGAGAAGCACCAATGATTCCACCATTTTCTGTTGTTGCAATCTCTAAATTTCCTTGCACATAAATATTTTTTAATCTTCCACCATATTTTCTACCTATAAATGTAGATACATAAACTCCTGTTCCTGTTACATTTGCATTTTTTACAGATATATTTTCAAATATAGAATTGGCATTGTCTCTTCCATCCATTCCTGTAACAACGGCTACATTGTTTCTTCCAGCTAAGGTAATGTTTTCAAATTTCATATTTCTAAATGTTGCTGTATACGATTCCTGTGTAAAGGCGGTCACAAAATCGCCATTTCCTCTTCCAGCACTTGTATTTGTGAAATTTTTAATATTTATGTTTTCAATCGTTCCTCTAAAATTTGAGAATAGAGATAAATTGGTTAGATTGGACAAAGTATGCCCTTTTCCATCAATTTTTCCAGTAAATATAGCAGTAACTACTGAATCCGCTTTTGTATACCCTGTAAAATCTAAATCTGTCTCTAAAACATAGATTCCTCCTGGATTTTCATTTAGTTTTTCGAAATCCTCTATACTGGTTATTTTATTTTTTAGGGTTTCAACTTCAATGCCACTACTTAAAGTAGTTGAAATGGCTCCACCAATTAGGCTTAAATCATTTC
Organism: uncultured Bacillota bacterium; assembly: GCA_947246355.1. Taxonomy (GTDB): domain Bacteria; phylum Bacillota_I; class Bacilli_A; order RF39; family UBA660; genus CATOJL01. The sequence continues at coordinate 12,251 of CAMXQX010000008.1, read as the reverse complement.
TTCCACCGAAGTTTAATTGCAATTCTTTTGCTTTTACGTTTTCCAGTACACTATATTCAGTTCTTACAGCTAAGGCTCCTACATTAGCGATATTCATAGGTATATCCGTTCTCTCTAAGATAAGATCCTTTACGTAACCATAACGGATTTTTTGGAAGATTGGAATTTTATTTCCAATAATTTTATGTCCATTTCCATCTAATTTACCCATAAATGTTTGGGTTACATTGGTTGTCATTCCACTAAAATCAATGTCATTGTCTAGAATATAATATCCATATGGCTCTTTATTTATCTTACTTACTAATTCCTCTGCTGTTTTGATGTGGGTCATTTCTAAGTTTGTTCCTAGTGGATCATCTACGAAATCATTGGTGACTCTCTTCAAATAATGATAATAAATTTTACGTAGATTGGTACCACTTGTGATATTTCGATTGCCATTTTTCGCATCATTTCTCAATGCTTCTACAAATTGTTCAATCATTAAATCAATATTGACATACTTGTTGTCTTTTTTGCTTTCAATTTCGGCATAGCGACTCATTCTGTATTCTTTCCAGTTCATCGCTGTTCCCGTTTTTGCTAAAGTTATTTTTTGAATGGCATCTAAGTCAGAACTACTCATTTTACTACCAAAAGTTACATAACCATCGACTCCTGCATAGCCTAGCATTTCAAACATGTTTTTCTTATTTGAGAATGCATCAGCGTATCCATTGTCGTAATGCCCCATATACCAACGCGTTACCCAAATGGATTCGTAACCATAGTCATTGGCACCAATACTGTTGATTGGTACAAGGCCTCGTACACTAACTCCCCAAGCATTGTTTGGTCTTAACATAATTCGATTGTCCCAAAGGGATTCTAACGTTGTTAAGTTCATGGCTTCGGCTTGCGCTTTTGTAATGGTTCCCCATGTACTCCATCCAGCTGATGTATTCATTCTGGTTGCGATTTTTGCTTGTTCTTCTGGAGTTAATTGAATGAATGCTTTCGCGGATACGTAGTCCAGAAGTTCTAAGGCGTCAAATTGGCCTTTAAAATAATTTTCTAATTTTTCTCTTGTATTAATTCTTTCGGGTGTTAGATTTTGGGTTGCCATACTTTCTTTTCCTAAGGTAAAGGCAAAATTGAAGTAATAAGGTCCGACATCGTAACCACTAATATTATTGTTACTCCAATTTTCATTTTGTTGAACATTTCCTTCTGTATATGTTTCTAGTTGTAATCTTGCCCCTTTTCTAAACAGCATAATCTTATCGTAAAGGGCATGTTCAAATTCATGGGTCCAAGTATCGTAGTTTGTTAGTCCTGGTCTTGCAATAAACCATAAGAATCCTGCCGTATTACCAACACCTGCTGCGGAACCATATTGCCATGCTCCTACCGCTTCGTTGAAGTTTTTAGAAAATGGTTCCGTTGTCGTTCCACTTCTATTCCATGTTGTAACAGGAGAGGGTCTCATTGGAATATTTGTTCCTGGGAAATAACTTGTTTTGTATCCTGTAATCGTTTTTACCGTATCATAAACCATAATCGTAAAACTATTCCAACTTTCTACATGGAAAGACCCAGCCATGGTATCAAATTGTCTTTTAATAAGAGCAACATGATTTTTTACATGATTTCTTACGGTATTTTGTCCCGATGCAGTCGTTGGATCATCAATGTAGACTCTTTGTGCTCCTACTTGGAATTGGGCTGGTCCTGATATTATGTATCCAGCATATTTTGGTAATGTAGATAAAGGTAAGATAAAGTTAGGGAAACCTTTTATTCGGTCCCAAGCACGATATTTTACTTCTGGATGATTCTCAACTGGTATTTCTGCTAATATTCCGATGGAACTAAAATGTTCTGTAAACCAATCATTTATATCTTCATATCCACCAATATTTCTTATTACCCCATCTAGATAATACGTTAGGGCAGAACTTCCTGTATATTTACTTAAACTATTTGCGAAGAATGTATGTGTTGCATTCGTATTCAAATTTCCAGTTAATACTTCATCAGTTAAATTATCGATGGTCATAGAATCCTTATACATTTTTCCTTCGTAGAATAAAATATCCGATACTTTGGCACCACCGATTTCAAATTGATACCACCTATGATAGTAATTATACGCATATAAGATTTTATCAAGTCTACCACTATCTATCAGTTCTTGTTTTATCTTGTTGTTTAGAATTTCACTATCCATGTTAAGTATGCTATTTCCATCATTTTGTAATAATTGTAAAGCAATTACCTCAGCAAGGGGCTTCATCACTTCGTTATAGTGATCTCGATATAATCGACTATCAGCAGCCGCAGTAAGTGGATCCAACACTTTTGTATAATCAACACTATTTTTGTAATTTTTTAAAGTTTCAACAATGGATGCGTTTTCTTTGATAACATAATTACTAAATGAATAGTCGATATCCAATTCCGCTAAAGTATATATTGCAATATTCTGTCTTAATTCTTTAAAGGTTACATTGTATTCACTTACTGTTAAATCTTCAAATACTACCTTTATACTCGTGATACTGTGGTTGTTTTGGGAAGTTAAATACGTAATCATTTTTCCATTACTGTATGGAAGAATATGTTTGATTATTTTTGTATTTAATACATGATTATTTGTAACTTTTAAACCATCTTCTATTAAATACTTCGCATCATAATAAGGCATTAATTTGTTAATGTTGTGATACAAAATATCTTTGGATTGTGTATAACCATTTATTTTTTTAATTCGACTGTAATCTGGAATATAAAGTTTATTATTAGAAGGTTTTTCCTCCTCATCTATTGTATCGCTATTTTGTTTGTTTGCTTTTAGTACAGGTGGATTTGAATAAGATACATTATCTAAATCCCAAATGGTTTCATCAAAATGAGCGCTATTGATAAAGAAATCCTTTGTAATATTTTCTCTTTCTATCTGCTTTACTCTATTTCCAGAAGCATTGGACCTTAGTCCCGAATCTAATAATTCATAGTTGTTTGTAGCATCTGCATTAGGCTCATTTCCATGGATACTATAGAAATTTTCTCCTGTTGATAAACTTACATTATTCTTTAGTACTGAATCTTTTATAGAAATAGCTCCTACTATATCCCCATTGAGTCTAGGACTAACATTATTTGTATAATGCACTTTACTAATACAGTTTTCAATCGTAACAGGGGAGGTTCCAAAAGCATGACCTAGGATACCGCCAATTCCATTTCCATCTTTATTTTGCGTTGATTTCGTAACACCTTCGATATAGCAATTTCGAATAGCTCCTCCATCCATTTGTCCAATAATAGCTGCCACACGTATATGTCCTGCTGTTGTTATAGAAAAGTTAGTGACACTACTTTGTTCAACCGTCGTAGCGTTTGCTTCTCCAAGGATTCCCCCTACTTGATTGCTACCTGTGATAAGAGTTAAATCCTTTACATGTACATTACGAATTGTAGAATTGACTGCCGTATTGGCAATGGTTCCTCTACTATTGGCTCCTACTAATTTAGGACTTTCTAAGATTAAATTTTCAATGGTTGCCGATTCGATTGTATCAAATAAAGGCTTTGTTAAATTATATATCTTATGTCCATTTCCATTTAAAGTTCCCATAAAAGAAGTCGAAATGAGAGTATTACTATTTTTAGTAATGATAGAAGCATCATAATCACGTGTTAAAGTGAATGTACCTGTTGGATTCGCTTCCATTTCACGAATTAAACCTTCTAATGTAATATTCTCAGCAACATCATTGTCCATAGTACCATAAACAATTTCTAGTTTATCTTGTTTGTTATCTTTAGTATATTGAACAACATCATCGTACGCTAAAGTTAATTTTAATTCATTGTTCTCTATGCGATAACCTGTAATTTTCGTATAGAATGTTGGCATTTGTTTCAAATATACTTTTGCAATGTAATTGTCTAAGTTGGCAAGATCACTCTCTCTTAAATCGCTAACCTCTACAATACCATCTTCTGTTTGTTTATATATCGAAGTTCGAATGATATCTTTCATCTCAAATTTACGAGTTCCTAAAGCAATATCTGCTTCTAGAAGGGTTACATTTTTATATTCATTAGCATCTTCTTCTAATACATTCATATCCAAGTCATAATCCGCTATGACTTTTACTATATAATTTTGCTCTTCTTCTGGTTGGAAAACAATTGTATTTTGATTTTTTTCTAGTGCCTGTTCTTTTACTGTGCTTCCGTTTTTAAGTACAACCACTTTTCCACCTGTAATTGTCTCTTCCTCATCTATCACTTTGAATGTAGCAGAAATTGTGGCATCCATATTTTCTTTGTAGCCAAATTCTTCAACCGTTGGCTTATCTTTTAGAACGGTCACTTTAATTTCATTATTCGAAGAAACAGTAAGTTCTTTTGCATTACTTAATGTGATTTTTTCTATTCTTGCCGTTTTAACTCCAGATGTTCGATGACTATTGATTGTTAAATGGTATGCATTATCTTTCTTAGTCAGTGCATATTCTGTTCCATTGACTACTGCTTTTATAGGCTCAAAGTTTGTTACATTACTGCTTTCAAAACGAATTTGAATTGGTTCTGCTTTTCCAAAATACTTTGTTTCCCCTTTTTCATTATATGTTTTAATATTTGTAACATTTAATTGATAATCGGTAATCAATTGAATCTCTCTTGTCGCAATCACTTCATCCGTTATTCGGTTGTCTTCTACTGGTTTTCCTTGTAAAGCATTCGAATCTAAGTCATACGTTGCTTTGATTTCTAGCGTATATTTTTTTGCAGATTCCACTTGGAAAGTTAATTCATTGTGTCCATTATGGATTTCCTTTTCCATGCTGGTTCCATTATACGTTAAAATAGCCTTTCCACTTATAAAACTATTGTCTACATCTAATACATCAAATTTTAACAATACTTCATTTTGTTGAATATTATCTTCCTGGATAAAATTTTCTATCGTTGGTTTGTCTTTTAAAATATCAACATTGATGGTATTATCAACCGATGCAATCGTTCCATCACTATAAGTTAATTGTGTTATGGTTAATGGATAAATACCCTTTTTATTTCCAACATTTACTGTCGCTTCATATTTTCCACTATCTAACTTTACAGCTATACAATCGATGTTGTTAATTCGTATTCTTATAACATCTTCTACTTTGTTGCTTAAAAAATCGAAAGTTAATTTTACAAGACCGCCTTTTTCTACATAATCTTTACTTCGTGTTATACTTTTGATTGTTACCTTTGGATCTGCTTTAACCTCTTGCTCCTTAATCAATTCATCCACAATAGCATGAGAAGTATCTCCTGTCAAGTTATAACTCATAAGCACTTTTACCTTATATTTGGATGTTAAACTTGTATTTAAGAAAGAATTAATGGTTTCCATATTTTTTAATTGTTCTTTGGTTAATACATTTCTATCGAGTTCTTTTGAATCGGCATCCAATAAAATGATAGTTAATTCTGTAATAGCTTTATCGAAATCTTCTAAACCAAACATTACTTTTAAATGATTTGTTTCTGTAAACTCTGTTGTAGTGAAATCAGAAATACTTGGTTTTCTTTTATTCACTTGAATTGTTACAACATTTTGCTCTGTCAACGCAAATTCCTTACCATTAGAAAGTATAATTTTTTCAACTGTAATGGTTTGCGTTCCTAAATGAGTTAAAGCTGGAAGTATAGCACTATATCTATTGTTTTCTTCCGTTACTTCGTATTCTTTTCCATCTACTATTATAAATGCTGGAACATATTTTGTATCGTTTTTACTTTCGAATACAAGTTGTACTTCATCTCCATTATCAAAAGTTGTCGTTTCGTTTCCATTTTTATATGATTTTATGTTGGAAGCACTAAAGTTATACGTAAGTACCAGTTGCAATTTTTTTTCATATTTTTGTACTCCAACATGCGCTTCATCGTTTTCAAGTTGATTGCTATCCAAATCATAATCTAATGTAATATACGCATCGTATTCTTTGGTATCTTCTACTTCCACTTCAATACGATTTTGTCCTTTTTTAATTTTTTCTTGTGTTTTAATTGTTTGATCAGAATGATAAATGGTTATCTCTGCATCATAAAGACTTGCATCGTTATCCATAACATCAAATAAGACAATTAATTTAGAATTTTTATTATCTTCTTCCACTCTATAATTTTGAATACTTGGGATATCTTTTAATACATCTATATTGATTGCATAATCGATTTCCACTTTTTGATTATTATCTAGTAGGGCTTCTGTAATTCTGTATGTTTTTATCCCTGCATCTTGCCCTGTATGTAAGGTAAATTGATATGTAAATTCTGTATTTGTTACTTTATCTATCTTATATTCTTGGTCATTAATGACTAATTTTTCAATACTAGCACCAAAACTTGCATTACCATTTAGTTTGACTATAATATCTTGGTTTTTATTTGGATAATTGTTTTCTACTTCTATATTAGAAATAGTCACATCGTACTCCAATAAATTTTCGAGTTTTTGAATCAAAATACTTAAATCAGATATTGTAATCTTTCCATCACTATTCATATCTGCATTTTCTAATTTTTCCATCGGTAAGCTTTTTAAATCTACTAAATGTAATTCTAGTAAACTTGCATCTGCATAGTTAACCTCATTATCTCCATTGAGTTCTCCTTTTTGCGTAAAACTACGAGCAATAGCACATGTTGTACCAATAAACTCAGTAAATAAAAGGAATGCTACCAAAAACATATAATTCTTATTGCGTCCAAATACATTTTTTTGTTTGAGGTAGATAAATACCGCTGTAACAATTAATACTTGTATTCCAAGGAAAAATAGCATTTTAGCATATGTCTTTGTCGTTTTTTTTATTTTAGCAGGTTGATGGTCTTGCTTTTCGTCATCCTCTATAGGTTTGGTTGGTTTTTCTACATCTGTATCATTCAAATCTTCTTCTGGTTTTTGAGAATGATTTGTGTCTTCTATGTTGGTGTCTTCATTGGGCTTGGTTGCATCGCCCATGGGTGCTCCCACTACATTTCCAGAAGTCGTTGGTTTTTTGTTGGTCGTGGTACTATTATCTGTATTTGGCTTTTCTGGAACAACTGGCTTTGTAGGAATGGTTTGCTGCTCTTTTATAATATTCAAAAGAACAGAAGTGTCTTTTATTTTTATATCTCCTTTTCCTTCCGAAGTCGTTATATCTTTTACTTTTACAATGGTTTTAGTCGCTTCTACTCCTTTTTTCACTTTGAGAGTAATTTTTACAACATCCGTTTGGTTCATAGCTTTCGCTTTTCGAAAGGCTACAAATTGTCCATTGGAAGAGTTATATTTTAATTCTTCCCAATAATCTTGACACGCAAAATTACTTTGAACAATTTCTTCAAAGATATTTTTATCATATTCTAAAGTAGCCTTATAAGCATTGATTCCTTTTTTTATCTCTTCAAAGGAAAGTAACCTAAAAGTAATCTCTACTTGATCACCTGGTTTTAATTCTGTTGTATTAGAAACTAATTTTGCATCTATTTTTGTACTTGCAAGTACAGTATGCATAGAAATTAAGTTTAACATCAAAAATATGATTATACCCATTCCTATTTTCTTCATATACATTACTCCTCACATCCAAACTTTTCATTTTTTGCTCATTATTACTATATTCAAATCTATTCTAACATATTATGAATAAATGTGAATATATTTTTTTATTTATATCAATATTATAGCATTGTTTTCATTTTTATTCACTAAATTTGTTTAAGAAAAGTACAATTTTAATGTTCTATCAAATAAAAAGAGAAAAGAGAATTCAATTATATTGTGTTCATAGAATAAGATTTTAAACCTTAAGATAAAAAACAGATAAAAAAAACGTTCACAAATTTCAAATTTTTCATTTCTTAAGTTTAATTTTATTAATAGAATTATATAAATTTATTTAGATATTGCTAGGAAAAAGCGATATAGAAATTTCTTTTTTTAAATGGGCTAAAAAGTGAAGTTTTCTCTTTGAAGTAAAAAATGGAAAATAGTATAATCGAGATTTAATACTTGGAGAGTTATCCATTATGTTTGAAGATAGAGTTTAATTCTTTGAAACATTAGAATTCTATTCGATGCTCTAATCATAGAAAAAGGAATCCATTCGATTCCTATAAAACTTAATTTATCATAGTTTGAAATAGCTTTCTTACTCGCACCATGATTTAAAAGATTTCAAACTTTTCGTTTTATAATTTTTTAATCATTAGTTTCATAGTAGTAAGATGTTTCTATTCCTTTAAAAACACTTTCTAAACTTAAATCATCTGTTAAATTATTTTCTATTAAAATTTTAATTTCTAATGTGTTAATTGGGCTTCTTTCCATAGCTTGTAAATAAAGTTTTTTATCTATATTTTCCCAATTGACAATTTTGTTTAAATTTTTCTTTAATATTAAATCTAACCAAATTCTTATACTTCTACCATTTCCTTCTAAAAATGGATGAGCGATATTCATTTCAACATACTTATCAATTATTTCATCTAAGGTATTCTCACTCATCGTTTCAATTTTATTTAGCATTTCTTCTAAGTATAATGAGTTTCCAAATCTAAAATTTCCTTTAGAAATATTTTCTTTTCTAATAATACCTGCAAAATCATATAAACCATCAAATAAATATTTATGAATTTGTTGTAATCCTTTTGTAGTACCAACTTCAACACTATCAATAGCACCACTTGAAAATAATTCTCTTGCTTTCTCTAAACTTTTTTTATCTATTTTATTCATACCTTACACTCCTTTCCACTTATACTTAAAATAGCTTTTATATGCTTATATTTTACCATAAAATAGCCTTTCTTACAATATAAGCAAAAGAATTAATAAACTATGATAGCTCTTTCTTAATGCTTTTAAGTAGTGTATCAAATTGCTTTATCGTGATAGGCATTGTTCTATTATATAAAAACAAATTTTTCCTATCAAAATAAATTAGTATCAGCTTCTTTCCTTTAATTGTTACATCTACTTTATGCGGTTCTATAAAACTGAGATTCGTACCACCTACATATATTTCTTCCTTGTCTAAATCCACAAGTAGCATTATTAAAACTACACGTAGTTCGTATCCTTTTTTCTAATTCTTCTGATTTTATAAATTTTTCACTAAATATCTTCATTTTTTAGTAAAAACAAAAAGCCGTGGATATTCCTTTTATTTCAACGGCTTTTTCAATATTTTAACTCCGCTTTTTGGAGTGTATTTCCATCTAGCACAGTAATATAGGAGATTCACAAATCATTTAATTTTGCTAACCCTTCTTAAAATTTTACCTTTTTATTTTTGAGTCTTGGTCAGTTAAATCTCGATTAACATAAAAATCGACTATATAATCTATATTTGAATAAATAATCGTTTCAAGTTTTGCAACATTATCACTTAGCTTATTATACTCTGCAGAAGTTGCCTTTATAAATTCGGAATCATCTAAAGGTAAATGAAACACTTCATGTATACTTTTATTAAACTCTGAATTTATTATACCACTATAATACCCATTCAAAAGAGTAATCGAAGCAAGATATAGTTTATTTAGTTTTGATGCATCAAACCAATCTCTAGATAATTCCTTTTCTATTAATTCAGTTAACCTTTTTGCTCTTTGATTTGAAGCTTCAATTCTACTATCAATATTACTCATAACAAATCTCCTAAAATATATCTAAACAAACTAAATAGTTTGATTCATTCAACTGGCACGTGGTAAGAAGGGCTTTCCAACATTTTGTTTTTACTTACCTTTCTTAATTTTTAACTATTTTCTTCTAATTTTATATAAGGCGTATCTACACCATCTTGTAATCTAAAATCACACTCTTCCTCATTTTCAGGTTTCAGATGTAGGGCATGAACTATAATTAAATATGCTTCATGAAACCATTTTCTTATATCTTCATCAGGATGTTTAAATCCTATTATCTCACATGCAAAGCACATATGCATGTAAAAGTGGATTGGATATTTATCGCAATTAGAAGCATATTTTTTTATATCTTCTAGACTCATATCTTCAACCATAAAAGGAGTATTTTTTGTTCCAGCGTTTTTTAAAACAACATTTCTTATTTTACGAACTAATCTTTTAGAAATATCTTCTTTAGTTAGTCCATCACAATCTCTTAACGAAGATAAAACTACTGTTTGTTGCTTATAAGAAATATTATCATTACTTAGCCAATCTTGCACAACTGATTTCATACAAACCTCCCCAAATATATTAAAACTCCAAAATTTGGAGTGTCTTTCTAAATGGCACGGTAATCGAACGAGTTTCCAAATTATAATTTACCACTTATTCAATTTCCTTTGCTGTTTAAATTATACTATATATTTATAATTTTAACAACCTAGTTAGCAAAACTTTCACTAACTTTTTTTAATAAATTAGTTGGCTCTGTTAAGTATAAATATATAGTCTTTTCTTTTTCAATAACACTTTTTGGTTTTACTTTGATTATCTTAAATAATAATACATCTAAATAATAATCATAATCTTCTGATAATGTATATACCATTATCTTATGCCTTTTCTTTAATAATTCAATATATTCCAAAGCATCTTTTTCATGCTTCATTGTTGATATTGAAGCCTTATATACACCAGTACCAATTATTTTATCAACCATATTTCCATTAGTATAATCTAATAGTTCATTAACTTTATTTGGTTTTAATTTTAAATCTGTTATCTCAACCGATGTTATTTTATTTCTTGATGTCTTATATTCCTTAATTGTTATTTTATCTACATACTTTCCTATAAACTCACATTTTGTTTCATAAGATGTCATATTCCATAGTTCGTTTAAATCATTTTTAGTTAATGCTTTCCTTTTTTCTTCAATGATACTTTCATCTATTGCAAATCTTAACCTATGGTCTAATCTACAATTATTAAAATCATTTGCTGTCTTTTTATCAGTTATATAATAGTTCTCACTAATCAAATTAGATAATTCAAATAGGTTATTTAACTCACTCATAAGAGCCTTTTCTATAAGTTCTTCTCTAATATATGTTCCACAGTCTTTGCACTTATAATAAAGGTAATCTTTCTTCATTTTATTTTTACAACCATTACAAGCCATTATTCTTCCACATTTAGGACATACTAATCTTTGTATAAATAAATATCTTTTTGACCTATAATAATTTCTACCATTTCTAAATATCATCTCTTGGCAGTCATTAAATAAGTCTTCTGATACTATTTTAGGAACAACATTTTCTATTTCTATTGTTTCTTTATTATCTAAACTTTTTCTATATTCGTAAGTACCCATATAACATTTATTATTTAATATGCAAGATATGGAACTATCAGTCCAACTTCTATATGTTATTTTTTCTTCGTTAGTTTCTTTATCTTTTCTAATAGATGATATTACTTTAGGATACTTTTCTTTTAATATATTAGATATTTGAAAATATGTTTTTCCACTTGCACATAGTTCAAATATTTCTCTTACTATCTTTGCTTCATCTTCATTGATAATCCATTCTTTTAGTTTCTTTCCCTCATCATCTAATTTAGTTTTATAACCAAGAGGAGGCTTACCACCAAAATGACCTTTATTAACTGCACTTTCAACTCCGACCAAAGTTCTTTCTTTTATTAGTTCTCTTTCAAATTGAGCAAATATGCCTAATATACGAGCAAACATCATACCTGCCGCACCATTGGTATCTATCTTTTCACATAAGAACTCAATACCACAATTATACTTTTTAATTTCATTAAAGAAAGTTTCAAAATCAACTATACTACGACTTATTCTATCCATTTTGAAAGCCATAATTAAATTGAACTTTCCTTTTTTCATATCTTTCATCATTTGTTGATAGGCTGGTCTATTTTCAGTAGACTTACCACTAATACCAGCATCAGTATAAACCTTATAAACTTTATAATTGTTTGCTTCACACATTGCTCTTAATCTTTTTTCTTGTTCTTCTAATGAATGTCCTTCTCGAGCTTGGTCTGTTGTACTAACCCTTGTATATATAGCAACTAACTTTTGTTCATTATTCATCATTTTCACCACCTATCATATTAGGTAATAATGAAATACATCTTAAAAGTATTTTTCCTACAGCATTTTTTTGAATTGATATCTTCATTTAAACATATCAAATTACAATTATTATTTTCTAATAATTTAATAACCTTTTCAAGTTTAATAATTGATCTTCCTAATC
>CAMXQX010000007.1 GCA_947246355.1 uncultured Bacillota bacterium | reverse complement strand
AGTGGGTTATAATCGTGTATTTGGTTATTATATAGAAGTATCCAAGGGAAATACTTCTATGGTTAAAGAAGAATATGGATACGAAAGAAAGCAAACATTAAGTAATTGTGAAAGATACATTAGTCCTATTTTAAAAGAAAAAGAAGCCCTTATTTTAAATGCAGAAGAGCGCATTATTGAACTAGAATATGCATTATTTACTAGTATTCGTGATAAAATAAAAGAGTATATCCCTATACTACAGAATATAGCAAAAACGATTAGTGAAATTGATGTCTTACAAGCGTTCGCAACAGTGACAGAGGAAAACCATTATATAAGACCTATTCTAAATGAAAATAGAGAAGTGAAAATTTTGGAGAATCGTCATCCTGTTGTAGAGAAAGTACTGCAGATGGAGTTTGTATCCAATGATATTGTAATGGATAAAGACACAAATATTTTACTCATTACAGGACCCAATATGGCAGGAAAATCCACTTATATGCGTCAAATGGCGATTACGGTCATCATGGCCCAAATCGGTTGTTTTGTTCCTGCCACCTATGCAACCTTACCCGTTTTTGATGCAATATTTACACGCATTGGAGCAAGTGATGATTTGGTGAGTGGAGAATCTACTTTTATGGTGGAGATGAATGAGGCCAATACTGCAATCAGCGGATCTACAGAGAATAGTTTAATTCTTTTTGATGAATTAGGAAGAGGCACGGCAACGTTTGATGGTATGGCTTTGGCTCAGTCGATTATTGAATACATCCACAATCAGGTGGGGGCTAAAACTTTGTTTTCCACACACTATCATGAACTTACAGACTTAGAAGAAAGCTTGATACATGTGAAAAATATTCATGTCAGTGCACATGAGGAAGATGGGAATATTACTTTCTTACACAAAATAAAAGAAGGAAGTATTGACAAAAGCTATGGTATTCATGTAGCACGCTTAGCGGGATTGCCCGTATCTGTCATTCAAAGAGCAGACCAAATCTTAGAGATTTATGAGAATAAAGAGCAAAAAAGAGATAGAAAAGTACAGGAATGTTTGCCGATTGCAGACTTGATTCCTAAAAAGGTGCCCGTTGAAGAGGCCATTAAAAATTTGGATCCACTACAGATGAGTCCTATGGAAGCACTTACCTTTTTATGTGATTGGAAAGAGAAAATAAAATAGAGGAGGAATAAGAATGAGTTTATTAAAACAAAAGAATTGGTTTATTTATTGTTTAGTTACTTTTTTTACTTCGAGTTTATATACCTTCGCCTTAGCGTATGACCTTGATTTATATGAAAAGAATGCTTGGTATACAAAATGGTATGTATGGGTTTTGGGTGCCCTCCTCTTTCTAACTCCTGCTATCATTATGTTTTTTGTCTTTAAAATCAAGATGCAGATTAAACTATGTCAAAAATTAAATGTGAAAGGAAGTGAAATTTATGCTCTTCCTTATTCTTGGATTTTATGCTTAATTGTTCCTATTTTAGGATGGGCTATTTTTCTTGTCATGTTACTGCATATTACATACTACCCAGCAGTCATGATTTATAAAGGAGAAGGGGAAAAATTCTTAACAAAATAAAATAGAAAAGACGCTATTGTAAAAAAAATGATGAAATTTAGAAAAATTATGGTAAAATGAGAATAGGTGATAGTGATGCTAGAAAGTACTTTAAAAGCTGTCGATGAGAATAAAAATATAACAGATGAGGTTAAGCAGGATATAAAAAGGTTAATAAACAGATTCGTAAAAATTTTTCCCAATATCTCTCTAGAAAATTTAAAAGAACGCATTGGAGATGTAAGAGTAGAAAAGACAAAAAAGTTGGTAAGTAAAAAAAGCTATGAATATAAGCCAAAAGAAAATGTACTTTGCTTTCGTATAGAAGCTTTACAAAATAATTATAATGCAGAACATTTAATGATGAGTGGACTACTTTGTATGATGACAGCCCATGATAATACCTATGGATTTGCTACGCAAGATCATCAGTTTATTAGTTTAAATGTTGGATTTACAGAGATGTTATCAAATTTTCTTGTTGGAAATGCGGGTGAAGATCCTTTGTATGAAGATGAGCTAATTGCAACCAATATTCTAGCTGAGTTAATAGGAATAGAAAACTTTTTAGAAGCTTATTTTCAAAACAATGCAAAATTAATTGCTGAGAAAATTGTAGAGGTAGAACAAGGGGAGGAAAATTATGTTAGAGGTTATTGAAAAATTAGATCGTAATACTATCGCTAAGGATAATGGACTAAATTCTTCTAATGAGGCGATGAATCATTTTTGTGCTTTGATAATGAGAAATAGAAAAAAGTGCAACCCAGAAGCTTATCTAAATCGCTTAGAATGGATAACAAGTTATTCTGGTTTAAATGATGAATTAAGACAATTTGCCGATAAAAAAATACGCGAAACAGAGACAATTTTATCACAAAATAGAGTACTTGAAACGGGTACTAAAGTTCGATAAAATAGGAAAGGAAATAGAAAAAATCATTCTTTTTCAATATAAAATTAGAATGAAAGGTATTAGGCATTTTTTACAATTAAATCTTTAGAATGATTGACCATCATTCTTTTTGTTGATATAATTTAAAGAAGAAAATAGGTGTATGTAAAGGTGAAAAGTGTTTACAACAAAATTTATAAAAAAATAAAAAAATACGATAAAATTGTGATTGCAAGGCATGTGGGACCGGATCCCGATGCACTAGGAAGCAGCATTGGTTTAAAAGAAATTATTAAGGCTACTTTTTCAGAAAAAGAAGTTTACGTGGTTGGAAATCCCGCAAGTAAATTTCGTTATTTGGGTGCTCTTGATAAATTTCAAGAATCCATGTATGAAAACAGCTTGCTTATCGTGACAGATACTCCTGATAAAAAAAGGGTAGATGGAGTCAATGTAGATAGGTTTAAGGAAGTCATCAAGCTTGATCATCACCCTTTTGTAGAGAAATTCGGAACAATTGAAATTGTAGATGAAAAAGCTTCTAGTGCATCCCAAATTGTTATGGAACTTGTTTTTGAAACCAAGTTAAAATGGTCGAAATTGGCAGCGGAAAATTTATTTATAGGGCTAGTTGCCGATACAGATCGCTTCTTATTCTCCTATACAACACCAAAAACATTTGAACTGGTTGCTCGTTTAATGAAAGAAACCAATATTGAATTTTCAAGTCTCTATACCAATCTTTATTTAAGACCTTTTAAAGAAGCAAAGTTTGAAGGTTATATTTCTAATAATATGATTGTCACAGAACATGGATTTGCTTATTGCAAACTTTCAGAAGACATTTTAAAGCGATTTGATGTCGATGCCGCAACGGCTGGGAACATGGTCAATAATTTCAATTATTTAGAAGGCATTTATGCATGGGCTGTTTTTTCCGAAGATGTAAGCAACAACAATATTCGAGGTTCGATTCGGTCACGAGGACCGATTATTAATGAAACCGCTTCTCTACATAATGGTGGAGGGCATAAATTTGCTGCTGGTGTTCGCTTAAAAGATTTTGAAGAAGTTGACCGAATTGCCTTGGAATTAGAAGAGGTATGTAGAAAATATACAGAAGAGTAGGGATTATTCCCACTTTTTTCTTGTATTTTTATAAAAAAGAAGTATAATAGTCATCACGAAGGAGCTGATTGTATGGCAAATGGAGAAAGTTGGAGTGTAAATCAATGTGTAAATTGTGCTAATATGGATATAAGTAGCCGTAATCCATATGATTCATCAGAGGCTTGTTGCGGTCATTATCGAAAATATTATAAGCCTACCGATAATGCCTGTTGTGCAGAGCATTTTATATATGACGCAACAAGATATGACGCAACAAGAGAAAATCCTTCTTCGAACTGTTATTTAACGACCATTACCTGTGAGATATTGGGTGATGAGGATAATTGCTCTACTTTAGAAACCTTACGTATATTTAGAGAAGAAGTTTTAAAGAAGAATGCGGAATACCATGACCTATTATGTGAGTATGATATTGTTGGACCGCTTATTGCACATGCAATAAGAAATAGTTTAGATCCTCAAACTATTTCTAGATTTTTGATGGATACTTATATAGAGCCAACGAAAAATTGTATTTTAGAAGGAAAAATAGAATTAGCCATTTCTATTTATAAATACATGGTCGAGGAACTAAAAAAATTGTGTGGAATTCCTAAGATGACCTATGCAAAGGATATAGAGCCTACAGGCAAAGGATACATTAAAGGTTTGGGTTTCCAGCACCGGAGATAATACTGTATTCTTCTCCAGAAGTCTTTAAGACAACATAAAGAACAATCAACGTGGACACCAAAGAAATTTCAGAGGCCAAAACTTGTAAGGAGGCAGCGTTTGTATCGCCTCCTTTTTTGGTAATGATTTTTTGATTTTCATAACTGACATACAGATAGATAAGCGTTAAAACGACAACTAAAGTACGATTAAAAATAGAAAAGTTTTGATTTTGTTTTTTACTTAAGAATCCTTTCCCATTTTCAATGGTCACTTTATCATTGTAGGTAATATAAATGGATAGGATAAGACTTCCTATATAAATGATGGTCGTTATAATTTGAATATCAAGTAAATTTGCCTCTTTTTGCTTATTATCCATTGTATTTCCGTAAAGATTCAATTTGCTTAAGCTCACTAATGGTTACAAAAACAAAGTCTTTTTCTTTTAAAATCCTTATAATTTCAGGAAGTGCTTTTTTTGTCCTTTCATAGGTTTCGTGCATTAGGATAATACTTTTGTCTTCTACATTGGCTGTTGCACGCGTTATAATTTTGCTTGTACTTTTGTATTTCCAATCCATTGTATCAATATTCCATAAAACGACATCTAGAGCAATATCTTTTCGAACACGCTGGTTGATAGAACCATAACTGGGGCGAAAAAGAACAGGTGTATAGCCCAATGTCTCGTAAATGATGTCTTGTGTATCTTGCATTTGTTTTTTAATCTCTTCATCTTTTAATTTAGTGAGCCATTTATGATTGTAAGTATGATTTCCCAGTTCATTTCCATATTCCAAACTTTTTTTTAAAACAGCAGCATAATTTTTCACTTTATTTCCGAGGATAAAGAAAGTAGCTACCGCATCGTTTTCCTTTAGAATAGAAATAATTTCGTCTGTATAGGGACTGGGTCCATCATCAAATGTGAGGGCTACAACCTTTTTATTGGCATCGATAATCGAATTGACTTTTTCTAAATCCACTTCAGCGCTCATCATCTCATGATGAACCCTTTTTACCTCCTCTGTTTCTATATTTAATTTTTGAAGGGGAATATCAATAATCATGGTATCTAGGTAATGGTTAGATAAACTGTAAGGGGGATAATATAGATATAAATTTTCTTCATCGATAGAGAAAAGGGAAGTATGTAGATTTTTCTTGAGCAAAGATAAGTCTAGAACATTTCCAAATCTTTTAAAAAGAAGTGTATTGGCAATGTTGTAAACGTCTTCTGAAGAAACAAATTTTTCAAGGGAGATGAAATAATCTTTTTTATAAGCATAATTGAATGTTTTGATTTCTTCCTCCTCATTTTCACTTTTAAATAAAGTAATAGAAATCATTTCTTTATTTTGATAAAATGTATAGTCAATATTAAGTTCATTTTGTGTTGTTAATGTAATCTCTTTTTCTTGTTGTTTTAAAAAATTTTGATAACTTGTATGGATATATTGTTCGATAGAATCATCTAACTTTTGGTAGTGTGTGAGGGGATAATTGATACCAATTTTATAGTGACGATTCTCTTCAATGATGGTTTCAATTTTAATATCGTTCTTCCTATTACCACAACCTATACAAAGAAAAAGTAGTAAAAAAAGTATCCATTTTGCCCGCATGCGTATCACCTATCTAAATATATTCTCTAAAAAAAAGATAATTCCAAGGAAAAATCAAGAAAAAGTGTTGCTTTTCTTTATAATATTTGATAATATGTTCTTGTAAGCATAGGCTTGCAAGTGTTAAAAAACGGAGGTATAAATAATGAGCAAAACACAATTAGTAGAATTTATGGCTGAAGAAGCAGGACTTACAAAAGCAGACGCTTCACGTGCTTTAGATGCAATGATTAAAGGAACTGTAAAAGGACTTAAAGAAGAAGGAAAAGTAACAATCACAGGATTCTTAACTTTTACTGCAAAAGATAAACCTGCATCAACTGGACGTAATCCAAGAACAGGAGAAGCCGTTCAAATTCCTGCTAGAACAGCTGTTACAATCAAAGCTGGTTCTAAATTAAAAGAAGAATTAAACTAATTCTTAAAAAGGTATCTTTGGATATCTTTTTTTCGTAAGGAGGACATTTATGTATGAGATAGCACTAGAATTACTCAAAGAAATACATTCTCTTGGGTGTATAGGTTATGTGGTAGGAGGCTATCCTAGAGATAAGTATTTGGGTAAAATATCTTCTGATATCGATATTTGTACTAGTATGCAACCAAAGGAAATAAAGAAGCATTTCCAAGTCATCAAAAACTATGAAAAAATGGGATCTTTTGTTATACAATATAAGAAGTATCTTTTTCAAATCACAACATTTCGAAGAGAGGGGGAATATAGTGATTATCGGCATCCTAGTCAAGTAGAATTTGTGACTCGTTTAGAAGAGGATATAAAAAGGAGGGACTTCATTATGAATACACTTTGTATTGATGAAAATGGAGAATACGTTGATTTACTGGGTGCCATGGATGATATTGATAAGCGAATGATACGTTGTGTAGGTAGTCCCTTAAAAAAAATAATGGAAGACCCTCTACGTATGGTTCGAGCTATTCGTTTTATGGTACAACTTGATTTTATACTTGAGGAAGATTTAAAAAGTGTGATAGAGAAAAATCTTGATTTGCTTAATAAAATACCAAAAATTAAAATAGAGGAAGAATTGAAGAAAATAACTTCCATAGAGGGACAAGCGAAAGTTTTAGAATTTTTAAAAATTTGACAAAATCAGAAAAAAGAATATAATAGTTTTCGAAAAAGAGGGGGAATTCGAAATGAGTGAGGGCAAAGAACTAACGACAAGTAAAAGTATCGTTGAAGAATATTATAAATTTGATAAAAAAAGAATTTATGCACAAATTTTAGAGGAATATAAGGTGAGATATATTTATAATGAATCTAAAGTAGAAGGAAATGTAACGAAAGAAGAAAAAATGGGTATAGCAACAGTATATGATTATATTAGTGATTTTAATTTTGATACAGACTATTTTAATATTTTTACAACCTCTTTAATCATACATCAAAAATTATACTCTCATTGTCCAGGAGAGGGATTTGGGGGAAGCCTAAGAGATACACAAGCCATTTTAAAGGATACTTGTATTGAGGTAATGAGTGCAGAAGAAGCTCAGATATTTTTCAATGAATTCATAACAAAGTCGGATGAGATTTTCCTTTCTTTAAAGAAAGGAAATATACTTAAGTATATTGAAAATTGTATTACTGTTACAACTGAACTTATTAAAGCACAACCTTTTGCAGATGGGAACAAAAGAACATTTCGTTCTTTACTAAATCTGTTACTTAAAAAGGTAACGTTACCACCTGTGTATATTCCGTCCTATTTAAATCAAAAGTACAAAGATGTTTTATTAAAGGCCATGCAAGATGGGAATTATATAGGGTTATATAACTTTTATTATGAACGAATTGAAGACGCAATTAAAGAGCTCGCATTAGACAAGAGCGTGCAGGAAAGGCAAAAGTGGAAAGAAAAGAAATTAATAACGGATTTAATGAAGATTTAAGGAAATATTTGATAATGTTTCTTTTTTTTGTTATAATTCATATGGTGATAGTATGGCAAAATATGATGAGAGTTCTATAAAGATATTAGAGGGGTTAGAAGCGGTAAGAAAGCGTCCTGGAATGTACATTGGTTCAACCGATAAAAGAGGACTACATCATTTGGTATGGGAAATAGTCGATAATGCCATGGATGAAGTCATTAACGGTTATGGAAATAAAATAAAGGTAACCATTAATAAAGATGAATCCATTACAGTGAGTGATGAAGGAAGAGGAGTCCCTGTTGGAATGCATGCCTCAGGAAAAAGTACACCAGAAGTTATTTATACAGTTTTACACGCTGGTGGTAAGTTTGAAAGTGGTGGATATAAGGTATCAGGAGGCTTACATGGAGTAGGTGGTTCTGTTGTCAATGCCTTAAGTGCGTGGATGGAAGTAACTATCAAGAGAGAGGGAATGGAATATTATATCCGTTTTGAAGAAGGTGGTAAGACGGTTGTACCGCTTAAAGAGATAGGAAAAACTTCCAAAACAGGAACAACGGTTACATTTAAACCAGACCCTAAAATGTTTCCTCAAACAACATTTTCTTATACAACTATTGTAGAAAGAATGCAGGAATCGGCCTTTCTTTTAAAACAATTAACGGTAGAAGTAGAGGATGTTAATGATAATAAAAAAGATATTTTTCATTATGAAAATGGGTTAGCGTCTTTTGTAGAATATTTAAATGATGGGAAAGTGGAACTTCATAAAGTGCATTCTTTTCAAGGAAGTAAAAATGAAATTAATGTGGAAGTGGCCTTTCAATATACAGATACGTACTCCGAAAATATTGTATCGTTTGTAAACAATGTCAAGACCAACGATGGGGGGTCTCACGAGGTAGGATTTAAAACAGCTCTTACAAGAGTATTCAATGATTATGCAAAGGGGAATGGCTATTTGAAAGCCAAAGATAAAAATTTAGAAGGAACGGATACAAGGGAAGGGATAACAGCTATTATTAGTTTACAAATACCAGAGGAACTTTTACAATTTGAAGGACAAACCAAAGGAAAATTGGGTACGCCCATTGCTAGGACGGTTGTCGAAAGCGTTGTTTCTGAAAATTTACAATTTTTCTTAGAGGAAAACAAAGCAATTGCCACCAAAATCATGGATAAAATCATTAAAAGTAAAACGGTGCGTGAAGCCGCTCGAAAAGCAAGAGATGAAGCAAGAAATGGAAAAGATAAAAATAAAAAAGAACGCGCTTTGTCTGGAAAATTAGCTCCAGCACAATCTAGAAATCCAAAGAAAAATGAACTTTTCCTAGTCGAAGGAGATAGTGCAGGTGGTTCTGCCAAAAGTGGGCGAGATAGAAAATTTCAAGCGATTCTTCCTTTACGTGGAAAAGTTGTGAATACTGAAAAAGCGCGAATGGAAGAAATCTTAAAAAATGAAGAAATCAATACAATGATTCATACCATTGGGGCAGGAGTAGGCTCAGATTTTACAGTAGAAGACGCCAATTATGATAAAATTATTATCATGACGGATGCCGATGATGATGGACTACATATACAAATTCTTTTAATTACTTTCTTTTATCGTTATATGAAACCTTTGATTGAAGCAGGTAAACTTTATATTGCTCTTCCTCCTTTATATAAAATTGATTATGGCAAAAAACATTTTTATGCCTATAGTGATGAAGAATTAGAAGAGATTAAGAAGGAAAATAATGGAAAAGCCCAAATTCAAAGGTACAAAGGACTGGGAGAGATGAATGCCGACCAATTATGGGAAACAACCATGAACCCAGACTCTAGAATGCTCATTCGTGTTAATATCAATGATGTTGCCTTAGCAGAAAAACGAGTAAGTGTTTTAATGGGAGATAAAGTGGAGCCTAGAAAAGATTGGATAGAAGAAAATGTTGTCTTTACTTTAGAAGACAATTATACGATTGAGTAGGGGGAAGAAAAGTGGAAAATATTGTAAAAAGAATTCACGATTGGGCACTGGAAGAAATCATGGGCGACCGTTTTGGAAAATATGCGAAAGCCATTATTCAAGATAGGGCTATTCCCGATGTAAGAGATGGATTAAAACCAGTACAAAGAAGAATTTTGTATTCTATGTATAAAGAAAAACATACCTATGATAAACCAACAGTAAAATCCGCTCGCTGTGTGGGGGATATCATGGGTAAATTTCATCCTCATGGAGATTCCTCAATATATGATGCAATGGTAAGAATGAGTCAGTGGTGGAAACAAAATACACCTTATATTGACATGCAAGGAAACAATGGTTCTATGGATGGAGATTCGGCGGCTGCTATGCGTTATACGGAGGCAAGGCTATCTAAAATTAGTAATGAACTTTTAAAAGACATTGATAAGAATACAGTGGTTTGGGCACCTAATTTTGATGATACGGAGTTAGAGCCAACCGTTTTACCAGCAAAATTTCCAAATCTATTGGTCAATGGTTCGACGGGAATTTCAGCAGGATATGCCACCAATATTCCAACCCACAATTTAGGAGAAATTATTGATGCAACCATCAAAAGAATCGACTCTCCAAATTGCAGATTAGAAACTATTTTGGATATTGTAAAAGGTCCTGATTTCCCAACAGGCGGTATTGTTGAAGGGATAAAAGGAATTGAAGAAGCCTTTAAAACAGGAAAAGGAAGAGTGATTGTTCGCTCAAAAATTGAATTTACAAAGGAAAAGAATAAAGAACAAATTTTGATTACAGAAATTCCATTTGAAGTCAACAAAGCTTCTTTAGTCAAGAAAATCGATGATATCCGAATTGACAAAAAAATCGATGGTATTTTAGAAGTCCGCGATGAATCGGATAGAGAAGGTCTTCAAATT
Organism: uncultured Bacillota bacterium; assembly: GCA_947246355.1. Classification (GTDB taxonomy): domain Bacteria; phylum Bacillota_I; class Bacilli_A; order RF39; family UBA660; genus CATOJL01. The sequence continues at coordinate 21,493 of CAMXQX010000007.1, read as the reverse complement.
GCTATTGATTTAAAAACAGGAGCATCGAAAGAATTGGTTCTCAATTACTTACTTAAAAATACAGATTTACAAATTGCTTACAATTACAACATGGTAGCGATTGTGAACAGAAGACCGATGACGTTAGGAATTTTACCAATATTGGATGCCTACATCGCTCACCAAAAGGAAGTCATTACGAAAAGAACACAGTACGATTTGGATTTTGCGAGTGCTCGTCTTCACATTGTAGAAGGATTAATCAAAGCATTATCGATTTTAGATGAAGTCATTCAAACCATTCGAGCAAGTAAAAATAAGAGCGATGCCAAAACCAATTTAATAGAAAAATATACTTTTTCGGAAAAACAAGCTGAGGCTATTTTGGTGTTACAACTTTATCGTTTAACGAATATGGATGTTGTAGAATTAGAACAAGAATTTAAACAATTAAATATGGTCATTGCTGCTTTAAAAGCGATTTTAGAAGATGAAGAAAAACTAAAAGAAGTCATGAAAGATGAACTAAAGAAAGTGAAGAAAGAGTATGCAACACCTAGAAAAACCGAAATAAAAGAAGAAATTACAGAAATAAAAATTGACACAATGGATTTGATTCCAAAAGAGAATGTCATAGTGGTGGTGACCAAAGAAGGATACGTGAAACGTGTTTCTTTAAAAAGTTATGATGAAAATGTAGATACAGCTTTAAAAGAGGGGGATTATGTTTTAGGAATATATAAAATGTTTACGATGGATACACTCCTTTTATTTACAGATTTAGGAAATTATATTTATTTGCCTGTTCATGAAATCCCAGAATTGAAGTGGAGAGAACTTGGGAAACACATTAGTAATTTAGTAAGCCTTCCATCAGAGGAAAATATTCTTTATAGTTATCCTGTTCGTGATTTTATCGATACACTCGATGTTACGATTTTTACGAGAAATGGTATGGTAAAAAGAACACTTTTAAGTGAATTGAAAGTACAAAGATATTCTAAACCGATGACTTGTATGAAGTTAAAAGAAGGAGATAAGGTTGTATCGATTTGTATAAGTGATTACGATAAAGTATTCATCGCAACCAAAAGAGGGTATGGACTAACGTATAAAAAAGAGGAAATTCCAATTACTGGAATTAAGGCAAGTGGCGTAAAATCCATTACATTAAAAGAAGATGAAGTTGTAAGTGCAAGTCTTTATAATGATGATTTTGAATATGTAACAGTATTTACAGAAAAAGGAACAGCTAAAAGAGTTAAGCTAACAGAATTTGAATGTACGTCAAGAGCAAGAAAAGGTATCCAAATTGTTCGAGAAGTGAAAACCAATCCTTATTTGATTTTAAAAATCATGATTCTTCCCTTTAAAGTGTCTGTTGGAATCAAAACAGATAGGGACATAAAAGAAATTAAACTTACAGAAATTCCAATTGTAGATCGGTATGGAACCGGTAGTTCTATTTCTAAATTTCCTTTAAAGGATGTTTATGAAATCATCTTATTAAAGGAGATAGAGGAAAAATCACCATTGGCGAAAGAAAATATTTCTTTAGAATCCATTGATAATCGGATAATGAGTATCGATGATTTATTAAATCATATGGATAACTAAAATCTTAGGTTAAAAAGAGGTACAAAAGTATCTTTTTTATTTTTAAGAATTTGTACATAGAAGTGTTTAAAACAGTATTTTTGTTGAAAGAGATCACACCGTTTTGAACAAAAAAATAGGAGGAAATGAAATAAAGCTTATTTTACAAAGAAAATAGAATTTAGTAAAATGTAAAAAAAAGAAGGACGCCTAGAGAGAATAGAGAAGTATTTATTTACATTAATAGGAAAAGATATCGAAGAATCTAGGAAAGTAGGAAGAAATATAGAGATCATGAAAGAATATATTGAAGAGGTTATTGAAGTAGGAAAAGTGAATAGGTTGGAGACATATGATAAGTAAGAAAATTTATTATAAAATAAAGGGAAAGAAAATAGAGGATAAAAAAAACAATGCTTAAAAATTTAAGTATTCTGCTTTATTTTAGTTGTAAAGTACCTAAAACTTTAGTAAAATAAAAGGGAGGGTGATAAAATGGAATTGTTATTTGATATATTAAAAATTGCAGTGGGACTCATTGTAGGACTTATTATTGGATTTATTATAGCCAAAAAGTATATGGAGAAGTATATGAAAAAAAATCCACCCATCAATGAACAAATGATTAAAGCAATGATGACACAAATGGGCAGAACTCCTAGTCAAAAGCAAGTGAATCAAATGATGAAATCAATGACAAAATACATGTAAAGAAAACAGTAGAAAACTACTGTTTTCTTTACATTTTTTCTGTAAACAATATTTGACAAATTTCATAAATACGTTATAATGACAATAGAAAGTAGGGATTGTATGGATGTAAGATTTAAAATTGCTGAAGAAAGTGATATAGAAGAAATCATTGCATTATGTAACCGTTGTTTTACAGAAGAAACTCCCATTGCTTATGCAAAGGAAATATTTTTAAAAACAAAAGATACGGGGAAAGATATTTATTTGATAGGTATTGTTAATAGTCAAATTGTTGCCCATGCCAAAATAACGATTATTGATACAATGTATCAACCGATGATGAGGTATGCTATTTTGAACCATGTTTGTGTGGATGAGTCATACAGAAGACATAATATAGCAACGCATATGTTAGAAGAAATTGAAAAAATATGTACCGAAAAGAATTGTGTGAAAATGGAACTTTGGTCAAATAATGTAAGAACGGCGGCCCATGCATGTTATAAAAATTTCGGTTTTGGCCTTGATGATGCAGGCTTCTTTTCTAAAAAAATAGGAGGTTCAGTTTATGAAAATTAGCAATGTTTATATTGGTGGTTGGTTTCAAAGAACGATGTTACAATTAACAGAAATTTATGATTTTTTAAGAAACTGTGATTCTAAGTTGCAATTAGATAAAGAGAAACTTGCTACTCTTCATAAAGAATTGGAAGTAGGGAAAATTGAATATGGTGTAGAAGGGGAAGAATATATATCTTTTACAACAGCTTTAAATATTCGAGTTAAGATTTTTGAAGATGGACTCATTACAGTAAACAATACAAATGTAAGCGAAGATACTCTATTCTCAGATATTGATAAAGTGCAAGAATATTATGAAAAAAAGTTATCTCCAGCTTTAAACTATTTATTTAGTTTAGGGGCGCCTGTTCCTAAAGAACTTGCCAATATTGAAACAATTTATCCTTACTTTGTTGTTTGTGAAAATGCTTCAAGGGATGATATACTTAAAATTTTAGCAAGTCGTGATAATCAAAAATATTTTGAATTTACCTGTGATAAATATAGTGTGATAAGAGGGGATAAATATTATTTCATCAATAATGAAAAACAATCGTTAGAAAATATTGAAAAATACATTGAACAACAAGTGTTTATTCGTGAATTTAAAGGACAATTGCATAGATATTTAAATCTTCATCGTATTATTTGGGAAAAAATTGATAAGATCGAAGAAAGAAAAAATGTAAAGGGTTCCGAAATTGTTGCCTTTATGAGTAAACTTGATGGATACAGTAAAACCATTAACTTGATTGATGGAAGAATTAACCAAATGAGCACTTATATTTCCACAAGAGAGAGAATTGCGAAAGCCGATAGTGAACTTGTGGAGTTTTTAGCCATTTCTGGGTATCGTTATGAAACTCTCCGTGATACTTTAAATTACATTCAGTATTTATGGGATATGACTCAAACGTATGTAAGTTCTGCCAAATCAACGATTGGAAGTGTCAAATCGGATGTTACCAACAGTTCTATTAACAATTTAGCCATTGTAACTTCCATGAGTGCAGGGGCATCCGTTTTAGGGTTATTCAATGAATCCAAACCAACGTTTGATATTTGGGGTGTATTCTATTTCCTTATTTTAGCTTTCATAGGATATACCACAACAAAACTTCTTAGTTTCATAAAAACACATAAAAAATATGAAGTTTCCTCTTTGGAATACGATAAAAATATTGAGTAGGAAAAAGAGATAAAAAGAAGCATAGAATGACTTAGGAGTGATTTTATGCTTTTTAAGTGGTTAAAATATTTATTTAGGGATTTTTATATCTTTACAGCAGCTTATTCGAATAATATGTTTCCAGATCCCTTAGAAAAAGAAGAAGAGGCGCGTTTGCTTGAAAGATTAAAAGAAGGAGATACATCTGCCCGTGAAAAACTAATTGAACATAATCTACGCTTGGTGGCTCACATTGTAAAAAAATACGATCATAAAATGGATGATGCAGACGATTTAATTAGTATTGGAACGATTGGACTTATTAAAGGTATTGATAGTTTTAGTGGAAGCAAAGGAACGCGGCTTACCACCTATTGTGCACGTTGTATTGAGAATGAGATTTTAATGTTTTTTAGAAGCAATAAAAAAAATAACAAAAACGTGAGTTTGAATGAACCTGTTGGTTTTGATAAAGATGGAAACGAGATTAGTTTTTTGGATATTTTAAAAACACCTAATCCAGATTTTGCCATGGATATTCATAATCAGAACAATATTAGTTTATTAAGTACGTATTTTAATGTTTTAACAGAAAGAGAAAAAGAAATTATAGAAAAAAGGTATGGATTAAATAATCAAGATGAATTAACACAAAAAGAAATTGCAAGAGAACTTGGTATTTCTAGAAGTTATGTATCTCGTATAGAGAAAAGAGCTCTTACCAAAATGTTACGTGAATTTATTAAAAATAAAAATCAAACAGAATAATATATATGAAAAAAGTGGCTGATTAAGACACTTTTTTTAATTCTAATTCTTTGCTTTCATTATTTATAGCAGGGTAAGAGACCATATTACTAGCGTAATTTTGCATAAAAGAGACAACATTTTGGTTTAACATTTGCAGTGCCAATCCTTGATCACTAATACATTGTCTTATTTGATGTTGCGTTTCTTTTAAATTGGCATTTTCACTAGATAGACAATCATTTTTTACCTTGTATTCCTGTAAATTGTGGTACTGTTCTGTATATTGTTGTCTAAAGGCATCTACTAATGCATTCGTCTTAGTTATATTTATTTTCAAACGTTCATTGTCCGTTTCCAATCTTTGCCTTTCTTTATAAAGGGTATACATTTGCATCATCGTTATACTTCCATAAGTGCCATCATAGTTATGTTCGTTCAATTCTCTCATTGTATCAATAGTAAGGGGACCTTTGTATAGCATGATACAAATTTTATTAGCAAGTGCATAGCCAAATTCACGCACTTTTCCTTCCTCTTCAACAATAAAAGATTCCTGTTTTTTTAAATCTACTGTAACGGGTTCTTCCTGTTTAAAACTATTTTGATTTTGAATTGTAAACCCATTTCTTAATTTTTTTATTGATGAAATACGGTTTGTTAGGTTTGTGGCATCCATCTTTGATAAGGAAATTCCATATCTCTCAATAAGGTACTTATTTAATATGGCAACATCAATCGTTTTGACAAGTGCTGCTTCAATATAATTGCGAATCAATTTAGAAATTTCAGCATATTTTGAAAACATGTTACCATCCTCCTATGGTCATTATAGCAAAAAAGAAGCGGGAATACAAGATATTTACAAGTTTCACACAAAAATATTTAGGGATTCCATCAATTCTTTTTTCCTTTTTTTACAGTAGGATATATACTTTTTTAATTGTTAGCCTTTCTTTCACTCTTTGATAAATTTCAAAATGATTTCATCAATAGTTAGAAAGCATTTCTTATGTTGTACCCATTATGAATGCTCATTCTTTTATTCAAACGGTTCTTATTTTAGATACTAATGATAAGCATGTTCAAAAAAACTATAAAATTAAAAAATTTTATAGTTTTTTTAGAAAGATATTTTTTTCCGTATTTTAACGCCAATATGGTCCATAATATGGATATGGATTATAGTATGGGTAGGGACGGTAAAATGCAGGTGCGAGTAATCCACCTGTGATTCCACCTAAAACAAATGGTCCTAAAAAACCGCCACCAATAATTCGAGAGTCTTGGTTTGCATTGGCTGGCATAGATGCATATGAAGTTCCCATACTTGACATATTTCTTGGTATAGATGAATAAGCCATATTAGATGAAGTCATACTACCTGGCATAGCTGTATATGCATTTGTACTATTTCTAAAGTTAGAGTACATAGGCGTCCTCCTTTCATAATATAGTATGACTTTTTTAAGAAAGGGTGAAAAGATGAACGAAAAGATAAAAGAATTAAGTAAAAAAATAGTAGGGTATTCTTTACAATTAAAAAAAGGAGAAAAGGTTTTTATTAAATCTGATTTAGAGGCGAAACCCCTTCTCTTAAGGCTAATAGAGGATATTACCAAAGCAGGTGCAGTAGCAACAGTTCACATTGTTGATCCAGAAATAGAAGCTATGCTTGCTAATACGACGATCGAAGATCGTTTAGAACTTTTAAAAAAAGAAAGTTTAGAACAAGTAGAAAATTATGATGCCTTTATCACAATACGTTATACAACGAATGATTATGAAAATAAAGAGGTCAATCATGAAAAAACAAAAAAGATAGCACAGGCTTTAGAAAAAGCAAGTCACATAAGAACCAACCAAAGGAAATGGGTACTACTCAATTATCCATCTAGATTGGATGCTTATAAAGCTAGCATGAAGTCAGCTACTTATTTTGATTATGCAATGGATGTTATGAATTTGGATTATAGCGATTTAAAGATGCGACTTCTTCCCTTACAACAATTAATGGAAAAAACGGATAAGGTAAGAATTGTGGCACCAAATACTCATTTAACTTTTTCTATAAAAGGAATTCCTGTCATTCCGTGTCTTGGAACATGCAACTTGCCTGATGGAGAAATCTATACAGCGCCCATTAAAGATTCTGTAAATGGCAAAATTACATACAATACAAGGAGTCCCTATCAAGGGGAAGTATATCAAAATGTTTGTTTACAATTTGAAAATGGAAAAATTATTGAAGCTACTTGTGATGGGGATAATGAAAAACTAAATGCCATTTTTGATACGGATGAAGGAGCTAGATATGTAGGGGAGTTCTCTCTTGGTTTAAATCCTTTAATATTACACCCAATGGGAGACATTTTGTTTGATGAAAAAATTATTGGAAGCATTCACTTTACGCCAGGAGCTTGTTATGAGGATGCCTCTAATCAAAACAATTCTAAAGTACACTGGGATTTGGTCTTGATTCAAAGAAAGGAATATGGAGGGGGAGAAATATACTTTGATGATGTTCTCATTCGAAAGGACGGATTGTTTGTTTTACCAGAACTCAAACATTTGAATTATAATTTAAAATAAGCATCATATACTGTAGTGGTGATTCCTTTGAAGAAATTTTTTGAAATTTTTGGTTTTTTAATTTTAATGTGTTTCAGCTTTTTTTATACAGAGAAGACAGTGCGCGTTGTAAAAGAATATGACGATATTATGATTGAATTAAAGAAAAAAGAAATCGAATATGAAATAGATGCCAAAGATGCTACAATTGTTGATCAAACTATTATTCCAGGAATAGCTGGAAAAGAAATTGATTTAGATAAAAGCTATAGTAAAATGAAACGTTATGGAAGTTTTAACGAGTCATTAATTACGTTAAAAGATACAGAACCAGAAATTTCTATAAAAAAGAATTATGATAAATTTGTCATTGGGGGGAATGAAGAAAAAAAGCAAGTCTCTTTCCTTTTTTTAGCGACCAAAGGGACAGATTTAACAAATATTTTAAGCATCTTGAAGGAAAAAAAGATCAAAGCTACTATTTTTATTGATTTTTATTTTTATGAAGCCTCGAAATTAAAAACTATTTCCTCTTATGGACATGAGATTGGCAATTTGAGTTTGAACTATGATTACAATGATTCTTCGTTTTCATGGCTTACTTCTAAGATTAAGAAAATAAAGAAACAAACTTATTGTTATGATAATTCTTTTAATGAAGAGACGCTTTTGATTTGCTCTTCTTCTAAAATTTATACTATCAAACCTTCGATTGAGACAGAAGCAAGACCATTTTATGAAATAAAAAAGAACGTAAAAAATGGTTCTATTATAGCTTTTCATGTCAATGAAATCTTAGAAAAAGAGTTACCACTTATCATCAATTATTTAAAAACAAAAGACCTCGATATTGTTCTACTGAGTGAATTGTTGGAAGAATAAATGGCTGTTTCAGTACGTGAAATAAAAGGGAAAAACTCTTGACAAGCTATTTTTTAGAAGAGTATACTAAAAATAGCTTATTGTAGAGCAGGGATATTTAAGACAGTATATTTTTGATGGATGCTCTTTTGTATCCATTTGAAATAAAATATATTGTTTTTCTTTTTAAAGAAAATTAGAATAAAAATGGAGTCAAACTATAAAATAGGTTAAATTTATTGTAGAAAAATAGAATTGACTTTAAAAGATTTTCTTGCTATACTTTAAAGGAAATATTTGAAAATGTTGATGTGGAAGAGTAATACAGAAATGTGACTAAAAGCGAGTTAGATGGGTGAGAGCTAACAGGAAAAATGTATGAAAAACACCATGGAATGAATGATTGAATGTAAGTAAATCATTCCGGCTAGACCGTTATACAAGAAAGTGATCAGTTATGATAAGAAGGGTGGCACCATGGGTCAACTCATCCCTTTATTCTAACTGTTTTTTTATTTGAAGGAGGAGAATATGAAAAAATTTACCAAAGAAATGGTTACAGACTATGCAGATAAGTTAATGATAGGCTTAACGGAAGAAGAAGCACAAATGGTTTTAGATGAATTTGAAATTATTGATGAAAGTATTGCTGCAATCAATCAAATTCCTAATATAGAAACAATAGAACCCATGTCTTATTGTTTGGATGATTTTGTTTGTTCCTTAAGAGAGGATGTTGTAGAAGAGTCGGTCTCTTTAGAAGAAATATCAGCAAACTGTAGCGATGCAGATACAGATGGGGTACATGTACCGAAGGTGGTGGAATAATGGAATATTTAAGTAAGGGCATATTAGAAATACATGATGCTTTGAAAAATAAGGAAGTTACAAGTCAACAATTGATAGAAGAGGCAACAAAAAAAGCGAAAGAAGTACAAGAAAAATACAATGCTTTTGTCACCATTTTAGAGGACGTGCAACCAGTAGAAGAGATAAATCATATTCTATCGGGAATCCCTTATGGGGCGAAAGATAATTATTCGACCAAGGGTATTTTATCTACAGGTTCTTCCAATACATTAAAAGATTATGTTCCCTTTTTTACAGCAACTGCAATAGAAAATTTAGAAAAAGAAGGAGCAGTCCTCTGCAGTAAAACAGTATTGGATGAATTTGGAATGGGAGGAACAGGTACAACAGGACATACAGGAGTCGTTAAAAACCCATGGGATAAAGAGCGTATGTGTGCTGGTTCAAGTGCCGGTTCTGCCTGTGTGGTTGCAGCAGGAGTTTATCCTTATGCTATAGGTTCTGATACAGGAGACTCCATTCGTAAACCTGCAGCTTATTGTGGAATTGTAGGCTATAAACCAACCTATGGTATGATTTCTAGATATGGACTCTTTCCATTTGCCTCTTCTCTAGACCACTGTGGTGTACTTACCCGTAATGTACAGGATGCAGCTCTTGTTGTGGATGCGATGAAGGGAATCGATAAAAATGATATGACTTCTTGGGATGCAAGTGCTATACATTTATATGAGTCTATGGATGGAGAGGTTACGGGTAAGAAGATTTGCTATATCAAAGAAATTTGTGATATCAAAAATTATCCAAATGCAAGTGACGAACTGAAAGAACATTTAGAGAATTTTCAACAAACGATTGCGTTAGCTAGAGAACTTGGAATGGTTGTCGAAGAAGTCAGCGTGGATCAAACTTTATTAAATGCGATTGCCTCTTGTTATGTAGTTATCTCCTGTGCAGAAGCGACAAGCAATATGTCAAACTTAACAGGAATTACCTTTGGAACAAGAAGTGAGGGAAAAAATTATATAGAAGAAATGAAAGCATATCGTACCAAAGGTTTTTCACCTTTAATTAAAAGAAGATTTGTTATTGGTTCTTACGTATTGCAAGCTGAAAATAAAAATCGTTACTTCTTTAATGCCCAAAGGGTGCGAAGACTTCTTGTCGATACATGGAAAAAATTATACGAAACATATGATGCTGTTCTTTTACCTGTTGGAAGTGGCCCTGCAAAAAAATTAGAAGGTTCTAAAGATATTTTAGATGAAAATATGCAAATCTTAGAAGAACATTTGCAGGTTGGAAATTTTGGTGGTTTTCCGTCCATCACCATTCCTAACGGTTTTGTAAATGGATTGCCTGTCGGATGCAATATTACAAGCAATTGTTATAAGGATGAGACAGTATTGAATATTGCTTATGCATTGGAAAGTAAAATGCCCTATAAAAATCAAATCGCAAAGGAGGTGCAATAATGAAATACAAAGCAATCATTGGACTAGAAATGCATTGTCAAATTAGTTCTACCAATACAAAGGTATTTTCAAGCGCAAAAAATGGCTTTAATGATGCACCTAATGCCAATATTCAACCTCTTGACATGGCTTTTCCAGGAACTCTTCCTGTCGTGAATAAAGAAGCGGTAAAAAAAGCATTGATGGCAAGTATGATGTTATCTTGTCACATCCCAAAGTATCTTTATTTTGAAAGAAAAAACTACTATTATCCCGATTTACCAAAAGGATATCAAATTACGCAAGAGACCAAACCAGCACCTATTGGAAGTTATGGTTCCCTTACGTTTGAATGTCATGGAGATTTAAAGACAGTTCGCATTAATAACATTCATCTAGAGGAAGATTCTGCTAGTGCAGACCATTTTGATACCGTATCCAAATTGGATTACAATCGTGCAGGTATTCCTCTTTTAGAACTGGTTACAGAGCCAGACTTTAGAAGTGCCGAGGAAGCAGTGGCTTTTCTAGAGACCATGCGTCAAAATTACCAATATGCAGGGATTTCCGAAGCTGATAGTAAGAAGGGACAAATTCGTTGTGATGTAAACATTTCTATTATGGATGCCTCTTTGGAAGAAATTCCAGAAAACTATGGAACAAAGGTTGAAATTAAGAATGTAAATTCTTTTGGTGGCGTTCGAGATACCATTCATTATGAAATCAAAAGACAAATAGAACTTAAAAAAAATGGAAAATACGAAGAGATGGAACAACAAACGAGAAGATGGGATGAACAGACGGGGACAACGATTTATATGCGTGGCAAAGTCGATGCCATTGATTATAAATACTTTATTGAACCCAATATTCCAAAAATAAAATTGGATTCTTCTTGGTTAGAAGAAATACGTAGGCAAATTCCCACATTGGCATTGGAAAGAAAACAAAAATATATAGAAGAATATGGGTTATCTCATTATGACGCTACTAACTTGGTCAAAGAAAAAGAAATTAGCGATTATTATGAGGAATGTTTAACGTATGGAGCTTCTCCTAAAAGTGCGTGCAATTGGCTTACTTCTGTGATTTTAGGATATATGAATAAATACGAATTAAAAGTGTCTGCTGTTTTTGTTACCCCTAAAATGCTTGCTGATTTAATGCAGTTGGTTGAAAAGGGAAGTATTTCATCAAAGCAAGCGAAAGAAGTATTGAATGAAGCTTTAATGGAAGATAGAGAACCTTTAAAAATTATTGAGGAAAAAGGAATTCGTCAAATGGAAGACAATGGTGAAATCGAGGAGATTGTCAAAGAAGTATTTAGAGAATTTCCAAATGCGAAAGAGGAATACAAAGCAGGAAAAACCAATATCGTTGACTTTTTGGTGGGACAAGTGATGAAGAAAACACGTGGGAAAGCCAATCCTGCTATTACAATGCAATTCATTAAAGAGGAGATGGATAGTTAATATGGATTTAAAAGATTTACATAAAGAATATAAGAAATATTTAGGAAAAAAAGTAGAAATCGAAGGTTGGATTAAAAATCACAGAAAACAAAAAGAATTTGGATTTATTGACTTTAATGATGGAACTTGTTTTAAAAATATACAGGTTATGTACACAAATCTTTTGAAAGAATTTGAAGAAATAACAAAACTAGCCATTGGGAGTGCGATAAAGGTAGTAGGAACCTTAATCGAATCAGAAGGTTCAGGACAACTCTATGAGATTAAAGCCGAAAGTATTCTCCTCCTTGGCGGTGTGGATGAGGACTATCCATTGCAGTCGAAGGGAAGACCAACGAGAGAATTTTTAAGAAGTGTAGGTTATCTTCGTCCAAGAACGAACTTGTTTCAAGCTGTATTTCGAATTAGAAGTGTGGCAGCCCAAGCTATTCATGAATATTTTCAAAGACATAACTATGTTTATGTGCATACTCCATTAATTACAACAACCGACTGTGAAGGGTCTGATCAAATGTTTAAAATTACAACTTTGGATATGAATCATATCCCTATGGTGGATGGTGTTGCTGATTTTAGGGAGGATTTATTTGGACGGCCTACTTATATTACAGGTTCGGGGCAACTTCATGGGGAAACCTTCGCTATGGCGTATAAAAAAATCTATACCTTTGGACCAACCTTCAGAACAGAAAATTCTAATACCAAAACCCACGCCAATGAATTTTGGATGATTGAACCAGAAATTGCTTTTTGTGATTTAAATGGTTTGATGGATATTGAAGAAGAGATGCTGAAGTTTATTGTGCAATATGTTTTAGAAAAATGCCCTGATGAAATTGATTTCTGTAACCAATTTGTAAGCAAGGGGTTGAAAGAAAAATTAACCAAATTGGTAGAAGCTAAATTTACAAGAATTACGCATCATGAGGCGGTGGATATTTTAAAGAAAGCGGATGTAAAATGGGAATTTGCACCAGATTATGATGAAGATATTGCTAAAGAACATGAAAAATATATTACAGAATATTTTGATGGGCCCGTTTTTATTACCGATTGGCCGAAAGACATTAAAGCCTGGTACATGAAGGTAAATGCAGATGGAAAAACCGTAGCTGCTGTTGACCTAGAAGTTCCAGAAGCAGGAGAGTTGATGGGTGGAAGTCAAAGGGAAGAAGACTATGATAAACTAGTAGCACGGAGTAAAGAAATGAATGTGGACATGGATGCTATTTCGTGGTATTTAAATTTAAGACGCTTTGGAACTTGTTATCATTCTGGATTTGGAATGGGATTTGAGCGGCTTATTATATATCTAACGGGTGTTGAAAATATAAGGGATGCGATTCCTTATCCAAGAACACCAGGAAGTTGCGAATTTTAAAAAGAGAGGAGGCTCTCTTTTTTTGACACGTAATAATTTGTATGCTATCATAACATTTAAAAAAGAGGGGGTTATTTATGAAAAAATACTATGTAAAAGGACAGGAAATCATTCTTGATACAGAAATTTTCAATAGAGGGGAAGAGGCCAATCTATATTTGTGTAAGAATTTTCATAAAAATGGAAAACCAATGCTTGCTAAAATTTTTAAAGGTTATAGACGCAAGAATTTACCTCTACCTAATGAAGAGATGTATAAAACACAAAGAAAATTAAAAATGAATTCCTTTTATTTGCCACAAGAGTTAATTTATGATGAAGAGGAGAGGTTTAGTGGTTGTTTGCTTGTGCTTTTTGAAAATGCAGTTTCTTGTACTTTGGCACAATCTCTTGAAATAAAAAAATTAGTTTCTGAAATAAACAGAATTTATCAAGATGTAGATTCGTTTACAGAAAATAACATTCAAATACATGATATGAGAAAAATAAATCATATTTTATATAACCAAGAGATGGAAAGATTAGGAGTGATTGATACGGGGCTTTTTCAATTCTATCAAAGGCAAAAGGAGGAAAAAGAAGATTACCTAAAATATACGAATTATAGGACGATGGGACGTATTTTAAGAAAAGCTTTCCTTTTGCTTACGAAAGAAGGTCTCTATGAAGAATTCTATGAAAATTTACCCAAGGTATATGATTTGATAGATAGAGGAGAGGTTTCTTTTGGGGACATTTTACTGGATGAAAGTAAAAAATATGGTGTCATGACGATGGATGAATTGAAAAAAGTATATAAAAAAAAGATCTGATTAAATAGAACATTATTATTTCTATATTTGACCATCTTCTTTTATATCTTCGTATTCTATTTCTTTACAAATAATATAAATTTGAGGTTCATCTTTGTCCGTTGCAAAGCAGATAAATTTCTCTCCATCTACTTTAACATCGTTTATATATGCATCTTCAATATAATCATAAGCCGTCAGTTCTTTATAAAAAAATTGATGTATATGTTTAAAAACTAAATGGATTTTTGTTTTGTTTGTTTCATAAGTTCCCTCTTTTTTTAAAGTGGGCTTTCCTGACCAAAAGACATCGATTTCTAATTCTATTTTTGCATTTTGCAAGTCAACATGCATCTCTTTGATGGAACTATCGTGTAATCCGTGGTAATATTCTAAAAAATCTTCTCTATTTTCACTTGTCAATTTTTTCATTCCATCACCCTTTATTTTATATAATAAAAACGTTCTCTCCTTTAGAACGTTTCTTCTATTTACTCGGTACTTCGAGATTTTTTTCTTTATGGTGACCAGTACGGGAAAATATACTAAGAGAGTGAAAAAACGTCCAAAAATGCCTTTAAAACGAAAAATTATTATATTTATTTTATCACAGGAGGGCATTTTTATGCAAAACGATTTTAAATGTGCACAATATTTTATTGTTGATTCTCGCATAATTAGAGACAAAAATCTAAGTCCGAGTGATGTAGTTTTATATTCTTTATTGTGTGGGTTATCTAACAACACAAAAAATTGTTGTTATGCACCTAATAGTTATTTATCAGAATTTTTAAATATTTCCGTTCGAAGTGTACAAAATTCTTTACTTAAACTTCAGCGGCATGGATATATTATTGTTAATATAAAAAATCATAATAAAAGAACAATCAAAACAATATTTAATTTAGCAATCGACTTCAGAGAAAAGAAGTTAAAAGAGCTGGAAAAAAGAGGAAAAAAGGATTTACTTGATTATGACTGGTTAAACGATGAAAGCGATGAGGGGGATTTTTATTAATGTTAAGAATAAAAGAGGATTTAGACATAAAAAAAATAGTACAAGAATTTAATTTTGAACATGCATTTGTTCATAATCAAGATTTTTACATTTTAAAAGGTAAGATTACAAAGTTTGGAAAAAATAAACAACAAGAATTTATTTCGATTCATAAAAACCTAGGAGTCATAGAGTGCTACGGATTTGAAATTCTAGATGTAATTTATGAAATGACTAAGAAAGATTATTTAGAAGAAGTATAAAGGCGAACAAAAAGAGGAAAAAAACTCTTTTTTTTCTCGCGCGCGCGTTTATTTATTAAATTATATTATTATTTATATTATTCTGTAGTAAATTATATAATATATATATACTATATAAGGTATGCATATTTTGCACACCTCCATGTAAAAAAGTATGTACCCCCATGCATATTTTGCATACCTAACCTATTTTCAAAAAAGCGAACATTTGAAAAAATGATAGACTAATAGAACAATATATGTTATGATTTTGAAAAGGAGTGTGTTTATGTATTTTACATTTGAGCCAGGTGATGTGATTATAGCCATTGTGATTGCTTCAGCGCTTATTATTATCCTTCCATTTATATTCAAAATTGTAAATTATTTTAGATTTAAAGAATTGTGTGAGAATATTGAGCTTATAGCGGATAAAGTAATGAGTACGCAAATACAATTAAACAAATTGAATGCACGTGCTGAGCTAACAAATATGTATTTAAAAGAATTAGTAGACAAAAATTCGGTAGTAAAAAATGATGAAATACAAGAAAATGAAGAAAATGAAGAAAAAAAAGTGCTATAGAGCGAATTCTAAGCACTTTTTCTTTTGATACTCAGCCAATGATTCAACTAAATTCAATACAGAACACATCAATCCCAATAAAAAAGCATATAAAAAGACATAATTAGGACGATCACAAGAGAAAATAGGATCAACATTCGCATATCTCTTTCCCCCTTCTTCAAAACAACCCCCAATACACGTTTTTTAATAAGTTCCTAGCTCGTCAAAAATTTTTAATATATATACTAACGTATATATATTAAATTTACTACTCACAGTCATTTTTTCGATATTTTGTCCATATCTTCCGTGGAAGAATGTCTTCTACTTGAGCTGTATTGAAATAAGCCCAGTTTGGCACTGTCCAAAACTTGTACGTATTAAAACGAACCCACTCGTAATATTCAACGATTTGTCCGTTAATTAAATCTACTTTTTTGCTTATAGCCATCGCTTTAATTCGAAATGGGATAATAGACTTCTTCAGCATATAAAGACCTGTTGTAAGCTCTCTAAACTTGTTATCAACGTCACCATAGCTTTGTGAAAAGAGCCACACATCAATGTTTAAATGTCGATGTAGTTTTAACGTTTTTATCTGTTGTATGTTTAGATTGTGTTGCCAATTTCGATTCGATAAATCCGCACCCGCCTCATCGAGTAAAAGAACACAATTCTTTAATTCATATTTGCCTAAATCTTCAAGCTCAAAGCGAATCGCTCCAATTATTGGCTTATTTGAATAAACGGTCTTACCTTCTTTCAAAGCTTTTCTTACAATGTCGGCACACATTGTTGTTTTTCCCCCTCCAGGAGGGCAAAAAACTTGACAAAAACAGTTATCTTTTCGCTTTAAAATCATTTCTACAAAGTAGAACTCAGCTATCAAAGTACCAGCATAAATAATCGCATAAAAGAACATCATAAATCTTGATCCTCTTCAATTTCTAATTTCTCTGTAGCTTTTTCGATATTTTCGTTGTACTCAAGTGTAAATTCTTCTATGTTTTCGATATGAATCGTTTTCAGTTTTTCTTTTTGTTCTTTGGCTTCTTGTTCTTTTAGTCTCTTAAATTCGTTTAGTTTCTTTTCCTCAGCTAGTCGTAAGAAGTATTGTTCTTTCCAAATTTCGGAATAAGCACTTACGTACTCTTTTTCCCAAGCTTTCAAGTACTTTCTTTCTTTTTTATCAATGTGTCGTATCCACTTATAGACACAAAAGAAGCTTATAAGACAGTAAGCTATATACATAACAAATTTCATCATTGTATATACTTCCTTTTCCAATTCCAAGGCATCAAACTATGCACTATTCTATAAGCTAAATATAGAACTAAAATAATCAAGAAATAAGCTAAAAAATTGGCAAATAAATACGTTAATAGGTACATATCGCTTGTAGTAGTAAGATCTAGTTTTAAATGATCAATCAATGTATTAAATTGCTGTTGTGAAATAAGCATAAACATTTCAATATCGATAAACATATTAATCACCCCGTATACTTCTTAGAAACCAAATGAAACAATAAGCACAAATGTAGATAGTAAGAAAGTCTGCTATGATGTAAAAAGCCTCGAATTTGCCTTCAAAGACAGGAAATAAGCTTCTATAAAATTGATCTAGATTTAAATTATTCATCTTCTTTTTTACCTCCTCTTAAAATGTCCTTATCTGTCATAAACTTCATTACAAAACCTATTACAGTACCGAAAGTGAGTACAACAATAACAAACTCTCCTAAAGAAATGGTTTCACTTCCATGAAATGGAATTTCAATAGAAAATAATGATATTATCATGTTAACTGCAATCATAAAAAATTGATATATAACATCTATCATCGTTTTAACCTCCAAACTGTTAATGCGAATATGATTCCGATAGTGAAAAGCGTCATTTCATTGAAAGGACTAGGAAGGAATGAGCAACAAGAAATGACAATTCGATAGATTGCTTGCAATACATCCACTATACGGGATATAAAATTAAATGCTTCCCCAAACACGTTAGCTATACTAGCTATAAATTTAACTATACCATCCATCTTATCACTTCCTTATATTCCAAATAATGCAACTCATACAAAATAGAAAGTAACTAAAAACAAGAAAGTTTTTTATCAAAGTAGGTAGTCCTTCGTACATTCTTTTTAATAAGCTGCTTATTTCTTCAAGTTTATTTCTCTGTTCGTTAATAAAATCAATAGTAGAGTCTACATAAGTATCCATATCCTCAACAATTCTTATTCCTGTTGTTGTATGACAAAGCTCTTTTATTACTTTGGTACCTTCGCTATCCTCTGTAATCCTCGCACAATATGTCTTTTTTTCTTGTGTTGTCCATTTATGCATTCCGTTAGAAATTTTCATATTTAATTTTGTATAATCTTGATCCTGTTCTTTGATCCAATAGAAGTGGTCTTCTCTATAGTTTACAAAAGTAACATAAACAACATAGCTATCATCCGTTGGTTGTTCTTCATCAAAATTGATAATTTCCCCTAAGAGGCTTGTTTCCTTAAAATAACTGGCAGTATAAGTAGAACGAAAAACAGTATTGTTCGATTGGTCTCTGTATAAGAAATAGGTTGCATTATTCGAATGGACTGCGAAATGTGCGTTTTTATGTGGCATTAGTTCCCAATGAGAGCCGTCACGACTGTAGTAGAGTTTAAGCGGATAACCATTTAATTGATTATACTTTTCAATAACATTGATTGTAGTTTTAGTAAGATAATTTACTCCGTTGAAAATAGTGTACTCATCATGTGTATCATCTCTTTCAAAGTTAAGCCATCTTGAGTGATAGGTCATATCAATGTTATCCACTAAACCTGTAGTGTAGTATCTTTTTCCAGTTTCACTGTCAAAGAGTTGTGCTATTACTTCGAAATTCTCTAATTTACTAAAAGTATAAACACTTGAAGTCATTGCCAATCTTACATCATTCCATGTTTTGCCATGATCAAAAGATAACAAATATTGGTATTTAGTAGAGTTATCAAAGATATGAAAATCTACTGTTGTCGTAACTCCTATTTTTTTTCCATTTTCATCCCCTGTGGTTGTTAAAGATTGAAAGGATATTTTAGGATTATCTACGCTAGTTTTACCTACATTGATATAGTCCCCATCGTTGTAGACTTTATCGCCCATCTTGATTTTTTTATACCAACGCTCCGTTTGATTTGCAATAATCTTTCTTTTGTACGACTCGCTCGCAATAATGACATCTGCATTTGTATTTAATCCCGCTGAATAATAATAATTCGGTGTGATTTCTCCATTACAACCACTTAAATTTTTAAAGGGGCTTGTACCGCTTGATCCGTATCTGACAATAGGGTACCAATCATTAAAATTCCCATAAAATTGAGAATTTTTTGTTTGATCAAAGCCATTTTTTAAACTTGAATATTTATAAAACTTAGCTTTATTATCAGTTAATTGTCCTTTTTCTGTATCAGTATAACTAATTGTAAAATTTATATAATTAGCATTAGTTTCTTGAAGAGCATATGCAACAATGTAAACTGCTAGTCCCTCTTCATTCCAAACAAAAACACCCTGTGCGCTAAAAAAATAGTATTTATAATTTGATTTTATATAAGACATTAAATCATTGTAAGATTGCGTATATCGTTCTTTATAATCCGAATAAGAAAGTCCATAATTTCCGTAATCTTTAAAGTAATTGTGTGTTTCTGTATCGAAAATGTTGGGTATTTCTATCATTTCGCCGTCGTTGCAATATTCAGCTTTAACACTCTTCAAACCTAAGCTACAAGTTAAAAATAGAATTGAAAATACTAGTAATTTTTTCAAGTGTTCCACCTCCTAAAATAAAACCAATCACAAAAGCGATAAAATAGAAAATTCGATTGATAAAAATGTGTGCTAGACGTTTTAAGCGAAAAAAGCCTCTCATAGATCTATCTCCAGAACTCTGTAAAATCGCAAGTAGATCTGCTTAAAATTTTGTCGTCTTTTTTCTCTTCTTTAGTTTGAAAATATAGAATAGCACTAGCAACAAAAACTAAATTTAAAGTTACTGAAATACCTAAAATAAATAAAATCATTTTATCCCTCCCATACAACAAAAGAGCATATAACTATGCTCTTTTGAATTTTCTAAGAATGAAATTACCAGCTTTAATTCCGATTGGCAATAGAATTAAAATTTGTCCGATTGGGTTTCCAAGTAAAGTAGTTACAAAGTCGATACCCATTCCAACAAAACCACTCATGATAGAGCCAGCGTTTGTGAAAACATCAGCAACACTAGAGATTGCTCCAGCTTCTAAAACATACATGTTTTTTCCTCCCTTCAAAAAAAATCAAAGAGCCTCTTTTAAAACTATGTACCATAAAACAAAATAACTGTCAACTATTTTTGGTTGACAGTTATTTCTTAGTTCAAGTAGTATGTTTGTGTAGTTGTATTATGCTCGATGAAAAATTTCTTGTTTAAGTTAGAAAATAGGAAGATTTGCAAAAATACAACTAACTACTAAATAGCACATGTTTTCAATTTTTGTCAAGTGTGCTATGATAAAAACAGATTATAGGAGGTGATAAATTTGACAAAATAAAAATTCATGGTATTATACCCAACTTGGGGGAGTGTGCCATGGATTTTACAGAAACTTATTCAAAATATGAGGAGTATTTTACTTTAAATTTTAAGCAAAGAAGCATTGATTCGGCTAAAAGTATTTTTAAACTCTATATCATCCCATTTTTTGAAAATAGAAAAATGGAAGAAATCACGAAGGTAGATATTATTAAATTTCAAAATTTCATTGATAAAAAAACATTTAAGTTTAAATATAAAAAAGACATCTATGTTATGTTAGCGATGTTTTTCAGGTTTGCGAATAAATATTTAGACTTAGAGAACAATGTCGTGAGTCAAGTCGGTTTTATTATCAAAAATAGAGATGCTGCGGAAGAAGTAGCACAGGTTTGGAGTCTAACAGAATACAGAAAGTTTAGTAGTCATGTAGATGATACTGTTTTCAAGTATTTATTTGATTTTCTCTTTTTTACAGGGGCTAGACTAGGGGAAGTAACAGCTTTAACATTTCGAGACATTGAAAATGATACTGTATCAATCAATCGGACAACGATAAAAGGAAACAGAGGTTTCAATTCACCAAAAACACCAAGTTCTAGACGAAAGTTCAAAATCGATTTTAAACTAAAAAATGAAATCAAGCAGCTTGAAAAAATGTATAAAAAAAAGTATCCCAATTTTTCAAAAGATTTTTTCATCTTTGGCGGGAATACTCAATTAGCTTATACAACCATAACTAGACGAAAGAATGAGGCTTGCAAGCTAGCTAAGGTTAGACAAATACGAATTCATGATTTTCGTCATACGCATGTATCTATGCTACTATCAAAAAAAGTCAATGTCAAGGCAATTTGTGAAAGAGTGGGTCATAAGGACGTTGCTACGACTTTAAATATTTATACTCATGTTTTGAATAAAGACAATCATAAACACCTCGTATTTTCGATTTTAGAGGCGCTTAGAGCTCTTTTGGTGACCAGTACGGGAAAATATACTAAGAGAGTGAAAAAACGTCCAAAAATGCC
>CAMXQX010000006.1 GCA_947246355.1 uncultured Bacillota bacterium | reverse complement strand
ATTAATTTTGAAGGAGAAAATGTATGAAGAAAAATATTGTAATTGTTGTTTTATCTGTGATTATTATAGCCTTAGGGGGATATATAGTATATGATAAGGTAACAAATAAAGAGGAGGTAAAAGAAAAGAATCCAACACAAAAAGAAGAAAAAACAGATGAAAAGAATCCAACAAAAGAAGAAAAGTATAAAAAATATGAAGTATTTGAAAATATTGAATTAAAAAATGGTTCAAAATGGATAATTATTAAAAACAGCGATGAGAAAAGTGATTATGTAACAGCAATAGCGAAAAATACATATGACGAAGCGATGCAAGGTGAAATTTATGAAAAAATATCTAGTGAAGTTTTTAATAGTGAAAAAATAAATTATAATCAAAGTGAGATCAAAAAATATGTAGATAGCATCGGAGAAAAATTAAATGTAAAATTGAAAAAAGTAGACAACTATACCATTCGTCTAATTAAGTTAGAAGATTTGTTTGCAATAGATAATAATTTTAAATATGACGATGAAATAGATCATTATAACTATTTGGGAACGTATGATTTATCTAATTTTTTAGGACTTACTATGAGTACAACAAAATGTACTACAGGAAAGTGTCAATCATATTATAATCTAAGCTGTGGGCCATGTGTTGCTAATCAAGAGGGATATGATAACTCTAATCCAAGATATTTTGTTGATCATTGGAGTTCAGGATTAATGCCAATTAGACCTGTAATTAATGTATATAAATCTGAAATAAAATAAGGTTTGTTGAAAGCATGAAGACGCATATTAAAAAAATTTATCATTAGCATTGGTGCATAGTAAAAGTACTTTATGAAATGAATTGTAATGGAAATTTGTTTTAGTGGTATTATTTAGGAAAAAAGAAGAACATAGGAAATATGGAAATCTATTTTCCTATTTTTTGTTTACTATGAAAATGATAAAGATATATATATATCGAGGAAAATAAAATGTCATATCGTAAAAAATGAAAAAGAACAGATTTAAAACCAAAGTGAATATGAAATAAAGAATTTTTTAGTTTTATTTCATTCCTTTTTCTTTTTTTTTGCACTTTTATCAAAAAAATAAAGAGAATATAGATAGAAAAAACGTGAAAATTAGATGAAAATTATTGAAAATAAGGTAATTATTGGGAAAAAAAGCTTTCTATTTAAAAGAAACTTTGCTATACTTATAATGGAGGTTATAAGTTATGAAAAAACATGATTTATTAAAAGCAATCGGAATCGTTTTTTTAGTTTATGTTGTACTAACTTGGATTATACCAGGTGGATCATTTTCTAGTGGAGTATTTACTAAAACAACAACTACACCACTTGGAATAGGAGATTTATTCTTATATCCTATTGCCACATCTGTATACCAAATGTTTGTACTTAATGCTTTAGTTGTTCTTGCTGTAGGGGGACTTTATGGTATTTTAAACAAAACTGGTATTTTAAAAAGTATGGTGGAAGGAATTTCTAAGAAATTTAAAGGAAAGGAAACAATCTTTATTCTTTTAACGACCTTGTTTTATGCGTTAATAACAGCAGGATTAAATTTGAGTTTACCTCTTTTCTTACTTATTCCACTATCTATTGCTATTTTAACAACGTTAGGATTCAATAAAATGAAGTCTTTCTTAGCAACATTTGGTGCAATTATCGTAGGTGGAATGGCTTCTTTTGTTGGATACAATATGGATGGATATAATTATGTTAATTATTTTCTAAGTGTTGAAATTGAAGCGACAATTATCTATTCTATTGTTTTATTTGTCCTTGTATTTGGAACCTTATTGACTTTTATTTTAATCGGAAATAAAGGAGAGAAAAAACCAAAGAAGGGTACAAAGAAAGAAGAGACGAAAACAGAGGACTCTCCCTTATATAATAAAACAATAAAAGCAAGCAAAAAACCAACGACAGGTATTGTTTTATTTATTATCACAGTGTTGCTTGTCTTTGTTTCTATGTTTAATTGGAGTGCACTTAAAATTGATTTCTTTGATGAATTGTATACGAAAATTACATCGGTTACGATCAATGATTTTGCCATTTTCCAAAAATTACTTGGTTCTATCTCTGCATTTGGATATTGGGGCAATTATGAATTTGTGATGTTACTTGTTCTTTTATCATTAGTAACAGCGTGGGTTTACAAATTACAGATGAAAGAGGCTATGGAATCATTTGT
Organism: uncultured Bacillota bacterium; assembly: GCA_947246355.1. Classification (GTDB taxonomy): domain Bacteria; phylum Bacillota_I; class Bacilli_A; order RF39; family UBA660; genus CATOJL01. The sequence goes on along the minus strand of CAMXQX010000006.1, from coordinate 30,478 downwards.
TGATGGAGTAAAGGAGATGCTTCCTGTTGCTGTTGTTGTCATCTTTGCCAATCTTCTTCTTTATACAGTTAATAGTACACAAACCCCATTTTTCCAAACGATTGTAAATGCTTTGGTTGGAGGGGCGTCAAAATTCAATTATTTTGCTATTGCTGGAATCAGTAGTATTGGTAGCATTATTTATAGTTCTTATCCATATTTGTTATTCGCAATCTATGATCCGATGACAACTTTAATGGTTAAAGATATAAATATAATTTCTATTACAGTACAATCAATTTATGGTATTGTGTCCCTTGTTGTACCAACATCAGTGATGTTAGTGCTTGGACTTAAGTACATGAATATCTCTTATAAAGAATATTTAAAACATATTTGGAAATTTGTGCTTACTTTATTAGTAGTTGTTACGATTGCTATACTAATAATGGCGGCTATATAGTAAAAAAGGTTAGAAGGCTTCTAACTTTTTTTATTGGATAGAAATAAAGCTTGTAAATTTCTTTAAAAAGAAAGTGGAATATAGTATAATGAAATGAGAATATAGATATTGTTTTATAGAAAGAACCATAAAACAATATGAAAAAGGAGAAAAAATATGGAATTAAGTGATTTGTTTTTACAATATACAGAATTGGAAGAGAAAATAGAGAAATTATGGAGGTCACTTTGACCCAGAAGGAACACTAAAAAAAATAAAGGAATTGGAACAAGTAATGCAAGGACCCCATTTTTGGGATGATAGAAAAAAAAGTGAAGAGGTAATAAAAAAATGCAATCATTTAAAATCATTTTATTTTGACACCAAAACAGTAAGAGATAAAATGAAGGGAAATTTAGAGATTATAGCCTTATTGAAGCAAGAAAACGATGAAGAATTAAAAGAAATGATGGAGGAAGAGCTAAAAAATAGTAAGATTGCCTTTGATACTTTGGAGACAAAACTATTGTTAAATGGTCCTTATGATGGGATGGATGCTATTTTAGAACTTCATGCAGGAGCGGGAGGGACTGAGGCCTGTGATTGGGCACTTATGCTAAAGCGAATGTATTTAAGATGGTGCGAAAAGAAAGGATTTAAATGGACGGAATTGGATACGCAAGATGGAGAGGGAGCTGGGATTAAAAGTAGTTCCATTTTGATAACAGGAGAGTATGCCTATGGATATTTGAAATGGGAAAAAGGAGTACATCGATTGGTCCGTATTTCTCCTTTTGATGCAGGGGCAAGAAGACACACTTCTTTTGCTTCTGTTACTGTGACACCCAAACTAGATGATGAAACGGTATCCATAGAAATAAAAGATACTGATATTCGAATTGATGTCTACCGAAGTAGTGGCAAAGGAGGACAAGGTGTAAATACAACAGATTCTGCAGTCCGTATTACGCATTTACCAACAAAAATTGTTGTCACTTGTCAAAATGAGAGGAGTCAAATTCAAAATAAAGAAACAGCGATGCATCTTTTAAGGAGTAAACTTTATCTATTAGAGGAAGAAAAGAGAAATAAGCAAATGTCCACCATCCAAGGGGAAAATGCCGATATCAATTTTGGTTCACAGATTCGAAATTATGTAATGCATCCCTATTCGCTAGTAAAAGATACGCGAACAGGAACAGAAACTGGTGATGTAAAAGGCGTATTGGATGGGGAAATTGACGAATTTATTCATGATAATTTAAGAAGGAGGGGAAATGATGTTTAAGAAAAAAGTGAAATTGGATGATAAACTAGTACAGACGATTTTATCAGGAAACCTATTATCTAGATATGTCCAACTTTTTATAGGATGCTTACTTTTAGCCCTATCTTTTAATTTGTTCTTTTTGCCTTACAATATTGTTTATGGGGGTGTATCTGGAATTTCGATTATTACCAAAGAAACACTTCATCTTAGTCCATCCATAGTCATTTTAATCTTATCCATTTTACTACTTATTGTTAGTTATTTTGTTCTTGGGTTTGAAAAAACGAAAGGGTCTTTGGTGGGCTCCATTCTGTTTCCTCTTTGTGTGGAACTTACCTCTTCTATTGGAACACAACTTCACTTTGATGCGAATGATATATTATTGAATGTTATCTTTGGGGCAGTCATTGCAGGGATAGGGTCTGGAATTAATTTTAAATCAGGATTTACAACAGGGGGAACAGATATTATTAATCAAATTGTTTCCAAATATGCACATATATCCATTGGAAAGGCAATGCTAGCAAGTGATGGTTTGATTGTTGTAGCCTCAGGTTTTTTCCTAGGAGAGGGAGGATTTTTTGCTTTTGAAAAGGTAATGTATGCTATTATGGTACTTTACATTATTAGCTTAATGGCAGATAAAGTGATGCTTGGTATCAGTCAAACAAAATGCTTTTATATTGTAACCAACTGCGAAGCGGAAATGAAAAGTTTTTTGATTCACTATTTAGAACATGGTGTAACTATTTTGGAGGGGAAAGGGGGCTATACAGGAAAAACACAAAAAGTAATTATGTGCATTGTTCCAACGAAAGAATACTTTGTTGTGAAAGAAGCTATACATAAAATTGATGCCGATGCCTTCTTCTTGGTGGTAGATTCCTACCAATCCTTTGGTGGACAATAGAAGAAAAATTTGTTATAATGAAAAATAGAGAGGATGACGTTTATGGCCTTAATTGAATGTATTGGAGTTAGAAAACAATTTAAGACAGGAGTTGTAGCCATCCATAATATGGATTTATCGATTGATAAGGGTGAGTTTGTTTTTGTTATTGGTCCAACAGGCTGTGGGAAATCGACACTTATAAATATGCTTTATCGCAAGGAACGTCCAACAGCAGGTAAAATTTTTATTGGTGGTTTAGATGTGAGCAAATTAAGGAACAATAAGGTATATAAACTGAGAAGAAGAATAGGAGTTGTATTTCAAGATTACAAGTTACTAAGTAGGCTCAATGTTTATGAAAATGTAGCTTTCACACTAGAAGTATTGGGCCTTCCTAAAGACGAAATTCATACGAAAGTTCTTAAGGTTTTAGATTTAGTTGGGTTAAAAGGCAGAACGAAAAACTATCCTCATGAATTATCGGGAGGGGAGCAGCAAAGGGTCGCGATTGCTAGAAGTATTGTTAATGGTCCTAAAATATTAATTTGTGACGAACCAACAGGAAATCTAGACCCAAAAACCAGTGATGAGATTATGGAAGTTTTAGAAGAGATTAATAAGCTGGGAACGACTATCATTATGGTTACTCATGATATTGATATTGTAAATAGAGTCAAAAATAGAACCATTCAATTAGATAATGGAAGAATTTTAAAAGATTATGCGAAAGGAACATATAACAATGAGAGCAGTAAGAATTCTTAGTAGAAATATAAGAGATGCCTTTAAAAGTGTATTTCGAAATTTTTCTTTGTCTCTTGCTTCGATTACTTGTATTACAATTACATTAATTGTTGTATCCTTGTCATTACTGCTAACATTTAATGTAAATAATTTTACAGATAAAGTGGAAAAAAATGCTACAATTGTTGCTTTTTTGGATAAAAAAATCACAGAAGAAGAAAAAGAGACACTTAGGCAAGAAATGCAAAAAATAGACAATGTAGACACCATTGCTTATGAATCAAAAAGCGAAATACAAGAGAAGATGATGAATGAATCAGAAACGTATCGAAATATTATGAGTGGGTGGAGTGAAGAAGAAAATCCTTTACAAGACACGTATCTTTTAAAAGTGAAGGATGTGGATTTTATTGGGGAAACGGCTAGTAAAATCCAAGAATTAAAAGGAGTTGGAACTGTTAAGTATGGAGAGGGAATGATAGAACAGTTGGTATCTATTTTTGATCTAGTAAGAAAAGGAAGCTATATTGTTGTCATTGCACTGATTGTTGTAACTGCCTTCTTAATTGCTAATACCATTAAGATCACGATTTTTTCAAGAAGAAGGGAAATTGAAATTATGCGGCTTGTAGGTGCTTCAAATATCAATATTAAAATTCCTTTTGTTATTGAGGGCCTTGTTTTAGGGTTACTAGGAGCTATCCTTCCTATTTTATTAACAACCTATGGTTATACAGCCATGTATAATCGTTTCGATGGAAAACTATTTTCTGATTTAATTACTTTGATTATACCACAACCTTTTATTTTTCAAGTTTCAGGGGTTTTAATTTTAATTGGAATTGTTGTTGGTATGTTTGGAAGCTTACGAGCCGTAAAAAAATATTTAAAATCTTAAAATTTTATTTTTATAGTTTGGAATTAAAAAAGAGGAAATGAGCGTCCTTTTTTTGTAATAGTAATCAAATAAAAAGCAAAATAAGAAACCTTAAAATTATTTTGCTTTTTTATATTCAAAAAGATTTATTGTTTAATAAAAAACTTTATTTTAAAACAAAAATATAAAATTTTTGATGTTTTTTACTATTAATTTACTACTTTTGAAAGTGAAAACATGAGAAATTATAATAATATATGTAAATATCTTTCAAAAATAAAAAAGTTATAAATACTTATAAATAAAGGTTTAACGACATTTAAAAACTTATAAAAAGTTACTAAAAAATACTATACTTTTTTTGGTAAAAAAAGAAAACCGTGAAAAAGCTTATTTATGTAAAATAAACTTGACAGTTGATATTTCTTGTTTTATAATGGTGGTAAAGTTAACTTTACAAAGGAGGGATTCTTTGGAAAACAAAGTAGAACAATATAGAAAAGAATTAGGTGAAACCCAAGAGGAACTGGCTTATGCGCTAGGCGTATCAAGGCAAACGATTATTTCGATTGAAAAAGGGAAATATAATCCTTCGATTATATTGGCTTTTAAAATTGCTACGCATTTTAAAAGAACAATAGAGGAAATCTTTATTTACAAGGAGGAGCAAAGTGACAAAGCAAATGAAATATAAACTAGTGGATGCGAGCCTTTGTCTTATTATAGGAATAGCATTACTTGTGTATAACTTTTGTTGCCCGCAAAGTAAGGAGGTTCACGAGTACATTCTAGGATTTGTGGTAGGAATTGTATCCGTTGCCATTTACTTTTTTGTACTTATAGGCATCTCTTATAAGAATAAGAAAGTAAAATACAATATAGAGACCAAAGCACAGGATGAAAGGTATCAGTATCTTTATCATATGGCCATGGCTTGTACATTTAGATGCAGTATTTTTTTAGAAGGATTAGTCAGTATTGTTTGTGCTTTCTTAAATCAAATGACTTATTCGGAAGTACTAGGTTTACTTGTGGGAATACAGTTAATGATTTATCTTATTTTTTATACAGTGATTAAAATAAAACATTAAGGAGGAAATTATGCTTAAAGTAGAACATGTAACAAAATATTATGGAGAATTTAAAGCAGTGGATGATTTGTCATTTACTGTAAAAGAAGGAGAGATTTTTGGATTACTTGGTGTGAATGGTGCTGGAAAGACGACTACATTTCGTATGATTATGGGACTACTTGAACCAACAGAAGGAAAAATTACACTAGATAATAAAAAAATCGATTATAGTGTGACTGATAAAATAGGCTTTTTAACGGAAGAGAGAAGTTTACTTACCAAATTGACGGTCTATGACCAATGTGTTTTTTATGGAACGCTAAAAGGAATGAGTAAAAAACAAATTGAAGAAAGACTTGATACTTTACTGGAAAAATTTTCCATTACGGAATATAAACATAAGAAAATAAAAGAATTATCCAAAGGAAATCAACAAAAAATACAATTTATTACGGCTATTTTAAATGAACCAAAACTCCTTATTTTGGATGAACCTTTCTCAGGACTGGATCCTTTTAACATCGAACTTTTTAAAAAAGAAATTTTAGATTTATCCAAAAAAGGGAGTATGATTATATTTTCTTCTCATCGTATGGAACACGTAGAACTCTTTTGTAAAAAAATCGTTGTTCTTCTTCATGGAAAAAGTGTACTCGCTGGAGATTTAAAAGATATCAAAGAGGAGTATCAAAAGAAGAATATTTTAATCCAAGGAGATTTCTCTTTAGATGAAATAAAAAAAGTAAAAGGAGTCATCAATGTTACACAGGGACAAGACTATATTGTAAAAATTGAAAATGGGGATGTAGTTCCAGAAGTATTTAAAAAATTAAGAGATGCGAACATTACAAAATTTGTGGTTGAAGAAGCCAGTTTAAATGAAATATTTATTGAAAAAGTAGGTGAAGCGTATGAGAAATAAATTGTTTTTTCTAACCAGTGTTAGCTTAAAGAGAAAAATAAAAACCAAATGGTTTGTTCTCGCCAATATTTTACTTTGCCTTGGTATTGTTGGCATATTTAATATCAACTCCATTATCAAGTTCTTTGGTGGAGACTTTGATGAACCTTTAAAAATCTATGTAATGGATGAAACTGGTGAGGCTTACGACATTTTAAAAGAACAAATTTATACTGTCGATAAAGGTTATTATGGGGAAGATAGTAAAAATTATGAAGTTCTTCCTTATACAGAACAAGGAGAAATCAAAGAGTTTATAGAAGGAGAAAGTAAAAAGTATGCTTTTATCATTAGAAATGATGAGAATAAAATTTTAGATGTCACTTTAATGAGTGATGGCTTTATTGATACCATTGATTACCAACTTTTATCTACAGCAGTCAATAATACCAAAACCATCATTGCGACTTCGAAAGTGGATGTTTCGATGGAAGATGTAGAAAAAATCGTCGGTCCTGTTTCTATTACAAGAGAAATTTTAGATGAAACAAAGAAAACCGAAGATGAAAATATGGAAATGGTGATGAAAACAGTATTTCCAATGATTATTTTACCATTTTTTATGTTAACCATCTTTTTAGTCCAAATGATAGGAGCCGAAGTCAACGATGAGAAAACAACAAGGGGTATGGAAATCATTATTTCCAATGTCAGTGCCAAAACCCACTTTGCATCCAAAATTTTATCGGGAAATATCTTTGTTCTATTGCAAGGAGGACTTCTCATTGTTTACTTCTTACTTGGTTTGGTTGTTAAAAACGTACTTTCATCGAACCATTTATTTACAGGCCTCGATACTATGATCGGAGGAACGGTTTCAAAAGTCTTTGAAAGTAGCCTTGCTTCTCAACTTACTTATGTAATACCTTTATCTCTTCTTTTGATGATTATTACTTTTGTCGCTTATTCGCTTTTAGCCGGTGTTCTTGCTTCCATTACCACCAATACAGAAGATTTTCAACAATTGCAAACCCCTATTATGATTATTTTACTGGTTGGCTACTATTTAGCGATTATGGCTTCCACCTTTAAAGGAGCTTTATTTATTCGTATTCTATCTTACGTACCATTGATTTCAGCTATTTTATCTCCATCCTTATTTGTGGTTGGACAAATTGGTATTTTAGATGTACTACTATCGATTGGAATTGCCATTTTATTTGATTATTTATTAATTCATTTTGGACTTAAAATTTATAAAGTAGGTATTTTAAACTATTCTTCAGAAGGTTTATGGAAGAAAATGTTTAAAGCACTAAAACAAAAATCGTAAAAATTTTGGAGAATTTCTCCAAGTTTTTTGCTAGAAGGGAGAAAAGATGAAGAAAATTTTATTTGGGGCATGTACCATTTTATCATGTCTTCTTATCTTTCTCATTTTAAATCATCACACGGCTTATTTTGATACGACTATTTATAATGTAATCATTTCTCTTCAAAGTGACTTTATGACAAATTTCTTTTTAAGTATTTCTAGTATTACGCTTTTATTTGTTATGATTTGTATTCTCTTTTGGATTTTTCATCCTAGAAAAATCATCTCTTTCTTTGTAAGTTTTCATCTTGCTTTTCCTTTTATTATTAGTAACGTTTTCAAACTTATTTTTCAAAGAGAGCGACCTATAGGTATTGCTCTTACTTTTGAACCAGGATATAGTATGCCATCGAGTCATGCGATGGTGAGTATCGTTTTTGTAGGCTTTTTATGTTTTCTATTTTGTGGAAGATTAAAAAATAGACATTCTAAAATTATTCTTATTGTTTTAGCAACCCTTTATATTTCCCTTATTGGTATGAGTAGAGTGTATTTAGGGGTACATTATGCGAGCGATGTTCTTTTGGGCTTCTTACTTGGTATTCTTTATTTACTCCTTTTTTTCCATTTAAAGAAAATAAAACAATTCTTTCAAAAAGGGGTAGAATAATGGAATACAATGTAGAAAAAGAGTGTAGTCTTTTCTCTTTTTTAGAGAAAAAAGGATTCTCTAAAAAACAAAGTAAACAACACCTAAAAAATAAAGAAATTTTAGTAAACAAGAAAGTACGAACTGCTTATGATTTTTGTCTAAAAGAAAAAGATAAGGTAGACATTATCAAACGAATTGATAAAGAAATACCCCTTCTTTATGAAGATGAATATATACTTGTTGTGGATAAGCCTTATCAAATGCTTACGATTGCTGATGCCAAAACAAGAGAAAATACCCTTTATTTTAAGGTTTCTTCTTACGTAAAGCAAAAAGGGAAGCAAAATAAAATTTATATTGTTCATCGATTGGACTATGATACAGCGGGTTTACTCCTTTTTGCGAAAAGTGAAAAAGTAAAAGAAATTTTACAAAAAAATTGGGCCAAAACAAAAAGAGAGTATAAGGCTTTAGTTCATGGAAAAGTAAAAAAAGAAGATACACTAAAATTTTATTTAAAGGAAAACGAAGCTGGATTTGTTTTCGTGAGTAGAAAAAATGCTTCTACGAAAGAAGCAATTACAAAGTACTCGTGTCAAAAGTTTAAAAACAATATTTCATTTGTTACTATTACAATTGAAACAGGAAGAAAGCATCAAATTCGCGTTTCTTTTAAAGAGATAGGACACCCTATTTTAGGAGATAAAAAATATGGAATAAAGGATAATTATAAACATTTGTATTTGTACGCTAGTTCCCTTACTCTAAAACATCCAGTAACAGGAGTGGAGTTGCATTTTGAAAAGGGGATTCCTTCTGATTTTGAAAAGTGAATTGGAAAAGAATAGAGATAATACAAAAAGAAAAAATAGTGCTATAATAATAAAAAGGGTGATGTTATGAGAAAAAGAATACTTATTATAGTTATTGTGATTATTTTTTTGCTTATGGGAAGTTGTATTGGATTTTCCCTCTTACAGAGTCCCAAGGTTGTTTTAAAAAAGAATACTTTTTCTTTGTACGAGGAAATAGAAACCAAAGAAATTATTTCTGTGCAAAACGGAAAGCTTTTAAAAAGTGAGAAGATAGTAACCGATAAACTAGGAGAGGGTAAGTTAACCGTAGTGGTTCAAGATAGGTGGAAAAGGAAAAAGACTTATGAATTCGAAATTACCGTTGAAGATACAGAAAAACCAACACTAACTTATAAAAAGGAATGGACAACAGAAATAGGTGTAAAAATAGATTTATTAAAAGATGTTAAGGCAAGTGATAATTCCAAAGAAGAGATACAAGTGGTTGTAGAGGGAGAATATGATTTCAATAAAGTAGGGGAATATACCATTTATTATGTTGCCAAAGATGCAAGTGGAAATGAAGCAAGGGAAGAAGCAAAGCTAATTGTAAAAGAAAAGAAGAATACGACTTCTAAACCGAAGGTTCCATCACAAACAGAGAATAAGACATTTACCACTTCAAAAGGATTCAAGGGAGAAATTAAAAATGGAGTAACATATATTGATGGATTATTAATTGCGAATAAAACATATTCACTACCTTCTAATTATGGGAATGGACTTACAGATGCAACAGTAAATGCATTCAATAAAATGCGTGATGCAGCCAAAAAGGAAGGACTAAATATCTATATTTCGAGTGGATTTCGATCTTACAATAAACAAAATACACTTTACAATAATTATGTAGCACGTGATGGTAAAAAAGAAGCAGACACCTATTCAGCGCGTCCTGGACACTCGGAACACCAAACGGGTTTAGCTTTTGATGTGAATACGATTAGTTCTGCTTTCGATAATACCAAAGAAGCGAAGTGGCTGCATCAAAATTGTTATAAGTATGGTTTTATTTTAAGATATCCAAAAGGGAAAACAAACGAAACTGGGTATATTTATGAATCTTGGCATTATCGCTATGTGGGGGAAGAACTTGCTTCAAAACTTTATAATAATGGAGATTGGCTGACATTAGAAACGTATTTTGGAATTACAAGTGAATATAGTAGCTAATATTTTAGAAATAATATGCTCATCTCTATCCATTGGAAATAAGATATCAATTTTGGTCCTTAAAAATGACAAATAGAATGGAAAGATTAATTTCTGTGAAGACTATGTTAAGAAAAGGGAACCTTGTTTTCAATTTACAAAAAACATGTTATAATGAGTATAGAATGGAGAGTGAATTATGGGCTTAATTAAAGCAATTACAAGTTCAGTTTCGTCTGGACTTGGAGATCAATTTAAAGAGTTCGTCGTTTGTCCAGAAGTGGCAAATAATGTTTTAATTCAAAGAGGAGACGTACGTCATGGGAAAGGAAATAAACATCCAAGTGAGGGCATAATTACAAATGGAAGTACGATTGTTGTACCAGAAGGAATGTGTATGCTTATCGTTGATAATGGAGCGATTACAGAGTTTACAGCTGAAAGTGGTTCTTATACTTATGATAGTAGTACAGAACCAACCGTTTTTGAAGGTGGTTTTTTCAAAGGAATTAAAGAAACCATTAAAACAATGGGAAGACGTATCACCTATGGTGGACAAGAAGCCCATGATCAAAGAGTATATTATGTGAATACTAAGGTTATTACAGGAAATAAATTTGGAAGTCCACAACCAAAGAAAATTACCGATGAAAAATATGGAATGCTAGAAGTGACCTTTTTTGGAGAATATGCATTTCAGGTTGTGAATCCAGCGCTTTTAATTTCTAGTGTGATAGGAAGTAATCCAAAAGATACTGTCACTTATGAAGAGGTGATTGGAAGCCAATTAAAGACAAAGTTTGTAGAACAAATTACACAAGCCATTTCTGTTGTGATGCGTAAAGCAAAAGTATCTTTTGGAGATATGGGACTTTATGGAAGTGATATTTCTGATGAAATGAATCGTTGTTTGGATGATTCATGGAGAGGACAATATGGTTTAGAAATTACCGATGTTGCGATTGGGGATATTAACCTAACGGATGAATCCATGAAGAGAGTAAGCCGCATTGATGATGCAACTATCTTTTCTAACCCTAATTTACAAGCAGGACTTATGGCACAGTCAGCTGCATCTGCTATGGAAAACGCCGCTAGCAATGATAATGGAGCAATGATGGGTTTTGCTGGTATGAATATGGCTGCAGGAGCTGCTTCTAGTTTTATGGGGCAAGTAAATCAAAATGCAACCACCGTAGAAAAGCAAGAGACGGCGATGCCAGAACCAGGTACAATCTTTGGTGCAAAAGAGCCAGTGGAAGCACCAACAGAAGTGCCAGTTGCAAAGGAAGAAGCAAAAGAAGAAATTACAAGTGAAGAAAATACAGTGGCTGCAAAATTTTGTAGCAATTGTGGAACGAAAGCAACAGGGAATTTCTGTAGCAACTGTGGAGCAAAAATTGGTTAATTTATGAACGAAATTTTAAAATACGATAGTGAATTTACAGAGAGTAAATTTAAATCCTTTGTTGATAATGTATTTATTCAAGTCCATTTAGCAATCATGATGAAGGAACCTAAGAAAATAAGACATTTTGTGAGTGATGAAGTCTATCATGAGGTTATCTCTAAAGTGGATTCCTTACATCAAAGAAATGTGATACAAATGTATGATGAGATTAATGTCAAACAAACAACGATTTTAAGACAAGAGATAAAAGAAAATTTTATGGAGATAGAAGTCAACATTACATCTAGATATATGGATTATTTAATGAATGAAGATGGAAACGTTATTAGTGGAGTGAATACAGATAGAGTAGAAAAAGAAAACTATCTTGTTTTCAGAAAAAAAATCAATTTTACAAAACAAGGGAGCGTTAGAAAATGTCCAGGGTGTGGGGCTTCTATCGATGTAAATGCGAGTGGACTTTGTGCTTATTGTGGTACAACATACAATTTAGAAGAAAAGGATTGGGTACTCGTTTCCTTGAAAACTGTAGGATAAAAGATTCACAAAAAATGTGAATTTTTTATCCTAAAACTTTAAAGAAAAGGAAAATAAATGCTATAATAATAGTAAGAATAGAGGTATTTATGAAAAAGGTAAGTTATGTATTTATAGTGACTTTGCTACTTTTAGGATGCATATTAAAAACCGTTCCAGCGCGTGCTGACTCGGGATGGGATGGAAGTTACAGTGGAGGATCTAGTTCTTGGGGCGGAGGAAGTTCCTCTTGGGGCGGAAGTTCTTCTTGGAGTAGTGGATCTAGTTCTTCTGATAGCGATATGGGAGGATTTGAACTTATTATTGTTGTTGTAGCTGTAGTTGTTGTTGTTTTTATAACTGTCGCATCTAAAAAAAATAGTAATCAATCCACCACTACAGTAAGCCAATTTTCTATGAATCCATATGATATTACTAAGATAAAAGAAGTTCTTCCTCATTTCGATAAAAATGCATTCCGTATGCAGGCATTTGCTATTTATAAAAACATACAAGAGGCTTGGATGCATTTTGATTATGATACTTTAAGAAGGTATACAACGGATGAGCTTTATAATTTATACCATTCACAATTAGTGGCTCTTCATATGAAAAAACAAACGAATATTATGAAAGATTTTGAAATGAAAGCCTTTGAAGTCGTTGGAATGGAAAAAATAGAAAACACCATTGCTCTAAGGGTTCGAATGACTGTTGAATGTCTCGATTATGTCGTTGATCAAAATAATAAAGTTGTCCGTGGAACAGATAGAAACAAGCTTATTTACAACTACGAGATGACTTTTATAAAAGGAATGGATACAAAGGCAAATAAATGTCCAAATTGTAATGCACCTTTAGAAAATGTAAACAGTTCCGTCTGCCCTTATTGTGATTCCATCATCGTAGGTAACAATTATGATTGGGTATTGTCGAAAAAACAAATGATAAGTCAATATAGAAAATAAAAAAAGTCCATAAAAAAGTGGATTTTTTTATATCTATTTTAGAAGAAGATCGAATGTTATACTAATGGTAGAAGTAATGACAAGAAATCCAGGCATGATATAAGGAATAAAAAAACTATAAAATTTGTAATTTGTGATGCTTGGAAATTTAAAACTATGGTATAATAAAAATAATAGGATAATAAGGGAGAATATATATGGATGAATTACAAAAAGATTTTAAGGTTATACCCTTAACAACTTTGGAATTAATTTTCAAAGACGATACTGTTTTTAGAAAATTTGTTATGAATTTTGAAAATGAAAAAAGTCTATTTAAGAATATTCAAAAATTGGATTATATTATAGCTTTAAATAAAGTAATGCAACATTTTATAAAAAACGATCCAACTTTGCCAAAAAAATACTTTGAGAAAATAAATTATCTGAACTCTTATTATAAAAAGCAGTTGCAGGAAATTTATCCTCATTATTCATATGAGGAGTACCAAAATACGCCTAAAAATGAAATTCCTATTTGTAGATTGATGGCAATTCTATCAGATGAGTCTACTTTTGAAAAATTTTTAAATTTTGAAGAACATAAAGAGGATTTTGCTCCTATTTCTCTTACAAACTATATTGACTCTTTTTTAAGCCTAGAACGGTTTTATGAAGAAAATCATATAGCACTGCCTAAACACAAGATGGAGCGTATTCAAGATATTAAAAGTCACTTCATTTTTGAAACACCACATGATGAAATTTTGAATGGAAGCTTCTGTACAATAGAACTGGATAAAAACTTAGAAAGAGAAGTTTTGAAAAGAGTGAATCTTGAGGAAAATGACTTTGTTATAGCGAGAAGTATATATATAGAGCTGTGTAAAAGAATAGAAAGTGATGATTCTCTTCCTATCCTTAAAGATGAAAAAGACGATAATCTAGAAAATAAGAAAGATTTTGCAGCTATTTATGTAAGCTTACTTAAAAAGGTTGGCATAAACGCTGTTGTTTCCTTTGGAAGTAAGAGATATGCTCTGTTTTCCTACAGAGGCGTTGTTATTAAAGCAGATGCAACAAAGAAGGAAAATGGCGATGAGATCAGTACAGTTGATGATAGGACACGGGTTAAAATAGGCTTAAAAACAGTTGGATTTGAGGCGCTAAACCCTAAAAATGATATTCATTCTGCCATTGAAAATGCAGATAAAAAATATGAAAAGTACCAAAGAGTTCTAAAAGAGGAAAGAAGAAGGCTGGAAGTTAGATATAGAAGTTTAAAACAAATGATTCCACAGGAAGTAAAAAATATCAAGGAAATGATGGATTCTATATCTAAATTAGGTATAAACCCTATTTTAACTTCTCCTCATTATACCAATTATATTTCTTCCATGTTGAATGCCAATATAGCAGATGGTTTGCAAAAGGAAATTCCCTATACGATCTGTTATAAAAAAAAGGGAGAAAAATACGATTCTATCGTAGTTGTTGATTTATCCAAATATTGTGAGAATGGAGATACCTATTATGTATTTGAAGAGGCAAAAGAAGGTGTTCTTTTAAGTGGGCTTGATTTACGTAATATGAAAAAAAGAGGCATTCTTTCTATACCCAATGAGAAGTTTGAAAAAAATTTGGAGGTAAAAAAAGGATGGAATTATTAGAACAATTAAGAAAAATAACCGATAAAAAAATTAGCCTTTGTAGTATAGATGATTTGGAAAAATACCAATTGATTAAAGAAATACTTATCGAAGATGATTGCTTTTTTCATATAAAAAAAGATACAGCTTATTCTATTTTGGAGGATTTGGATTTTTTAAAGAAAGAAATTCCATCCATTTATGAAAAATTAATCGCACCAAATGTATATATAAAGACAAAATTTGAGTTCGAGATAGAAGGTTAATACAAAGAGAGGTATATTTTATGAATATTTCTGATTTATTGTGGTTTTTTTATGGAAAAGAGAGTGACCTTGATGGGGAAATAGTTACAAAGACAAAGCATGGTGACGTAAAGCAACATATTGATTTGCTAAAGGAATTCTTTGATGAAAATCAAATGGAATTACCTCCAAATTTTTCTGTGGAAGGTTTTGCTCTAGAACTTGCCAAAAGAAATATAGCATTGTTACTCAATGCTGGAAAGATTGATGGCAAGTATGCAGGTTTTCTTTATTTACCTGAGAAGTTAAGTAGAAAACAGATAGAATCGTTTGAAAGACTGAAATCTACCTTTGAAAAAGATTTTTACCACCATCCCTCTTTTTTTGGAGTTAGTATCTATAGAATAGATACTAATATACCTTATAAGGTATATTTTACAAAATTAAAAGATTTAGAAGAGCAAAGGGGAGTGGCAGTACAGGATGGAATAGAACTTTTTTATCAAGAAATAGAAAGGCAAAAAGAGATTTTGGCAAAAACAAAATAAAACTAGCCAAACGATTTTAAGTATGTTATAATGAAGTACATAAAAAAGAGGTGTATGCATGAAAATAAATTCAGTAGATTTAAAAATGAGTGCGGTAAGACGTAGTCAGTACCCAACCGACAATTTGCCAGAATTTTTACTGGTAGGAAGAAGCAATGTTGGGAAAAGTAGTTTTATCAATACACTAATTAATCGTAAGAATTATGCTCGAACAAGCGCTAGTCCAGGAAAGACACAAACCATTAACTTTTATTTGGTCAATGAACGTTTTTATTTGGTAGATGCACCAGGATATGGATATGCCAATTTAAGCAAGGAAAAACATAAAAAGTTTGGCTTGATGATGGAGGACTATTTAATTAGCAGAGATAACTTAAAACAAGTGTTTATGTTAATTGATTTTCGCCATAAGCCTTCTGAAGATGATATCATGATGTATAATTTTTTAAAATATTACAAGCTTCCTGTTACGATTGTTGCAACCAAATCCGATAAAGTAGGAATTACAAAACATCAAATGCAAAGAAATGTTATATTGGCTGATTTAGAATTAGGAGTAGGGGATGACTTTGTGGTGTTTTCCAATGTAACCAAGACAGGAAAATCAGAGATTCAAGAAAAAATAGAGAGAATTATTTAGGCGATAAATAATTCTTTTTTCATACACTAATAATAGGTGATTTCATGAAAGTTGAGATGAACTCTAAAAAAGATATGATTCTTTATTTACCAAACATTCATATTGACTTTAATACTATGGAAGAGGTAGAAAAGGATTTAAAAAATATTCTTTTAAAATTAAAATATAATTATGCTATAGAAGTACAAGGATTTTATGAAGTGAGGGCTTACAGCGATACTCTCTATGGACTTATTTTAGAAATTGATGGCGATCGATTGGACTATTTTGATTATTTTGATGGTGAAATTGATTTACGAATTGAACTTATTGAAGAAGAATTTCTTTATGAGATTGAAGATATTCTAGTACTTCCCAAGGATATATTAAAAAAAAATGAGATTTATTTTTGGAAGGATAAGTACTATCTAAAGGCAGAAAAGAATATAAACATGGATCAGTTATTAGAATACGTAGATTGTATTCATTATAAAAAACCATTCCTTTTCAAAGAAAAAAATAAATTAGTCGGTTGACAGACAAACAAATGTTTTCTATAATAGGAATAGAGGTGCTCTATGACAGACTTAAGGGAAATGAAAGGAATTGGCGAAAAATCGCTTTTATTACTTAAAAAATTAGGAATTGAAAATGAAGCAGATTTACTTGAATATTATCCTTTTCGGTATGATTTGATCAAAAAGAGCAATTTAAAAGAATTAAGGGATGCATTTGTTATTATCGATGGGGTAGTAGCGGGTGTGCCTAAAATTTTTTACATTTATAAAAACTTAAGTAAAATTTCTTTTCCATTGCAAACGGAAACACATATTTTAAATATAGTTATTTTTAATCGTTCTTATTTAAAACAATCCATAAAAGTAGGCTCTTGTCTTACTATTTTTGGAAAAATAGATAAACATGTAAAAACAATAGTTGCGTCCGAAATACGCTTTGGACCTATTTTAAAAGAAAGCATAGAACCCGTCTACCATACAACGAATGGAATATCCTCTATGAAAATAGCACAGTTTATTGATCAAGCACTGAAAAAAGACGTTTATCCTATTGATTTTATTCCTAAAGAATATGTCGAAAAGTATCATTTACTGTCCAAAAAGGAAAGCATTTTAGAAATACATCATCCAACAAGTCAACAGAAATTAAAACAGGCTCTTCGCCGGGCTAAATATGAAGAACTCTTCCTTTTTATGATGAAAATGACAGAATTAAAAGAAAATAAAATGATGAAAATAGGGTTAAAAAGAAGTATTGCTTTTACAAAAGTCGAAGAAGTCATCCAGTCTTTGCCTTTTTCTCTTACTGTAGATCAAAGAAAAAGTATAGAAGAGATTTATAAAGATTTATCTTCTGAAAAAAGAATGAATCGTCTTTTGCAAGGAGATGTAGGAAGTGGGAAAACCATCGTTGCGATTCTTAGCATGTACATGAATTATTTAAGTGGGTACCAAAGTTGTTTAATGGCTCCTACTGAGATTTTAGCACACCAACACTATGATACAGTTTTGAATCTTCTTTCTTCTTTTGATGTCCATGTGGCCTTATTAACGGGGAAGATGAAAAGTAAAGAACGAAGAGAAATTTTAGAAAAAATTGCCAATAAAGAAGTAGATATGATCATTGGAACCCATGCATTATTTACAGATGATGTCATTTACAATAATTTAGGACTTGTGATTACAGATGAGCAGCATCGATTCGGAGTCAACCAAAGAGGAAGTTTAAAAAACAAAGGCATTACACCTGATGTACTTTATATGAGTGCCACACCGATTCCAAGAACCTATGCTTTAACCATTTATGGTGATATGGATATTTCGAGTATTGCATCTCCTCCCAGTGGTAGAAAAGAAATTATTACTCTTTTAAAAAAAGAAGAGGATTTAAAAGAAGTATTGACACGAATGTTAGAAGAATTAAAGCAAAACCATCAAATATATGTGATTGCCCCTTTAGTAGAAGAAAGTGATAAAATCGATTTAGAGAATGTTTATACATTAGAGAAAAAAATGAATCGAGCTTTTGGAAAGTATTATAAAATAGGCGTTTTACATGGTAAGATGAAAGCCAAAGAAAAAGAAGAAGTCATGAATGCTTTTCAAGAAGGAAGCATTGATATCCTAATTAGTACGACGGTGATTGAAGTTGGCATCAATGTAGCCAATGCGACGATGATGGTTATTTTTGACAGTTATCGGTTTGGACTTTCTGCGCTTCATCAATTAAGAGGACGGGTAGGACGTAGTGATTTACAGTCTTATTGCATCTTAATTAGCAATTATGAAACCGAAAGACTTTCTGTTCTTACCAAAACAAACGATGGATTTAAAATTAGTGAAGAAGATTTTCGTCTTCGCGGAAGTGGAGATTTGTTTGGAAGCAGACAAAGTGGTACCCAAGTGTTTAAACTTGCCAATTTTAAAGAAGATTTTTCTATTTTAAAACATGCGAAAGAAGATGCCTGTGCCTATTACAAAAGTGAAGAATTTAAAAATAATTTTGTTTTAAAAGAACTTCTTAAAAAAAGCGAGGATTTAGATTAAAAAGGAGTAGATATCCTTTATAGACCAATCCTTCTTATTAATATCTCTATGTTTGGGCAAAAAAATGTATGCTATAATAAAATCAGAAAAGGAGAAGAGAAAATGGAAAAAGCGAAGGTTTACTTTACAAAGAATTTATCAAGTGGAAGTTTAGTGAAAATTTATGACAAAGTAGGAAAGAAATTGGAAGGAAAAGTAGCTGTAAAGGTACATTCAGGAGAAGAAGGGAATCAAAACTTTTTACATCCTGCGTATTTTAAAGATATGATAGAATATGTAGGGGGAACCGTAGTAGAGTGCAATACAGCTTATGAAGGAGAGAGAAATACAACAGAAAAACATGAGAAATTAATGGAAAAGCATGGATGGAGTCAGTATTTTTCGGTTGATATAATGGACGCAGAAGGGCCTGATAAAGTATTAGAAATTCCAAATGGGAAAGTTATTCAAAAAAATTATATAGGTAAAAATATAGATAACTATGATTCAATGCTAGTATTATCTCATTTTAAAGGGCATCCTATGGGCGGATATGGTGGAGCTTTAAAGCAATTGTCAATTGGTGTTGCCTCTTCTCATGGAAAGTCTTATATTCATTGTATTGGAAATGAAAATGGTACTTTTGAAGAAATGTTTCAAGTAGACCAAATGCAATTTTTAGAAGCGATGGCAGATGCAGCTTCCTCTGTCGTACAATTATTGAAGGATAAAATTGTTTATATCAATATCATGAGTAATCTGTCTGTGGATTGTGATTGTTGTGCAGTTGCAGAAGATCCTTGTATGAAAGATATTGGCATTCTAGCATCGACTGACCCTATTGCTATAGACCAGGCTTGTATTGATTTGGTTTATAACTCAAAAGAGGAAGGAAGAGACCATTTCGTAGAGAGAATTGAATCAAGACATGGAATACATACCATTGAAGCAGCAAGTGACCTTGGATTTGGAACAAGAGAATATGAACTGATTTCTATCGATTAAAAAGCGTTTTGTTACGCTTTTTTTGTAATTTGACAAGCAAGAGAAATATGCTATAATATCCTTTTAAAAGAAAGGGGAGTATGGAAATATGTATACAGATATAGAAAAAATTATAGAAAAAGGGGAAATGCAAAGAGATGCGTTTCAATCTGCTTTGCAACAATTGAAAGAAAATGTTTATACAGAAATGAAAAAGATTGGAAAAAAAGTTTTAGAGGAAGGAAAATATACAAAAGAAGATTTTGAAAATATGAATGGTATGGATCCACTTTATTTAGATATTGCTCAAAATTGGAAATGTGGTACTATGCTACGGGCATTTCAAAAAAAATATAGTGAGTTACAACCAACATTTCAATTTGATGTGCTTCAAGAAGCCGCACAAAGGTTTATAAAGGAAGTATTTCAGAATAGTGGTAGTAGAGTAGAAATGGAAACGCAAAAGGAAGAAGAACACTTACTTAAGATGAATATTACAAACAAGGATGATGATTTCGAAAGTAGTTTATCTCAAATTGATTGGAAGAATTTTAGTGAAAAACATTTATGGTTATTTTTAAAATTAGACGATTATATAGAGATAAATGATATCAATATATTATCTATTGAAGGTGTAGAAAAAGTTAGAAAATATGGAAGTGACCTGTTGGATGAGCAAGACCTACGCACAATGACAACCCTACATATGGCCAATGAGATTTATATCCAAATGAAACAGCAAGAACTGTTAAGTCAATTATATGCTTTATTAAATATGGTTGCGGAAGAAAATTTACATGAAGCCATAGAAAACGCTTGTAAAAAATATAATTTTATGTTAAAAATTAAATTACAATTATATATTTATGTAGAAAAGAGACTATATCATTCTAAAAAACAGAACACAAAAATTTGTAAAGAAAGATTAAAATAATAAGCGTATTAATATTTTTTTAGCAAATAATGGGAGAATATGCATTTGCTTTTTGGTAATAAAAAAAGTAGAAAAGCTATGATGAAGTTTCTACTTTTTTTAGTTCTGTATCTATAATCCACTGGATGTCATCTATTGCCTTATCTAGATTAAATCGTCCATTTCCAACAGGATAGTAAACGGAATAAAATTTATAGATTTGACCATTTATCTCTTTTAAGAAACATTGCTTACGTACTTTGGAAACAGAAATTTTTTCATTTAAAACAATGGAACTGACTTGGTTTCCAAAAAGAACAATTACTTTTGGTTGAATAATGGCAATTTCTTTTTCTAGTAAGTCTAAGTATTCTAGATAAACGGAATTAGGTAATTCTCTAGCATCTACTTGTGTACATTTTCCGAGGTTGGTAATAAAAATGTTATGTTTTTCTATATTTTGATATACTTCTAAAGAAAATTCTTCACTCCACTCACTTCCTTTTATCGATTTGATATTCGTATAAATATCTTTATCAAGAAGATGCAAAGGGAAAAATAAATCCCATATATTTTTAGTTCCTAGCCAAGGAGAACGGATTCCTTTCCATGATTTTAATGAGGCTACATTTCTTCCTGTTGGATTCATAAACACAAAACAAATATCTGGATTTTTGGTACATCCACCATTATAAATGGAGTTTAATTCCTTAGCTCCATATTTCTTTTGCAATTTGTCGTAGTTTTTTTCTAAATCTTTTAATTGCATACTTTTTCACCCTTTTCATTATAGCATGAAAATAAGGCATTGTAGCCTCAAATGGATTATGTTATAATTGCTGTTAGGATAGGAAGGGAAGAATTTGATTGTGAATAAGTTGAGAGAAATATTGAAAATGATTTTGATGTTGGCTTTTGTTTGGATAGGAAATATGGCTGTTATCCTTCTTGCAACTCTTTTTTTAGAGGGTATCACTAAAATGAATACGGATACCCTTTTAGAAACGTCTTTATTTAAAAATACATCTTATATTGTATCTATTTTCTATACTCTTTTTTGTATATTTCTATTTTATGAAAAAGAAGAAAAAAAGTCTTTTCCTAAGAAGGATATTTTATTTCTTATCCTCTTTGGAATTCTATTTTCTAGTCTTATGAATATCCTTATTTATAAAATAACGAATACGACTTTCTCTAACTGCAATATTTATTTAGTGCTTGAAACAGGCCTTTTAGGTCCAATTTTAGAAGAGTACATGTATAGAGGTAAAATATTAGAAAGTTTTGATAAAATTTGTTCTCACAAGTGGGCGATGCTATTTACAACTCTGTTATTTGCTTTTGTTCATACAGGTCTTACCATTATTTATGCCTTTTTCCTAGGCACGATTTTGATGCTACTGAGAGAAAAATACAAAAGTATAAGAATTCCGATATTATTTCATATGACTGCCAATACAACGGCTGTTCTTTTGCCTCTTTTTCTATTTTAAAGGAATGAAGAAAGCGTTTGCATTTTCCTCAAAACTATGTTACACTATATGGACAAAAAGGAGAGTTTAGAATGGAAAACAATAAAAAAGCATTAAAAAAAGCCATGTTGTTGACAACCTTTGCTTTAACAAGTGGTGCTTTATCGATGCAAGTAAGTGCCGAGGATAAGATGCAAACAGAAGAAAATTATAGAATAGAATGTGAAGATATAGATCTCGTTGATTTATCGGATAAGAAGTTAATTAAAGTAGAAACAAACGGGGAAGCAAAGTATTATTTCTGTCAAAAACAAGAGGAATTTCATTGGGACGACACGTATTCTTTTGATGAAATAATAGAATTTTTGCAAATGCCAAAAGAAGATTTTTTAAGTAGCAAACGAACGAAATATTTACATACTTATACGCCACAAACAGATGCGTATGTCGATATTTTAAACGAAGAAAATCAGTTTAAGATTTATAAAAAGAGTATTGATGTTTATGCGGCAACTTATATAGATTCTAAATGGGTCGATGAAAAAATAATTGGTTGGACAGATATTTCGACTTATTCTTCTACAATTATGGATGAAACATATACAAAATATTGGACTGTTGATGCTGCAAATCAGACATCTACGGTAACCTATACTCCAGAACCTACCACTAAATTTTCAGTGTGCTATGGAGAGGAGAGGGATTATTTTCCAAGCCAAGGGTATATGACAAAGGAAGAAATTCAAAGGCAATTAAATAATTTAAACAATAAAAATAAGGTTTATATTAAAAGATAAAGAAGACTTAGTTCCAAAGTGGAGCTAATTTTTTTATAGTAAACTTTCTTTTAGTTTTTTTGCTTCGTATAGAGTGGTGATGCACATACTGGATACGGTTGCGATTACAATCGGCCAAAGACCAATCTTTAAAAAGGAAGCTAAGGAAAGAACTGTGATACGTGTAACTGTTCCAAGGATAGTCGCTTTCATACTGGTTTTGGCTTTGCCCATTGCTTGGAGACTACTAGCAATGGGAGCTTGGATATAGTGCAAAAGACAAAAAGGCGCTAACACACGTAAATAAAGAGTTCCTTCTGTAGTTCGATACATTAAATTTAGTAAAACATGAGGATAGAGTTCTAGGAAGACAGTAAAAGAAAGACCAATAATAAGGGATAGAAAAATGGCTTGTTTTATTTTAAAGCGAGCATATTTTTTATCGCCATGGGCGGTTGCTTTACTAATCACGGGAATTAAAGCCTGTGATAAAGCCCCTGTAAAAAAAGAAGGAAGAAGAACAATAGGAAGAACAAACCCACTTAAGATTCCATATTCATCAATAATGTATCCATTGGTATAGCCAACAATAGTTAAAACCGTGGTCAAAATAATAGGTTCTAAAAAATAACCAATATTGCCAATAATACGACTTCCTGTTAAGGGAATACTTAGGGAAAAAACACTCTTCATATTTTCCCTTCGAGGAATGAAATCAGAGAGGCGAATATTTTTTTTAGGAAGTAAACTTAAAAAGATAAAAATAGAGGAAAGTTCTGAAAAAAGATTAGAAAATATAACAAAAGCAACCGCTGCTTCGATACTCCTCTTTAAAAATAAGGGTAGAAAAATAAGCAAGATGACAATTTTAATTACGTCTTCCAATATATTGGAAATCACGTGTGGAATAACACGCTCCTTTCCAAAAAAATATCCTCTTAAAATCGATGAAATAGAAATAAAGGGAAGAACGAATCCCATACAAATAATGGCATATATACATCTTTTCTCATGAAGAAGATAGGTACTAAGGAAAGGAGCTAAAATCCATAATAAAAGAAAAATACAAGCGTTTAAAAAAAGACTAATTGGAATAAGACCCAAAACCAATTTTTTATTGTTTTTAGTATCTTCGGAGACCAATTTTGAGATAGCTACTGGAAAACCAAGTTGAGCGAAGGTGATGAGTAGCATGAATGTTGGAGACAAAAGACTATAAATTCCCATACCCGTTTTTCCAAGAAGGCGGGATGTGATGATACGAATAAGCATTCCAAGGAGTTTTGTCATCATTCCCCCAACCATTAAAATAAGAGTGGATCTTATAAATTTACTTTTTTTCATTTAATCACCTTTGAAATCTTTTAAAAAAAACTTTTTTCATATATAATAATGATATGAAATAAATATTTTTTTATTAAAGTGAGGAGGCTTTTATGGATTTGGAGTTTGAAACAGTAGAGGATTTATATCGTCGTATTAAACCAGCTTTACATACAAAACAAGAAGAAATGCATCGAGATGGATATCCTTATATCAAAGAAGAAGATATATGGAACTACTTAAAAGAAGTCAAATGGGTAAGAGCTAAAAACTTACTTTTGTATGAAATGGTTGCGGATGTATTAAACGCAGAAGAAAGAGAAATTGATGCCTATTTAAAAGAAAAGCTGAATAGGCGCAATAGAACGATTTATTTCAATGAAGAGGAGATGTAGCATGAAGAAAAAACAAGAAACAAAAGAAAGTACCCTAAAGTATTGGTTTCTTTTCATTATTTTAATTGGAGTGGTTGGCTTTTTGACTCCCATTCTCTTTAAAAATTTAAAATTTGGACTTGACCTACAAGGAGGTTTTGAGATTCTTTATGAAGTTGAAAGTTTAACAGAGGAAAAACTGGATGCTTCCATGGTAGATAGTACGTATAAAACGATTGCTAGAAGAATTGATGAATATGGAGTCGCAGAACCTGTCATTCAAATAGAAGGGGATAATCGTATTCGCGTACAATTAGCTGGTGTCAAAAGTCCTGAAGAAGCAAGAAAAAATTTAAGTCAAGTGGCATCTTTAACATTTAGAGACACTAGGGACAATCTTTTAATGACAGCGGATGTGATTAAGAGTGCGAAAGTAGGGACCGACGATAAAGGCAAACCCGCTGTATCGCTTCAAATCAAGAACAAAACAAAATTTTATGAGGTAACCAAGGAAATTAGCAAAAGAAGTAACAATACCATTGTGATTTGGATTGATTTTGAAGAGGGGGTTGATTCTTACGCTAAAGAAAGTGCCTCTTGTGGAAATGAGGGAAGTAGGTGTTTATCTGCTGCTCGTGTAGGAGAAGCGTTTTCCTCAGATGTTATCATTCAGGGAAATTTTACAACAGAGGAAGTAAAAACACTTGTAAGCAATATCAATTCAGGGAGTCTTCCCACCAAATTAAAAGAGATTTCATCGAAGACCGTGGATGCTTCTTTTGGAGAATCATCTCTAAATAAAACCTTTACAGCAGGTGTGATTGGACTTATTCTTGTGATCTTGGTTATGATTTTGACTTACCGCTTTGCAGGATTCTTAGCATCCCTTAGCCTATTAATATATACTTTCTTAAGTTTTGCAATCTTTTGGCTTATGGGGGGTGTATTAACTCTTCCAGGTATTGCAGCTATGATTTTAGGAATTGGGATGGCGGTGGATGCGAATGTCATTAATTTTGCTCGTATCAAAGATGAACTTCGAAATGGAAAGTCACTTAAGGAAGCTTACCGAATAGGAAATAAAAATTCATTACTTACTGTCATTGATGCCAATGTAACAACACTCATTGCGGCTATCATTTTATTTATTTTTGGGGAAAGCAGCATCAAAGGCTTTGCGACGATGTTAATGATTAGTATTGTAGTTACAATGTTTGTCATGGTTTTATTTACAAGATATATTACAACTAAATTTGTTTTAAGCAACCGCTTTAATGAAAAAGTAAGTTTCTTTATTGGCTCTATCCAAGTAAAGGAGAAGTTCAATCGCTTGACACTTTATAAATCTAAATTCGCATTTATGACAGCTATTTTGCTTTTTATTGGTTCTATTTTTCTTACGATAAAAGGATTAAATTTAGGGATTGATTTTAAAGGGGGAACCTCCATTACTTTCAATACAGCAAAAAAGATAACAAATAGTGAGATAGAAAACGATATTGCCTCTATGGATTATAAATTGGAAACGTTCACCAAAGAAGGAGAAGATACTTATACCATTATTCTTGATAATACATTAGAGGAAGCAGAGATTACTACAACGCAAAATTATTTCAAAGAAAAATACGATGCCTCTGTAGATGTAGGGGTGGTATCCAATCGTGTAAAACAGGATTTAGTAAAAAATGCTATCTTTTCACTTCTTCTTGCCCTTTTTGGTATTGTCATTTATATTTCCATTCGTTTTACTTTCCATTATGCACTGGCCAGCATTTTAACCCTTTTACACGATGCTCTATTCGTCGTAATTGTCTTTAGCATTTTCAAGCTTGAAGTTTCCACGATTTTTATTGCGGCTATTCTATCCATTTTGGGTTATTCGATTAATGATACCATTGTTGTTTTTGATGCGATTCGTAGTAATAAAGACATGAAAGAAGAAAAAGTAAAAACAAAAGAACAACTTGAAAATATTGTCAACCAAAGCATTACGAATACCATTTCTCGAAATATCTTTACTTCTCTTACGACATTGTTACCGATTGCCTCTTTACTTCTTTTTGGAAGTAGTGAAATTGTAAACTTTAATATTGCTATGTTTATTGGTTTACTTGTTGGTTCGTACTCTTCTTTATTTATAGCAACCTATCTATGGTTTCATATGGAAAAAAAGAATATAGGAAAACCGAAAAAGAAAAAGTGGTATGCCTTAGATGAAAAAGAAGAATTAAAAGTAAAAGGAATTAATTCCTAGGTGCATTATGGAAATGAGTACATTGGAAACATTAACCGAAATGGTGAAGACGTATAATACAAAGGAAGAAGATATAAAATTAATTGAAAAAGCTTATGAATATGCCAAAAAATATCATGCAGGGGAAAAAAGACGAACAGGGGAAGATTTTATTGTTCATCCTTTAGAAGTGGCGAAGATTTTAGCAGATAGTAAGCAAAATGTGGAAACCATTTGTGCTGCTTTGCTTCATGAGGTAAATGCAATAGAAAATCCACAGTTTGAACAAGAATTTGGAAAAGACATTGCTTCTATTGTTACAGGTCTTTATAAAATCAATCAATTGACTTTTACACCAACAAGTAATGAAAAAGTAGAAGTGCAAAGAAAAATTTTAGTAGGGTTATCCGATGATGTACGTGTGATTTTAATTAAACTGGCATCTCGCTTGCACAATATGCGAACTCTCTTTGGCCTTCCTTTAAAAAAACAAAAGGAAAAAGCGTTAGAAACACAGGAAATCTTTATTCCCATTGCCAATCGTCTTGGTATGAGCAGGATAAAAGGAGAAATGGAGGATTTGTGTTTACGATATTTGAAACCAGATGTTTATTTTTCTATCGTTGAACAATTAAATAAGTCCAAATTAGAGCGAGATAGCGATGTCAAAAAAATGATGAATCAAGTTTCTCTTCTTTTAAAAGAAGCAGGGGTCAAGCATGAGATAAAAGGGCGCTCTAAAAGTATTTCTAGCATTTATAAAAAATTGGATAAGGGCAAGAAAATGAGTGATATTTATGATATTTTGGCTCTGCGTGTCTTTGTCGATACAAAAGAGGAGTGCTACCACGCTCTTGGACTAATTCACGGAAAATATAAACCCGTTCCCAAACGGTTTAAAGATTATATAGCCATGCCGAAAGCCAATATGTACCAGTCTCTACATACCACTGTTTTTGGAGAAAATGAACAACTTTATGAAATCCAAATTCGTACCTATGAAATGGATGAAATTGCAGAACGTGGTATTGCTTCTCATTGGGCGTATAAAGAAAACAATGCGAACAATGTAGGAAAACTCATGAAAAATGTAATGGAACAAAAATTACAATTTTATCGTTCGATTATTGAACTACAAAAAGAGGAGATGACCGATGAGGAATTTGTAAGTACCGTTAAAAATGATTTTTTGAATGAAAATATTTATGTGTTTACACCCAATGGTGATGTCATTGAGCTTCCGATGGGTTCAACTCCTATTGACTTTGCTTATCGAGTTCATAGCGATATCGGTGATAAAATGGTAGGTGCGATTGTCAATGATACGATTGTTCCATTAAACTACGAATTAAAAACGGACGATATTGTTAAAATCAATACCAATAAAAATAGTATTGGTCCTAGTAGAGAATGGTTAAACATGGTAAAAACCAACCAAGCACGAAATAAGATTAAAGCGTTTTTTAATAAAATATCGCAAGAAGATTACTTAAAAAAAGGAGAAGAAATTTTAAAAGAAGAA
Source organism: uncultured Bacillota bacterium (assembly GCA_947246355.1). GTDB lineage: Bacteria > Bacillota_I > Bacilli_A > RF39 > UBA660 > CATOJL01. The sequence continues at coordinate 2,252 of CAMXQX010000006.1, read as the reverse complement.
CTCAGAAGGAAAAAAATAAGTATTATCGATTTTCTAAAAGAGGAAAATATAAAAGAAGTCCTTACCTATTTTAAAGTAGAAAACGTAGAGCAACTCTATATAGCTATTGGAAGCAATAAAATAACAACCAGTGCTGTTTTAAGTTATCAAACCAATGGAAAAATTCCTATAGAGGAAAGTATTTTAAAGAAAAAACAGAATGGAACCGTTGATACACCTAGTGTAAAAACGGACATTGTGGTAAGTGGAATTGATGAAATTAAGGTGAATGTTGCATCCTGTTGTAAGCCACTTCCTGGAGAGGATATCGTTGGCTATATTACCAAGGGAAATGGAATTACAGTGCATAGAAGCATTTGCCCTAATGTAAAAGATTTAGAAGAACGGATTATTGCCGTTGCTTGGAATACAGAAATTGAAAATAAATACCCTTGTGAATTTTTCCTTCATACTTTAAAAAAAGATGATGTTCTACTCTCCATTTTAAAGATTGCTTCGAATAATAATCTCTCTGTTCAAAATGTGCAATTACTTCCTAATATGGATTATAATTTGCTTACCTTAACCGTGTTGGTACAAGGAAGGGAGAAAGCTTTGAAATTTGAAAACGATGTGAAAACACTTCCAGAGATTATGGATATCCAAAGGACAGTGCAATGAGAGTTTTAGTACAAAGGAGCTTAGAAGCCAAAGTAGAAATTAGGAAGAAAGTCGTTGCAGAAATTGAGAAAGGTATGGTTTTACTCGTTGGTTTTGAAGTAGAGGATACGATGGATGATGTTTTCTTTTTAGCGAATAAGATTCTTCATTTAAGAATATTTAATGATGAAAATGGTGTGATGAATAAGAGTATACTAGAAGTAAAGGGAAGTATTTTAAGTATTTCGCAGTTTACGCTTTATGCGGATACAAGTCATGGAAATCGCCCCAGTTATACAAGAAGTATGAAAGGTGCTCTTGCTTCATCTCTCTATGATGCTTTTCTTCAAGAATTAAAAAAAGATTGTAAAGTAGAAACAGGTATTTTTGGGGAAGATATGCAAGTATCTCTCACCAATGATGGACCTGTTACGATTTTACTAGAAAGTAGGAAAAAATGATAAAAGATAAGTTGGATTTTAAATTAATCAATGTGGGGTTAATTGCCCTTATAATTTATTTGATGTACCATACAGGCAATTTATGGTTAGGAGTAGTGGGCAAAATTTCGAAGATGGCTTTGCCTTTCTTCTTAGCCTTTATTGTTGCGTATGCCCTTTACCCTTTCTTACGATTTTTAATGGATAAAAAGATTCCAAAGCCAGTGGCTGTTGGCGTTGTTCTTTTTGTGGTCCTTGGTGTGATAGCTCTCATTGTGGGGCTTGTTGTTCCTCTTTTATTTGATCAGATTATTAGTTTGGTCAATACACTCATTACTTTTGTAAAAGAGTTTTCGATGAACAGTGATATTGAGTTTGGAAATCTGCAAGAAACACTAATGACCACTTTCAATGATATTATTAAAAATGTGGGAAAGTATGCGACGAATGGTGTTACTAAAGTAATTAATGTTTCGATGGATTATATAGCAACCGCTGTTATTGCCTTTTCAGCAGCTATTTATCTTTTGGTGGATATGGAAGATATACGAAAGAAAACAAAAAGACTTTTAAAAAGAAAATCGAAAAGGGCTTTCCAATATGTGCGTATTCTAGATAAAGAGATGAAGAATTATTTAGTGGGAATTATGAAAGTAATGCTGATTACGGTCGTTGAATATGGTCTTGCTTACGTTGTGATTGGACACCCTAATGCGATTCTTCTAGGTGTTCTTGCCATGATTGGTGTCTTAATTCCTTATTTTGGAGGAATGATTACCAATGTCGTTGCGGCGGTAACTGCTTTTGTGATTAGTCCTGCTTTATTTGTTCGAACGGTCATTACTTTTGCCATTTTATCTCTTGTTGATGGTTATGTAATTAATCCTCTTGTCTATGGAAAAAGTAATAATGTACATCCTTTAATTGTTATTTTATCTGTCTTTGTAGGAGGAAAGTTACTCGGTATTTTTGGGATTATGATTTCTTTCCCACTTGCCGTGATTCTTATTGCAACCATTAAGTTTTTTAAAGAGGATATTAGTGATAAAATCGAAGATATGAAACAAAAAGAGGCATAGATGATTTTGTAAAACATATGGATAACTAAAGGAAAAGAAGAAAAAAATCTTCTTTTTTTGTTTGGAAGAAGGAAATAGGAAAAAAGAGAAGTAT
>CAMXQX010000005.1 GCA_947246355.1 uncultured Bacillota bacterium | reverse complement strand
TGGGGGGTCTACTCAAATTTCTAATGTCTTGAACTTTAACTAGCACAACGCGTTAATATAATAATTGAATATAAATATATAATGCGTTATAATTAGTTTATCAAATATAACCGAACTTATTTTTTATTGGTAAGTGCAAAACCCCTTTTGCAAACGCACCAATAGGATTTAATCCGTTGTAAATCAACGGTTTTTATTTTATTTTGCTTCTTATGATACCATTTTGACAACCAACTTTAAGCTATTTATTCTATTTAATTCGTCGGTATAGCCTTTGTTAAGTAAATGAATATATGTTTTAACTGTTTCACTTGTATTTGCTTGCTAAGGTATTAATGGGAACAACAATTCATTTTCTGAATTATAATTATATTAGGGAATGAGGTTTCTATTCGTAAAACTTAAAATATAGAAAAAGTTGTCTAAAAAAAGATACCCTAGATTCCAAAAAAATATAACAGCATTTTTTGAAAAGTTTAAAGAAATTTTCAATAAGGTATACACAGTAGCCATACCAATATCTATACAGAAAAGAGAAGATAAAGGAAATGCGAAATGAGCGATGTAGAAATTATTCTTATTGATTTGCTAAAATGAGTATCGATAGGACTCTTATTTTTCTTAAAAAAATTTCCTATTCTTATATTTACTTAGTGATTATTTAATGGTAGCAGTCATGTAAATTAGTATTCTGTTGAATGGCCAACTATTCTTGCATTCATGCGCTACATACATGTTGTTTTCTGTACAATCAAATAAAAAATAGTTTGCTAACTATTGTGGATTTTCATAAAATGGTACAATCTCTCATAAAATAGTAATAAAAAAGGATAAAGGAGACTTTTTATGAAAAATGAGTTTAGTGTTGGAAAAATCGTAGAAATTTGTAAGGGAAAATTATTTTGTGGAGAAAAGGATGTACTTTGTAAAAATTTTGTAAGAGATACACGTGAGATGAAAAAGGGAGATACTTATATTGGACTTCTTGGAAAAAATCATGATGGGAGTTCATTTTATCAAGAGGCATTTGATAAAGGAGCCAATGCTGTTATTCTTAGTGAAGAGTATGTGAACAAATATGTAATAGAGAAAAGAGATAAACCCATTATTCTTGTTCAAAATCCAAACGAAAGCTTAAAGGAATTAGCAGCCTACAAAAGAAAGACTTTGCGTACACAATTTGTTGCTATTACAGGAAGCGTTGGAAAAACTTCAACAAGAGATATTATCTATAGTGTTTTAAAAGAAAGATATGAAACTTTGAAGGGTGAAAAAAATTATAATAATGCCATAGGAGTTCCTTTAACGATGCTTAAAATTGAAAAAGAGGATGTAGCAGTGATAGAAATGGGTATGAACCATTTGGGAGAAATTGCAGAGTTATCCAATATTGTCAAACCTCACATTGGTGTCATTACCAATATAGGAACAGCACACATTGGAAATTTAGGAAGTCGTGAAAATATTTTAAAAGCAAAGTTAGAAATTTTAGAGGGAATGGATGAAGATGGTTTTTTAATTATAAATAATGATAATGATTTACTTCATGCCTATTATCAAAAAGAAAAAAGTAAAAGAGAGATCATTACGATTGGCATCCATGAAAACAGTGATTTTATGGCTAAAAATATTATTTTGCAAGAGGATAGTACAAAATTTACAATAAGCCATCAAGGGAAAGACTATGAAGTGGAAGTGCCTATTCCAGGAACTGCTTTTATTTATAATGCTTTAGTGGGAATTGCCGTTGGAGTTACTTTGAATATGGATATGAATACCATTATCGATGGAATTCAAAAAGTAGCAATAACACAAAAACGCTTAGAAATTATAAAAAAAGACAAATATACAATGATTAACGACTCCTATAATGCTAGTGAAGATTCTATGAAAGCCAGTTTAGAAGTCTTAAAAAATCGTACAGAGAAAAGGAAAATAGCTGTATTGGGTGATATGTTGGAATTAGGCGAATTTAGTAAAAAAATACATATGGAAGTGGGTAAAAAAGTTGTGCAGGAAGGAATTGATTTATTAGTTACTGTTGGAGAGGAAGCACGCTTCATTGCGCTTAGTGCGAAAGAAAATGGAATGAAGCAAAATCAGGTTTACTCCTTTCATGAAAACAAGGAAGTTCTTTATTTCTTAAAAAAGGAATTGAAAAAGGGAGATGCAATCTTATTTAAAGCTTCCAATCGTCTTAATTTATCTGAAATTGTAGAAAAGTTATGAAAAGATAGCTTTTTTCATTTCCTATTGCTTTTCTTTTTTTGAATAAATTTGAATAATAGATGAAATAAATAGTACTGTCACTTTTACAAAATCTGTAAGTAGTACTTTTCAAATAAACAAATTTAAGCATTTTACAAAGAGAGAAGAATAAGTTACAATGCGAAAAAAGAGAAAAAGGGATTCTATTATGAGAGGGGAACTATATGACCACAAATGTAAGAACAAACAAATTAGAAGAAGGACATATCGTACCAATTACGTTCGATTATGTATTTGAGAGTATCTTTAATAATCCAGAGAATATTATTATACTAGAAAACTTCTTATCTTGCTATTTAGAGGTTCCATTAAATAAGATAAGAGGACATGTAGAAATATTAAGTAGAAACTTAATTATTGAACATAAAAAAGAAGCAAATAAACAAATAGATTTATTAGTCGATATAGAAGGAGAGAAAATCAATATTGAACTACAGAATGAAACATCCGATGGAATCATTAACAGGAATGTGGTATTTGCCTGTAAAGTACATGCAGGCCAATTAAAAGTAAGAGAAGAAGACGAGAAAAGAGGAAGTAAAGAGAATTATAACCGAATAAAGAGGACAATACAGATTAACTTAATGAGAGGAAAGAATAAGAGGTTAATCAAAGAAAGATACTATTTAACAAATGAAGAAGGAGAAATACTGACAGAAAAATTAGAAATCGACTTAGTAAATATGGAAAAGGCGAGAGAAATCTGTTACACTAAAGAAGAGACAAAGATAGCTAGATGGTGCATGGTGATACTAGCGGCGACTAGGGAAGAGTTTCTGAGAGCTTTAGGGGAGGATTTAATGGAGAAGGAAGCAAAAGATTTACTAGAGGAGAAGATAGAACAGTATAGTAGGGATGAAGAAGTAATTGAGATGTATGAAGAATATGGAAGGGCAGAATTAGAAAGACAGTCTGTCTTAGAAGAGGCAATAGAAAAAGCAGAAGCAAAGGGCGAACATAAAAAACAGATAGAGATTGCAAAAAAAATGGTAGAGGAAAAAATAGAAAAAGATACTATTGTTAGAATAACAGGATTATCTTTACAGGAAATCGAAACACTTGGAGAATAAATATAAGCGTTGATGGGTGTATTCTTTAAGCTATATTCTTGAAAGGAGATTTAGAAAGTGTATTTCAGTAGCATTTTTTTTATCTCACCATACTATATATTGTGAGGTGAAAAAGGATGAATTGGTTTTCAGAATTAAATCCAGTCATTCAAGCACTTATTGCTACGACATTTACATGGGGAGTAACTGCTCTTGGAGCCTTAGTTGTTTGTTTTTTTAAAACAATGAATGCAAAATTTTTGAATACGATTTTGGGATTTAGTGCTGGGGTGATGATAGCGGCATCATTTTGGTCACTTTTATCTCCAGCCATTGATTTGTCAGAAGAACTTGATTATGTTGTTTGGCTATTCCCACTTTTAGGATTTGTTGTGGGTGGTTTATTTGTACTTGTTTCTGATACATTCTTAGATAAAGTTTTAAAGGAGAGAAGAAATAATAAAAAGGTAGACTCACTAAAACGAAGCATTCTTTTAGTTTCCGCAATTACCATTCATAATATTCCAGAAGGTATGGCTGTTGGTGTTGCTTTTGGAGGAATTGCTAGTGGAATTCCTGGAATGACTTTGGTTGGAGCCATTATGTTAGCCATTGGGATTGGTATTCAAAATTTTCCAGAAGGAGCAGCAGTCTCCCTTCCGCTTCGAAATGAAGGTTTTTCTAGATATAAAAGTTTTATGATAGGGCAGGCCTCAGCACTGGTTGAACCTATTTCAGCTGTGATTGGTGTGGTACTTGTTTTATGGATTCGAAGTGTTTTACCATTTTTACTTGCTTTTGCAGCAGGGGCTATGATTACAGTGGTAGCAAGAGAACTACTTCCTGAATCTATTTCTCAAAATAAGAATTTAGCAACATTTGGGCTTTTATTTGGATTTGCTTTGATGATGGTACTGGATGTAGCTTTAGGGTAAAAAAGACATATGTCTTTTTTTGTTTTCTAAACTTGCAAAGAAAGTTATAATCACGTAAAATAGGAATAGAAAAAGGTAGATGATACTCTTGAGAAAATTATTCTTTTTATTAAGTTGTATATGTTTTTTCTTATATGCTAATTCTGTTTGTGCGATAGAATTAGACATATACTCTAAAAATGCCCTTCTTTATAACTTAGATGAAAATACAGTACTTTATGAAAAAGGAGCAAATGAACAAATTGCCATTGCTTCTCTAACGAAGTTAATGACCGCCATTGTGACAGTAGAAAATCTATCTTCGCTCGATGAAAAGGTTGTGCTAACTGCAAAAGATTTTGAAGGACTAAAAGAGGCTAACGCTGCTGTTGCAGGTTTTAGAGTGGGTCAAAGGGTAACCTATCGTGATTTGCTTTATGGCCTATTGTTACCATCAGGTGCCGATGCGGCCTTAGCTTTAGCTCGTAATGTAGCAGGAAGTAGAGCAAAATTTGTGGAACTTATGAATAAGAAAGCAAATGAGTTGGGACTAAAAAATACACATTTTATGAATGAAACAGGATTGGATGCCAAAGGACATTATTCTACTTTAGAAGATGGTGCCCTTCTTTTTAAGTATGTATTAAATAATACAGAGCTTAAAAGAATTATAGAAAGTTCTACGTATACCATGAGTGATAACTCTTTTTCTGTTACAAGCTCTCTTTATAAAAATCAAAAACGATATGGTCTAGATTTAGATTACATAAAGGGTGGAAAAACGGGAACTACGGATGATGCAGGTTTATGTTTAGCAAGCATTGCTTCTAAAAATGGGACAAACTATATGCTCGTTACAGCACGTGCCCCTTATGATAAAAAAGCTCCTTACCATTTTTACGATGCTAAAACTATTTATGAGTATTTTATGAACCATTTTCAAGTACAAGAGATAGTAAAAAAGGGAACAGAAGTTTTAAATTTAGATACAAAGTATGCTAAAGAGGATACAGTATCGTTTCTAGTGAATGAAAGTATCCAAAAATACACAGAAGTTCCTTTTAATGAAAAAGAAATTACTTTTCAGTATGATGGTATAGGGGTGATTCCCTATACAACCAAAGTAGGGGAAAAACTAGGTACTTTAGAGATAAAATACAAAAACGAAACTCTAAAAAAGATGGACATTATTTTAGAAACACCTCTTTCCTTTGATTTAAAAAAATATGTACAAGCGCATCCATTGCTTCTATTTATTCCGATTGCTCTTGTTCTCCTTACTTGTTTATTCCTATTTAAAGGCAAGAAGAGGAGATAGTATTGATGTGTTTTTTAGATAACCGAAATAGGTGCGGATGGTGTAAACCAAAGAATGAACTTTATATTAAGTACCATGATGAAGAGTGGGGTATAGAAAATTTTGATGAAAATTATCTTTTTGAGATGCTTTTGTTAGAGTCTTTTCAAGCAGGCCTTTCTTGGGAATGTATTCTAAATAAAAGAGAAGCTTTTAAGGAAGCTTTCGATTCTTTTGATTATCATAAGATTAGCCAGTACAATACTAAAAAAGTAGAAAGTCTTATGAAAAATGAAAAAATTATTCGTAATGAAAGAAAGATAAAGGCAAGTATCAACAATGCCAAGGTATTTTTAGAAATTGAAAAGAAATATGGTTCTTTCGCTTCCTATTTGAAAACAATCATTCCTAAAGAAACAATTTATGAAAATGATAAAACAACTTCTATACTATCTGATGAACTTTCCTTCTCTTTAAAGAAAAAGGGAATGCAGTTTGTTGGGTCAACCATCATCTATTCCTATTTGCAAGCCATAGGGGTTATTAATTCTCATGAGAAAGATTGTTTTTTATATCAAGGAAGGAAAGGAGAAAAATGAAAATTTTAAGTTTAACAGAACCTTACGCTAGTTTAATTTTATATGGGAAAAAGAAAGTAGAAACTAGAAGTTGGAAAACAAGTTATCGAGGAGAACTTTATATTCATGCTAGTAAAACAAAAATGACGAAAAAAGATAAAAATAATAAAGAACTTATGGAACTGTTAGAGGGGAAAACGCTACATTTTGGCATGATTATTTGTAAGTGTAGGTTGGTTGATTGTATTCCAATGACAGAAGAGTATGTTGAAAAAATAAAAAAAGAAAATGAACAAGAATACCTTTGTGGTGAATATGTAGTTGGGAGATATGCTTGGATATTAGAAAATGTGGAAGTATTAGATAAACCAATTCCAGCTAAGGGACATTTAAGTATTTGGAATTACGATGATATAGAAGAAAATAGCGAGGAAGAATTGTAAAATTTTAAAGGACTTTTTATAAAGATTTATAATAGTGACAAAATAGATAAAAGTAAAGGAAGTAGGTGCATATGACAAAGTATGTTATCGATGAAAAAGATAGAGATAAAAACTTTTTTCATTTTACGGAAAAGAAGAATTTGCAAAGTATTTTAAACGATGGTTTAAAGCCTTATATTGGTAGTCATGCGAAATATATTGAAAAAAATAAAAAAGTCTTTTTTGTCGAAGGTTTGGATAATTTGCTTATTTTATTTGATTGTTGGATAAATTGTTGGTATTTTATTCCTACATTTAATTTTATATATAAGTTAGGTGCTTATTTTTTGAAACAAAAATGGTTTCCAATGGTCATAGCCGATGGATATTTTGGGATGCTTAAGAAAGGTAAACTCCATAGAAAAAGAGCTTTTAAGATTATGGATAAGATACTTGATAATAGTGTTTTGTTGCAATTGGATTTAGAGGAAAATGTTGATTTTAAATGGGATGATCATGATGAAATCAAACAGTGGGGTTATAAGAAACGTCATTTGGAGTTGATGGGATATTCGAAGAAATATTCTACTTTAGAAACAACGAAGATGGATAGATGGAATATGCATACATTGAAAGAAAAGGGAGTGGAACGTGAAAAAATTTGTCTTTGTATACTTGAAAATGGAAAAGACACATTAAGGAATATTTTTGATTTTATTCTAGCAAATACAAGCATAGATTTAGAAGAAGTATGTCCTGTCTTATGCGAATATCTCTCTTATAAAAAGATTCCTTTTTCAAAAGAAAAGAAAGGCCTTTTATGAATTTAGTTAATTTATGGTATAAGTATAGGAACCGATTTTTAAATAGTAATGAACTACTGGAACAATTAGAAATGATAGATTTATCCGCTTATAAGAAAAGTGAAATCTATGAAATAAAGAAACTCGTAGAGGATATCAAATTTATCAAAGAAACAACAGAGAATGAACTGGATGAAATAGAAGTAGAGAGATTAAAAAAACTAGATTGTATGATTAAAACATTTGAAGAAGGCACCAATGATACGAAGATAGAAAAATTGTTAGAAGAGCTTTATAGAGAAAAAAAGAAAGTGAAAGATGGAGGAAAACTTTATGAAACCGTTCTTTCTTTACTAAGTCACCATACGTTAGTAAACCAATATGTAGAAAAGATGACCGCTAAAGAAACGTTAGAATTGATTACACAATATATAGATGTTCCTTATCCTCTCAAATTGACGCAAGATACTTTTAATGATTTAGTGCAAGTAGGGGTAGACGAAGACAATAGAGAAGCTTTATGGAGACTAGCTGTTCATTATCAAGGTAGTATGGATTTTACTCTTATTGAAGATTATTTTATTGAAAAAAGGGATGTTTACTATTTGGTAGAACTTATATGTTCTGTAGGAGAATATTTAGATAAAGAAAAGTTATTAGAAAAGGTAAAGGCTACAAAAGATACTACATTTATTGCTTCTGTTTTAGAAAAAGGGAAGGAATATGGTGCAATTGCAGATGAAGTGTAGTATAGATTTTATTGGGAAAAAAAGAAATGGTGTTGAGCAGTACTGGTGTATAACACATAAGGCTCTTGCTTCTGATAAACAGGGAAATAGGTTATCTAGTTGTCTTTGTCCTCATAAAGAAGTATTTGAAAATGTTTGGGACATAGAAAAGGGGCCTATAAAGAGTTTAGAAATTTTATTTATGAATATTTTAGAAAATACCATTCCACTTATTTTTGTCAATCATGAACTATTTCATGGGGTATTTCAATATAAAAGTAGTCTTTTGAATTATAAAGATTTGGTGGGTATCATGCTCTCAAAACTAAATGATATATCTTTAGAAGAAGTAAGATGTAATCATTGTAATCAAATGCATTCTGATAATGGCAAATTTGCGTATACACCTCATAAAACACATTTATGTCTTTATTGTGGACACCTCTTTCGTGTAAAAGAGGCTAATATAGGAAGTGAAATGGAACCGATTTTTCCTATTCCTAAGATAAAGCTAGAACATGCAAGTGTATTAGTGGCTTCTCATTGCAGGGTGCAGTATGATTTACTGAAGGGAATTTTACTTATCAACAGTAAAAGTGTAGATAAAATAGTGATGAATGGACAAGAAGAAAATATTGAAGATTTTTTAAATTCATTTTTAGAAAATGAATATTGAGGAAAAAGATTTATCTTATATACGAGATAATCTTTTTTTGATATAATATATTTAAGAATATTTTTGCTTTATTAATGGAATGGAGAAGAAAGAATGAAATTGGAAGAAAGAATAGAACAAATTGAAGAAAGAAATAAACGCGTAGAAAAAGATAAAATGTGGGAAATCAGTTTTACTAGAAAGTTGTGTATAGCAGTACTTACTTATATTGTAGTGCTTCTCTATTCTTATTTGATTAAAAAGATGGATAATATATTTTTGAGTTCTCTAGTGCCTGTCATTGGATTTACTTTATCCACTTTGTCATTAAAAGCAATTAGAAGATTTTGGGAAAGACGACAATGATAGAAATTGTAAGATATAGCTATAATATTGTGATAAATTATATTGATAGTGAAAAAAGTAACTTCAAGTGAAATTGCTAAAATAATTTATTTTTTTAGTGGTTAAGGAAGCAAATTATATAAATGGTGAAATCTTAAATATACATGGGACTATTTGAGGTAATTGTTCATATAAAATAATGTTCCTTTCTACATACAGATTATAGTTTTTTGTATGTAGAAAGGAACATTAAAATATATACTATTGAAAAAAGACTATCGAGTGAGTCTTTTTTCAATAGTATATACGAGTGAATACATCATCCACGAAAGAATTGCCAAAATCATGATGCCAGATACTACAAGATTTAAATTGAAGACTTGAGAACCATACATAATCAAATAGCCAACCCCTGCTTTTGAAACAAGAAATTCTCCCATAATGACTCCAATTAATGACATACTTACCCCTATTTTTAAAGCACTAATGATAGGTTTATAAGAACTTGGCAATATCAGTTTAAAAAATATTTGCATCTTTTTTGCTCCTAGTACTTGCATTAATTTTACTTTATTTTCATCCACACCCTCAAAGCTTTCAATGACACTCATCGTCATCACAATGACAGAAATCAGTAGAGCCATTAAAATAATGGATTTCATCTGTGCTCCACACCATACGATAATAATAGGACCAAGAGCTACTTTTGGAAGACTATTTAAAACAGTTAAATAAGGATCAATGACTTTTCGCACAAATGGATTCCACCACATAATACTTGCAATTAATAAACCAAGAAGCGTTCCGAGTGAAAAGCTGATGATGGTTTCATAAATAGTGACTCCTATATGATAAAACAAATTATTTTCTTTTACTAAATGCAAGGTTGTTTCCACTACCATTTTAGGACTGGATGTAATAAATGTATTAATCCATCCAAAATTTGCAGCAACCTGCCATAATGCAAGTAGGAAAATAAGAATGAAGATTTGGACAAAGATAACAGAGAGACAATACCATTTTTCTTTTTTTAAGAAACGTTTGTGTTCATCACTATACATGGCTATCAATATCCTTCCATATTAAATTATAATAGTCTAAAAAGGCATCTGTTTTTTTCTTTTCTAAAGCAGATAAGTTTTTATCAAAATCGAGTTTGTAAATATTTTTAATATGACTTGGTCTACTTGATAAAACAATGACTGTGTCCGACATCGTTAAAGCTTCCTCCAAATTATGCGTAACCATAATGGCACTTTTCTTCTCCATTCGAAGTATTTTTAAAACATCTTCTGAAACTTTTAATCTAGATTGGTAATCAAGAGCACAAAAGGGTTCATCCAAAAGAAGTATATCTGGTTTTAATGCCAGTGTTCGAATTAAGGCAACCCTTTGTCGCATCCCCCCTGATAGGTTTTTAGGATAACTGTCCATAAAATCTTTCAATCCATATTTTTCAAGCAGAGAAATAACATACTCCTTGTTTTCCTTTGTACATTTACGATTGATTTCTAGTCCCAACAAACAATTTTCTAAAATGGTTCTAAAATCAAATAAGCAATCATCTTGTAGCATATACCCAAACGTTATCGAATCTTTCTTGGCAATTGAACCTTCACTTTTTTCTAAACTTCCTGATAAGATTGACAAAATGGTTGATTTCCCACATCCTGATGGTCCAACAATAGATACAAATTCATTTTCTTTCAAGTTGTATGAAAAATCAGAAACGGCCAGCGTTTCAGATTTTTTAGTATGGTATATTTTTTTTAGGTTTTTAATTTTTAAGATACTATTCATTTTTTCATGTACGTTGTATCTACTAATTTGTCATATGGCGCTTTTTTATCAAGTTCACCAGCATTATCAATGATTTCTTGTATATGGTCAAAATCTTTTTCGCTGATAAAAGATGTAGCATACCAAGCATCAATATCCATATATCGTTTAACAATTTTTGTTAGGTCATTGAAACTTACATCTGGAAAATAATCTTGGATATTTTTCGCAATTTCACTTTCTGAATGACTATGTACATAGTCAAGCGCTTTATCAATTGCTTTGGTAAATCCTTCAATGACTTCTGGATTTTTTTCAATGTAACTTTTCTTTGCATGATATGTTGTATAAGGAACAACCCCACCAAGTTCTCCTAAAGAGGCAACAACATATCCCTTTCCTTCTTTTTCAAGTGCTAATGCATTAGGTTCTCTTAGTGTAAGTATAAAAAAGCACTGGAAATTAAAAAATGTGCTATAATGAAGAAAAGAAATAGCGTAGGTGATTTATGTATTCCGAGGTAGAAAATAAAAAACTAGGGGAAATGGTTCGAGAAAGTTTTCGAAAGACGAAAGAGGTTGAAAATAAGAAAAGAGAAATTCCGAAAGACGATGATATTTTATACAGTAGTGATTTTATTTTTGAAGACTACCCCCATGATGGAGATAGTGGGTCCTTATTTTTAGCGACGAGTAAAAAAGATAAAACAAAAAAATACATTGTCAAACATGAACATTATGATTGCGCTTGCAATGAATACATGTATGGTAAAATAGCAAATAGTATGGGAGTATCCGTTGCCCCTGTAAAACTTTTTGTTTTAGATGAAGACAAAGAAAAGTTTAAAAGTGATTTTGTTTGCGGAATAGAATATTTAGAGGAGGGAGAAAGAGTAGGTTTAAAAAGTATTTTACAAAATAAAGATAGTATAGAAAATTGGAAGGATTATTTTCGTTTTCAAGGGATGGAGTCTCTATTCTTTGAGGGGGACGGCATTGAGGTTCTTTTAAAGAATAAAAAATTATATCGTATTGATACAACAGATTCTTTTACTTTATCAGAATATTCGATTTATCGTTTGGCCTATGATTTTAAAATGCAAGAAATAGATTTAAGGAAAAATGCAATAGCGAATATAGCATGTTTGGCTGTGCAAAATACAAAAAGAAGTTTATCGACTTGGAATTTGGAAATGAACAATTTTATTGACTATTGTGGATTAGAGTACTTAGACCTTTATTTAGAGCCCTTTTATTTGTTTACAGAAATAAAAGAAGAAGATATTGAAAATTGGACATATGTTCTTACTTATTTTTATCCGAATGTGATTGGAAAGTATTATCAAGAATTTTTAAAAAACTTAAAAAAGGATGCGGAAATATTTTTAAGTACAATCAAAGAACGAAAAGAAGTATCTGTTTAGAAAACGGATATTTTTTTGATAGAAAGCAACTTTATTTCATATGTTATAGGGAGGTGATACGATGGACTACGATTACCATTTTGGCAATCAATATTTTAATTATTATGATAAGTTAGGTATTAAAAGTACAGAATACCAAATACTGGCTCCTGCGCAATCTCAAAGTGAACAACCAGGAAAAGAGTATTTAATGAAGCCGCTTCCTGTTTTTGACAATCCAAATTATAAGGGGAGTGGAAAACTGCAAGATAAGGTGGCTATTATTACAGGGGCAGATAGTGGGCTTGGTCGAGCAGCAGCTATTGCTTTTGTAAAAGAAGGAGCTAAAGTAGTAATCCCTTACTACAATGAACATGAAGACGCCAAGTATACCAAGGAGTATATTGAAAAATTAGGAGGAGAATGTATCCTTCTATCTGGCAATTTGATGGATGCTCGCTTTTCCAAAGAAATTGTAGAAAAAACAATAGAGACATTTGGAAAAATTGATATTCTTGTCAATAATGCAGGTGTACAGTACCAACAAGATTGTTTGGAAAATATTAGTGATGAACAATTTGATCAAACGATGAAAGTAAATGTTTATGGTATGTTTTATTTGACCAAGGCTGTTTTACCCCATTTAAAATCGGGTTCCTCCATTATTAATTTGACTTCGGTCACTACTTTTTATGGAGACCCCCAATTGATTGATTATGTGACTACTAAAGGTGCTATTGTTGGTTTTACTAGAGCGCTTGCTCGTAATTTAGCGCTTAAAAATATTCGTGTCAATGCGATAGCTCCTGGATTTTTTTGGACACCATTGCAACCCGCTTGTTGGGTAAAAGAAAAAATACCTTCTTTAGGAAGCAATTCAGCGATGGCAAGAGGAGCTATGCCATACGAACTTGCTCCCACTTTCGTATTTTTAGCGTCCGATGACTCTAGTTATGTAACAGGGCAGGTTCTTCATAATAATGGTGGAGAGGTTATGGGGTAGAAGTTTTGGACAATAGATGTTCAAAATTGCTTTGAAAAAGAAGCGTTAATATCTTCTTTTTTTTATATTAAATTTAGATAAATTGTAGGATAACAATCACTTTTAGCTTAGAAAATAGGGAATTAAGAAAAAGAGAAACAAAACAGAATTTTGTTTCTTTTCGTGTTATTTTTTTGTAACATTCATACGATTATATAGAAGGTGGGGGTTATGGAAGAGGAACTTCTTGTAAACAAGCAGAGAATTAAAAGTAAAAATAGACAAATTACGGTTGCTATTGCCCTTTTTCTAAATGAAGAGTTGTTTAGCGAAAAAAGAATTTCTTATCAAGTTTACAAAAAATGCGAGGAAGCTCTTTTAAAAAAAGAAAAACAGACTACAGGGAAATAACCAATGGTAGGTAGAAAGCAGGTGTTTTCTTGGATTTATACCAGGTTCGAAGCGAATTAGCGCTTGGCAAGTCTTTAACGCATTTACGTTTACGTGTTACGGATTATGCAAGAGTTTCCACAGAACATGTTGAACAGAAAAAATCCCTTCAAAATCAAGTAGAACATTTTAGACAGTATATTGAAGAAAATCCCAATTGGACATATGTAGAAGGTTATGTTGATGATGGAATTACTGGGACAAGCGATGTTAAACGAGACAGTTTTATGCAGATGTTAGAGGACGCTCGAAGTGGAAAATTTGACTTAATTGTAACCAAAGAAATATCAAGATTTTCAAGAAACACCCTCGACAGTATTAAATATACTAGAGAACTTTTATCGTATGGTGTTGCTGTTTTGTTCGTAAATGATAATATTAATACCGCTTTACCTGATGCAGAATTAAGGCTAACCATTATGGCTTCGATGGCCCAAGATGAAATTCGAAGGTTATCTGAACGTGTGAAATTTGGGATGGAGCGGGCGATAGAAAGAGGAGAAATTTTAGGAAATAATCAATTGTATGGTTACGAGAAAGACAAAACAACAGGAAGGCTTTCCATTGTAGCAAAAGAAGCAGAGCAAGTGCGAAGAATTTATGAACTCTATGCCATCAAAGAATATTCCTTGTCTCATATTGTCGCCATTTTAAATAAGGAAGGGAAAACAACAAGACTAGGTAAACAGTGGAGTATCACGACCATCTCCCGCATGTTAGAAAATCCAAAATACAAAGGGTATTATTGTGCTAGAAAATCAGAAATTGTTGATTACATGACTAAAAAGATAAAATATTTTAAGAAGAAAGATTGGATTTTATATGAAAACCAAGTTAGAATTCCACCTATCGTCACAGAAGAGTTATGGGAACATGCAAATACTCGTTTGGAATTAAGGAAAAAATCATTTCAAAATCGAAGGGGAGATAAAGCACTTTATAAGAACAGATATACTTATAGTGCGAAAATTTATTGCAAAGAACATGGAACTGTATTTCATAGAAGAACCTTTCGAAAAGTAGACAGTGATAAAACATGGGTATGTAGCACTTATTTAAAACAAGGCAAAAAAGCATGTACTACCCCTAATCTTCGTGAATCAGAACTTGATTTTATTTTAAGGGATATTTTAGAACAATTAGGCATCTATAGCAAAAATGCAATTCTTCTTCTTTCATCCTTTTATAAACAGACAACCTCCTCTTTTATAGAGGAGAAAGATTTTCTACTTGAGAAGGAAATCAAAGAGATAGAAATAAAAAAGAAGAAACTCTTATCTCTTTACTTAGATGAAAACTTACCAAAAGAGGAATTGAAGGAATACTATAAAACGTACGATACAGAAATCAAGGAATTAAAAAGCAAATTACAAAAGACAAAAAAAGATAGGGATGGTAAGAAAAATCCACTACAGGAAATAGAAAAATTTTTAATAGAAAAAGGGCAGAGCAAAGCCGTTTTTGATAAAATAGTAGGCTTTCTTCTTGATTCTATTACTGTTTTCCAAGATAAAACAAAAGAAAATAGCATCCATCTAGATATCTTTTTATCGTACGAACTCGAAAAACAAGAATTACTAAAAGAAAAGGAATATATTTTTAAAAGAGGATACGATACCAAAGGAACCAAGCGCTATGAGGTGACTTACCAAGTACATGTTTATTCTTACCTTTGACAGAAGGTTATGTAAAGTAAACAAGAAAATAGCTCTTTCTTTTTATAAATTTGGTACAATAAAAATAGAAAGAGAGGGTAAATATGCAAGCAAAGGAAATAAGAGAGGTATCTTGTGTTGGAGCAGGAGTCATAGGCTACAGCTGGGCACTTTATTTTGCTATGAAAGATTTAAGTGTTACGGTCTATGATATCAATGAAGAGAGTTTACAACTTGCTAAAAAAAGAATTCATGAAAGTTTAGAGACTCTTATAAAAAACAATGTATTAACGAAAGAAAAAAGTGAGGAACTTGAAAAAAGTATTATCTATACTTTATCAATGGAAGAAGCAGTAAGAAATGCTCAATTGATTGTAGAATCGGGTCCTGAAAACTATGACATTAAAAGACAAATGGTTGAAGAAATGGAAAAATATACGTCTATTGAAACCATTATTGTAAGTTCTACATCAGGTCTTCTTATCACAGAAATTTGTAAGAATGCCAAACATCCAGAACGTTTTATAGGAGCGCATCCTTATAATCCACCACATTTAATTCCCCTTGTGGAAATTACAAAAGGAGATAAAACAAGTGAAGTAGTAGTAGAGGTTGCCAAGGAATTTTATACGTTGATTGGAAAAGAACCGATTGTTTTAAAAAAGGAAGCTTTAGGTTTTATTTGTAATCGTATTCAAATGGCTTTGTATAGAGAAGTATGTGATTTAGTTACAAGAGGCGTTTGTACCATAGAAGATGCCGATAAAGCAGTTACCTATGGACCAGGACTTCGTTGGGGAATTATGGGTCCTTCTTTAGTATTTCAATTAGGAGGAGGACAATATGGAATTGCTGGAGCTTTAAAACATATGGGACCATCAGCGAATATGTGGTTAGCAGATATGGCTGATTTTAAAAAAATTCCAGATGAATTTGCCATGATTGCACAAGAAGGAGTCAATGAGGAGTTAAAAAATAGAAGCGCGGAAATAGGAAATGATAATGCTTCTTTAGCAGAATATAGGGATAAAATGTTAATTGAACTCTTAAAATTGCATCATAAGTTATGAAAATTTAAAAAAGTTGAAGGAGTTTTCAACTTTTTTTCGTATGTTAGGGTAGAATAATATTTTATTCCTCTTTAGGAAAGAAGCTGTCAGAGAATTTGACAAAAATTAAAAAGTGTTTAAAAGAATTAGAAAAAAACAAAAATGACTTTATAAAAAAGGGCTATGAGTGAAGAAATTATTTATATTGTTTAAAATAGAATTTTTCCTATAAATGCTGTCAAGTTCTAGGAAAACTAATTCTTTTTTAGTATAATTTATATAGAGGTGATTAACAATGAATGTAGTTCACTATGAATCATATCAAGAAAAGGATAAAATGTTATTAAAGGTTTTAGATGAATATGGTAATATTACGGATATAGAGGCAACCAAAAAAGAAGTCCATGAAAAACATTTGTGGCATCAAGAAGTTGCGATATTTATAATTAATGATGAGGGTAAAATCTTATTACAAAAACGTAGTAACAATGTTCATTATAATAATGGAAAATGGGGAATGGTAGCTAATCATGTTGGAGCAAATCAATCATTGATAGATGCTTTATTACAAAAGGCTATAGAAGAAATAGGATACCAAATTAACCCTAATGATATTAGATATCTAACTATGCTAAAAAGAAATGAAGAACGTGAGCAGAGATTTACTTATTTTTATTATATAAAAACGAATATTAAAGATGAGGACATAAAATTGAATACTTATCTTGCAACAGATAAAAAATGGTTTGATTTTTATGAATTACAGGAACTTATGCTAACAGATAGTGACGAAGTTGTTTTCAAGAATACTCCAGCTTATATTAATATCTTTGGTGAATTATCAAAGATTATTAAAGGGGTTAATACTAAAAAAGAATATCATAAAAAGGAATTTATTCTTTTAAATACAGAAGATGGTTGCTTTTTACCTGGATTAATACAACATTCTGATAAAAAAACAAAGTCTATTATTATATTTATTCATGGAAGTGGTGGAAATTTCTTCAAATCAGATTATTATGAAGAAATGTTTGAAGAATTTAATTACTATGGATATGATTTTATGATTTCTAACAATCGGGGTTCGGAACAGTTTTTTCGTCTCCATCGTAAAAACAAAGGAGTTACTGAAACTATAAAAGCAGGTAATATTTATGAAAATTTTGATGATTCAATTTATGATATTGCAGCAACAGTAAATTACGCTAAAGATATGAAATATGAAGATATTATTTTAGTAGGACAAAGTTTAGGAACTTTAAAAGTTCAATATTATTTGGAACAAATTGGCGATATTAATAAAGCAATTTTACTAAGTCCAGTTGATATGGTTAGTAGATTTAGATATAGAGTTAAAGAAAAATATGGTGAGTTAGTTAGTAAAAGCAAAAAATTAATTAAAGATGGCAAGCCTTACGAAATGGTGACAGATGAATTTGCAGCATTAAAAGTTGCCTCAACAATGGCTATTGGTAGTAAAGCTGATTTATTTAAATTAGAAGAAAATAGAGATATTGCAAAACCTCTAAATTATAAAGGATTTATTTCAATAATTGCTGGAAGTAGCGAACATGTTTATAAAGGTTGGGAGATGTCCTATGTTGAAAACAGGTTAAAAGAAAGATTTAAAAATGCTAAATTTCAATTTTATGTTATACCTAATTCAACACACGATTATAAGGAACATGAAAAACAAATGTCAAAATTAATTATTGATAGTATAAAATCTATGGAATGAATTTATTGCATAAAGAGGCGATTTAATGAAAAATAATATGATGATATATGTTTCAAAAGATGGTAATGTAAAAATTGATGTTAATATTAAAAATGACGATATATGGATGAGTCAAGATGTAATGGCTAATCTTTATGGTACAACCAAAAATAATATCTCTATACATTTAAAAAATGTTTTTGATGAAGGAGAATTGCAAAAAGATTCAGTTGTTAAGAAATTCTTAACAACTGCTAGAGATGGTAAAAAATATAATGTTTTACATTATAATCTAGATGCAATTATTGCTGTTGGATATAGAATTAATTCTAAAAAAGCAACTGAATTTAGGATATGGGCAACTAAAGTATTAAAAGAATACATGATAAAAGGTTTTGCTTTAAATGATGAAAGATTAAAAAATAATGGAGAAAGTCCATACTTTGAAGAATTACTTGCTAGAATTCGAGATATTAGATCGAGTGAAAAAATATTTTGGAGAAAAGTTTTAGATATTTATGCAACTTCCATTGATTATAATCCTAAGGATAAATTATCAATTAATTTCTTTAAAACTGTACAAAACAAAATGCACTACGCTACGCATGGCAATACAGCTGCAGAGATAATTTTTACTAGAGTTGATTCAGAAAAAGAAAATTTAGGATTTACTAATTTTAAAGGAGAATATCCTACAAAAAGTGAGACTGAAATTGCTAAAAATTATTTAACAGAGGAAGAGATGAATACTTTAAATAGAATGGTCTCTGCTTATTTAGATGTTGCTGAAATTAATGCTTTAGATAGACGTCCTATGACAATGCAGGATTGGGTGAATGAATTAGATACATTTTTAAAGATGACAAGAAAAGATATTCTAAAAGATAGTGGGAAAATATCCCATGAAGAAGCTTTGAAGAAAGCACACGAAGAATATGATAGATATAAGGTTAATCATTTAACCACTGCTGAGAAAGATTATTTAGAAATGCTAAATAAGGAAATTGATGCTATTGATAAATAAGAATTAAATATAGTTATACGAGGAGGAAAAAATGACAATTAATGCGAATGATAAAATAACAAAAGCAATAGAGGAACAATTAGACTTGCAGGAAATAGAAAAAAAGGAGTCTTTACGGAATGAAAGAGCAGTAGAACTTATGTATACACTTCCTTTTTTCAGTAGTGAGATAGCATTGCTTAAAAAATGGAGAAGGGAGTATTTACAATATGGGATTGATTCCTATACGTATTCTAGTGGCTTACAATTATTAAAAAGTTATATGGTGTTGAATGGAGAATATGTCATCAATCAAACCATTGTTACAGATAGTTTAGAAAGTATAGAACCTATCATTTGTATACGAACAAAATATGAACTTAAATCATTCCAACAATTTTTAATACAGGAGTCATTAGATAATTCTCTTTTTGGATTACCTCTAAGTAATAATGAAGATAGGTGTATTGAAGTTACTGAAACAGAGGTGACAATGGAAGATAAATGTATTGGGAAATTTACTAGAATGAAGAAAAAAGAAAGTGATACTGTATATGCAGAAGAGTACAGGCCTACTAATATGGTCTCTGCATGGGAAAGGGATTCTACTATTATTGGGTGTGATAAAGTAGATATTTTATATTATAGTGATGATATACCTGTTTTTGCTAAAATTTATAGAGAGATAGAAGAAAATGAAAGCTTTAGAAAAGAAAGTATCGAAAACACCTATAAGAATGCAAAAGTAGTTGTAAATAGAATAAGGAAAGAAGTGGATGAAATCATAGGAGAAATTATTACTAAGATTCGAAATTATGGAAAAGGGAATAAACAACAGGATAAAATACAAGTAATGCATAAAGTAGCAGATAGACTTACCTCTTTAGAACGTGTGAAATTTATGGAACAACATGAGGAACAAATCAAAGCTGCAATGCAAAGACTTTCAAAGGAAGAGTCCTTAGCGGAATTAGAAACAAACTTAGAGGCATATATAGAAGAAGGGGGAGACGCACCTTTAGAGGAAATTTTTGTTTTAGGAAACCATTCTATGGAACATATAAGTCAAATGATTAGAGAAGACTTTAACGGAGAAGATACTTTCAGTGAAAATTCGCCAAAGGTTTATAAAAAATGTATAAATGAAGACAAAAACTATATTGGAAAAATGATAAGAAAGGACTTTGATGAAGATTAGGAGGCGTTTTATACTTACACTATCATCAAATAGGGAAACATAGTCTCCAGTACCACCAATGAATGCTCCACTCATGGCTGCAAAAGCAATACTTGTATCAAAATTAACGTCTTCGGTTTTAATTCCATTTTGATTTAAAACCCATTCAAGTGTCATGGCAGGCATTCCTGCTTTTCTACCTGCAATAATATGGGAACCTTTTAAATCACTAATAGAAAAATCCTTCATTTCCGTGCGTGCTACTAAGAAACTTCCATCCTTTTTGGTTAGTGATGAGAAATTAATTAAGTAGTCCTTCGCACCTTGGTTATAAACGTAGATAGTTTGTTCACTACCACAAAAACCGATTTGTACATCGTCAGACATCACAGAAGCTGCAACTGCATCTGCTCCATTAGCTAAGATAATTTCAACGTCCAAACCTTCCTCTTCGAAGTATCCTAGTGCATGGGCTAAATACTGTGGTGCATAGAAGATAGAGTGCGCTACTTCGGCTACTTTTACTTTCTTCAAAGTACTTGTATCGTCTTTTTTATTGGCAAGCCATAGTGCTCCTAAAACAACAATCACAAGACAAACAATAGAAATTATAATTTTTTTCAAAATACCCCTCCTTTAAATTTCTAAAGTATTATATGTGGGAGGAAGTTTTTGGTGCATAGAGGGAAAAGGAAGAGAAAAGAAATCCAAATTTTGTAGCCATATTAAAAAAAGGGGTTCTCTTCTTGTCAATAGTATGATATAATAAGACAAGTTCAACGGAGAGTGGGAAATGATCCCACTCTTTCATACATATGGAGGTTTTTATGGACATTTGCTCAAAAATAAAAGAATTGCTCTCCTCTACGATAGAAGAAGCAGGGTATATTTTGGATGCTATTACATTTGAAAAAGAAGGAAAAAGTGCAGTATTAACGGTTGTGATTGATAAAAAAGGGGTTGTTACTATCGATGATTGCGTTGCGGTGACTAAGTTAATCAATCCTATATTAGATAAAGAAGACCCTATCGAAGAAAGTTATGTTTTAGATGTTTGTTCAAAAGAGAAAGGTTGTGAATAAAATGGACACAAAAGCATTTAAGAAAGCAATAGAAGTATTAAAAACAGAAAAAGGAATTAGTGAAGATATTATTTATGATGCTATGGAACTAGCGCTGACTTCTGCATACAAAAAAAACTATAAATCGTTATCCAATGTACGTGTGGATATTAACCGCAATACGGGAGATATCAAGGTATTTTCTTATAAGACAGTTGTAGATAGAAGTGAAGAAGATAAGTACAAGAGTTTTGCGGATATTGATTTTTCTACGATTGAAGATATAGAAGAAGAGGATGGAGAAGAAAGTGATGAACCAGTACTTCCTTTTGTCTATGATGAAAACATTCACTTAACGCTTGAAGAAGCAAGAAAAATCGTACCAGACATCGAAATTGGAGATACCATTGAAGAAGAAGTGACACCAAAAGATTTTGGACGTGTTGCAGCTGCAACCGCCAAACAAGTGGTTGTACAAAAAATAAGAGAGGCTGAAAGAGAAGTTATTATTGAAGAATTTACGGATAAACAAGATGAGCTTGTTGTTGGGACCGTAGCCATGGAGGATGTTCGAAACTATTATGTGGACTTGGGTAGAACACAGGGAATTCTTCCAAAATCCGAAACCATTCCAGGAGAGGCGATTAAGATGGGGTCTTCCATCAAGGTATACATTTCTAAAGTAGAAAGCGGAACCAAAGGACCTTTGATTTTATTATCTAGAACACACTATGGTTTTGTAAAACGACTATTTGAACTCGAAATTCCAGAAATCAATGAGGGAATTGTGATGGTGTATAGTGTTGCCCGTGATGCGGGAAACAGAACAAAAATTGCCGTTTATTCCGAAAATAGTAATGTGGATGCGATTGGGGCTTGTATTGGAGAAAAAGGAACGCGTATAGCTCGGATTTTATCCGAATTAGGTGGAGAAAAAATTGATTTAATTCAGTACGATAAGAATGCGTCTAAATTTATTGCCAATGCATTAAGTCCTGCTAAAAACTTACAAGTATTTATTACCGATGAGAAGGAAAGAGAAGCTTATGTAGTGGTAGATAAAGATAATCTATCTCTTGCTATTGGAAAGAAAGGCTCTAATGTAAAATTGGCAGCCAGGCTAACGCACTTTAAAATTGATGTGAAAACCCTTGAACAAGCTAAAGAAGATGGAATTAATATTTTATAGGTGAAGAGTATGAGAAAAATTCCTATGCGCACATGCATTGTAACAAAAGAAAAACTTCCTAAAAAGGAGTTAATACGTGTTGTTCGAACACCAGAAGGGGAAGTTAAAATTGATGAAACAGGAAAGTTAAATGGAAGAGGCGCTTATTTAAAGAAGGATTTAGAAGTATTTGAAAAAGCAAAAAAAAGCAAAATTCTAAATCGCCATTTAGAAATAGACATTCCAGATTGTATATTTGAGGAGATTAAGAACTATGTAAATTAGAAAGAGGTGGTCATATGATGACAGTAAAGGAATACGCAGTAGATATTGATAAATCTGTAGAAGAAGTACTTAGAAAATGTAGAGAACTTGGTATTCATGTGGATGATGAAGATACATTATTAGATGAGGAAGCTATTATTGAACTGGATAATGTGGTTCATGAAATGGTAGATGAGGAACAAGTGGAAGAACTCACAGGAGCAATTAAGGATACCGAGAATGACACACATAAAGAAAAAGTAGGAAAGAAAGTCGTTTCTACAAATAAACCAAATAAGAAAGACTTAAAAGATAAAAAGAAAGAAATGTATAAGAACAAAGAAAAATTGATTTCGAATATCAAAGAAGAGGCTGGTGTTACTTATACAGAAGGAATGCGTCTTGGAGAACTTGCTACTCGTTTAGGTGTTCCTGCTGCAGAATTGATTAAGAAACTATTTCAACTTGGCATTTTAGCAACTGTCAATGCGAGTATTGATTTTGAAAATGCATCACTGCTTGCCATGGAGTATGGAAAAGAATTAAAAAGAGAAGAAGAGACCAATGTTTCTAATTTTGAAGAATATAAATTTAATGATGCAGAGGCTGATTTAGTAGAAAGACCTGCTGTCGTTACGATTATGGGACATGTTGATCATGGAAAAACAACACTTTTGGATACGATTCGTAAAACCAATGTTGCGGATGGCGAGGCAGGGGGAATCACCCAAGCGATTAATGCTTATCAAATTGTGTATAAAAATAAACCAATTACATTCATTGATACTCCAGGTCATGCTGCGTTTACAGAAATGCGTGCTAGAGGAGCGAGTATTACCGATATTGTTATTATTATTGTAGCTGCTGATGATGGAGTGATGCCACAAACCAAAGAAGCGATTGACCATGCTAAAGCAGCAGGAGTACCTATTATGGTAGCTGTCAATAAAATGGATAAACCAGGGGCCAATGCCGAAAGAGTTATGACAGAACTTTCGGAATATGGACTTACTCCAGATACATGGGGCGGGGACACCTTATTTACCAATATTTCTGCTAAAAATGGAGATGGGATTGATGAACTCCTTGATAACATTTTACTCCTTTGTGAAATGGGAGAATACAAGGCCAATCCAAATCGATATGCGATGGGAACCGTTATTGAAGCACGTCTAGATAAAAAAATCGGAGCCGTTGTCGCGCTTCTTATTCAAAATGGAACACTACGATTAGGAGACCCTATTGTTGTTGGAACAACCTATGGTAAGGTAAGAACACTAAGAAATGATTGTGGAGAAGAAATTACAGAGGCGGGTCCATCCCTACCTGTGGAGATTACAGGACTTAGCGAAACACCAACGAGTGGAGATAAATTTATGGCGTTTGAATCAGAAAAGCAAGCTCATGCAATTGGAGAATCAAGAAAAGCCCAAGCAAAGCTACAGGAAAATAAAGCAGGTGGTGCTGTAAGCTTAGATGATTTATTCGCAAAAATTGGTGAAGGACTTAAAGAAATTAAGGTTATTATTAAAACGGATGTCCATGGTTCTAGTGAGGCTGTAAAAAATTCTCTAGAAAAAATAGAAGTGGAAGGCGTAAAAGTGAATGTTATTCGTTCAAGTGTGGGTGCCATCACCGAAAGTGATATTGTTTTAGCTAAAGCTTCGGATGCGATTTTAATTGGATTTAATGTTCGTCCAAACAATACCATTCGTGATTATGCCAAAGAAAGTGGTGTAGAAATTCGTCTTTATAATATTATTTATAAGGTTGTAGAGGAAATAGAAGCCGCTATGAAAGGAATGCTCGACCCTATTTTTGAAGAAAAAGTGATTGGATCCGCTGAAATAAGACAATTGTTTAAATTCTCAAAAGTAGGAAATATCGCTGGCTCTTATGTAACCGATGGAATTGTTAAAAGGGATTCGAAAGCCCGCATTATCCGTGATGGTGTAGTGGTTTATGATGGAGAAATTGGTTCGATTCAAAGAGAGAAAGATAGTGTAAAAGAAGTAAAAAAAGGATTGGAATGTGGAATTACGATTTCTAACTTTAATGATATTAAAGTAGGGGATACCATTGAAGCTTATGAGATGATAGAAATTGAAAGATAAAATAAAAAAGCAGTACAAAGGATGTAATCTTTGCCTAAGATATATCCAAGCAAAGGTATTGCTTTTTTGCATTATAAAATTCATTTTTTAAACTTTTGGCATCTTCTAGAAAGCTCTTTTCTTTTTTGTTTACTAATACTTTTTTAAATGATATACTAATAAAGAGGTGAAGAAAATGAGTATCAAAATAGAGAGAATCGAAAAAGAAATGGTTCGTGAAGTCAGTCAAATTTTACAAATGGAAGTAAAAAATCAGTCTTTAAAGCTTATTACCATTACTGCCTGTCATGTAACCAATGATTTAAGTTTTGCTAAAATTTATTTTACTTGTTTTCAAGAAGAGGAAAGAAAAAAAGTAGAGGCCGAGTTAAAACAAGCAGCAGGATTTATTCGTAAACAATTATCTGATAGAATCAATTTAAGGCATACACCTGAACTTATATTTGTTTATGATGATTCGATTGCTTATGGAAAGAAAATAGAAAGTGTCATTGAAAAAATGCATGGGGGAGATACCAATGAAGAATAAATATATTAAAAATGCTTTTATTGGATTCCTTGCTATTTTTATCTATTTTACTTTTTCCTATTTGCAATTAGGGCTTTTACAACTTCTAGGTATCGATTATGATAATATTTCTTTGCATGCAAAAGTATTTTATTTAATTGGTACCGAAATCATAGAAATGTTTTTGATTATTTTTCTTTTTAGAAAGAAATTAAAAGAAGATGTTCGAGATTTAAAGAAAAACCATGAAACCTATTTTAAAAAGTATTTTAAATATTGGTTACTTATTTTAGCTATTATGATGATTAGTAATATTCTAATTATGTTTATTACAGAGAACCAAACGGCAGGGAATGAAGAAGCCTTTCGAAATGTTTTAACGAAAAGTATGGTTTATGCCTACTTTTCGGGAGTTATTTATGCTCCTATTATCGAGGAATTAATCTTTCGAAGAAGTATTCGCAATATTATACCGATAGATGCTGTATTTATTTTAGTATCTGGACTTGTTTTTGGAGGACTACATGTGGTCACAGGATATTCGGGACCACTTGATTTACTTTATTTAATTCCTTACTGTGCCCCAGGTTTTATATTTGCTTATATTTTAGCGAAAACAGACAATGTTTTGGTATCTGCCAGTATCCACTTTATGCATAATGGAGTCCTAGTGGCTATTCAAATTTTCTCTTACCTTTTTTTGATGTAGATGGAGTTGTTTTGTAGTTTGTTGTACCAAAAATAGAAAGCGAGATAAAAATGAAAAAGTTAAATTTTAATGAGGAAGTATATATCAAAATCACCCCATTTGGGTATGCCATTTTAAAAAATGCTTATGACAATGGGGATAGAAATGTATGGTTTACCGATTTAGAAGAAAAATTCACTTTACCAAAGGTGAATGAAGAGGGTTATAGTAAAGTTGTGTTATGGAAGGTTATGAAATATTTTGGACCTTACTTACAAGCAGGAAGTCATCGAGTACCTTTTGAAAGTGATATGCAAATTGAAAAGAAAAATAAGAAAGAACATTCTTTTCAAAAAATAAAAAAGAAAAAGTCTATTAATAATCGATAGACTTTTTACTATTTACTTTTTGAATAAAGATTTAAAAATAATAGAGATGCTATATTGTTATAAATATGCTATAATATAAAAAATTAAAATGTTAAAAGTAGAAAAGGAAAGTATGATTATGAATTTCAT
Organism: uncultured Bacillota bacterium; assembly: GCA_947246355.1. GTDB lineage: Bacteria > Bacillota_I > Bacilli_A > RF39 > UBA660 > CATOJL01. Next base: position 9,772 of record CAMXQX010000005.1, on the reverse strand, counting down.
TGCAAAAAGATTTGATGAATTAACAAAAGAGGAATTGTATGAAATATTAAAGGCAAGAGCAAAAGTATTTGTTGTTGAACAGGGGATTCGTTATTTAGATATGGATGATATTGATTATGATAGCTTGCATTGCTTTTTTATGAATAATGGGCATGTTATAGCCTATTTACGAGCTTTTTACGAAGATGATAGCAATAAAGTTGTTAGACTTGGAAGATTTTTGACGATTGAACATGGAAAAGGCATTGGTAAGTGTTTGTGGAGTGAGAGTTTAAAAGTTATAAAGCAAAAAATGAATTGTGTTAAGTTGTATGGACATGCACAAAAACATGCACTTACTTTTTATGAACAATTTGGATTTAGGGCAATATCTAGCGAATTTTTAGAAGAAGGAGTTTCGCATATTGCTATAGAAATGGATGTATGATTGATGAAATTATATTATGAAGATAAATATAAAAGGGAATTAAAAACAAAAATAACGGATATATTTTCAGAAGATGGAAAATGCTTTATTAGACTTGAGGATAGTATTTTTTATCCACAGGGTGGAGGACAAAAAGGTGATAGAGGTTATTTAATTATAGATGGTGAAAAGCACAATATAATAAATGCAATAAAAGATGAGAATTATAATAGTGTCTTAATGATGGAAGATACTATTAACCCAAAATACATAAATGCAAATATAGATTGCTATTTAGATTGGAACTTTAGATATAAGCAAATGAGACTTCATACTTCACTACATTTAGTTCATGCTATTATAGAAGAAGTGAAAGGTAGTAAGTTAGATTATCCATTAATATCTACAATTGAAGATGGTTTTGCCTATAACAAATATGATGAAAATAGTTTTGATTTATCTATTTTGACTGAATTGGAAGATAAATTTAATGAATTAGTTCAAACGGATAGTCAAGTTATAACTTATCCTGATACAGAAAAGGGAAATTATAGATATTGGCAGTGTATGAATTATATAATACCTTGTGGTGGTATTCATATAAGCAAACTTAGTGAAATAGGAAAAGTGAAAATGGAAACCTCACACAAGAGAAATACGATAACAATCAAAATATCATTGGAATAAAAATTACATTTCATAAAATCAACTTAATAATAAATAAAAAAATAGATAATAAGAAATATTATATTTGATATTCTCATATTTTGTATTTCCTTTTTCTATTTCACAATATAAATTCTATTCGATTGTGAATGATGGAGGATTGCTTAAAACTTTCAATATTTGCTATAATAACTAAAAGTGTGTAAGTGAATAGCAATACGGGAGGTATTTGTATATGAAACAAGAATTATTATCCAATATGGATAAGATTCATACGACGGAAATGGGTAAGGAAAGAATTAGAAAAAATTTACAAGTAGATACAAAGAATATCGTGGAATACTGTAAAAGTAAATTGTTAGATGGGAATTGTATTATCTATAAATGTGGTAAAAATTGGTATTGTGAGATTGATAATATAAAAATGACGATTCATTCGCATAGTTATACTATTATTACAGCGCACAGGATGCCCTAAAGAAGCTCTAATTTAAAAGTGCAAAATAAGAAAGTAATTAAAACGCAATCAAAAATGATTATAAAAGATTACAAATTCCTTGACAAGTATGGATTTTAATTATATAATTAATCTTGTATTCAAAGGAAAGAAGAAGGTCCACTTCTCACCTGATGGCCTTAGGCTGTAGGTTCAATGCTAAATAATCATGAATAATATATAGAATTTTAATATATAAAGTGAATAGCATAGGTGGACCATCGGTTCACTTTTTTATGGAGGTGTTAGGTATCGCAAATAAAGAAAAAGATTTGTTTATTAATGAACAAATTCGTGCGAAAGAGGTTATGGTCATTGGACCAAATGGTGAACAATTAGGTGTAAAGAGTATTCAAGATGCTAGGACGCTTGCAACGTATGCAGGATTTGATTTGGTGATGATGAACAATGGGAATCCTCCCGTTTGTAAAATTATGGATTATAACAAATTTAAATACGAGAATAAGAAAAAGCAAAAAGAAAACTTAAAGAAGCAAAGAGAGACCAATCTAGAAGTAAAAGAATATAGATTGTCGGTAACCATTGATGTTCACGATTTTGATACCCGTGTTCGCAATGCATCAAAATACCTAGAAAAAGGACATAGAGTAAAAGTTTCTGTTAAATTTAAAGGAAGGGAACTTGCCCACCCAGAGCGAGGAAGAGATGTGCTTATGCGTTTTGAAGAAGCAACACAGTCTCTAGCCGAAATGGAACAAAAACCAAAATTAGATGGTAAATTTATGACAATGATACTTGCACCAAAAAAAGATAAGTAGGAGGAATTTTAATGGCAAAGAATAAGATGAAGACACACAAGGCGACAAGCAAAGTTTGTAAAGTTAGACCTGGTGGAACAATTAAAATTGGTGTTTCTAAAGCAAACCACAATACAGGAAAGCAAACATCAGCATCAAAAAGAAACAAAAGAAAAGGCGCAACTTTAAGTACTGCGGACTACAAAAGACTTAAAGACGTTTTAGGAAAGTAGGGATTTAAATGGCAAGAGTTAAAGGTGGCACAATTCATCGTGCTCGTCGTAAAAAAGTAATGAAACAAGCCAAGGGATACTTTGGTAGTAAACATAGACTATATAAAACAGCAAAAGAGCAAGTCATGCACTCTGGAGCTTATGCGTATCGTGATCGTAGACAAAAGAAAAGAGATTTCAGAAAACTTTGGATTACACGTATCAATGCAGCATGCCGTGAAAATGAAATTAGCTACTCTAAATTCATGAATGGTTTAAAACTTGCGGGTGTTACTGTAAACCGTAAAATGCTTTCAGAAGTTGCAATTGATAATCCTGAATCTTTTGCAAGCTTAGTTAGTATTGCAAAATCTGCTTTAAATGGAGAGACAAAAGCTCCATCTGTTAAGAGGGAAGAGAAAGTAGCAACAGTAGAGAAAAAAGAAACAAAAAAGGAAGAGTCTAAGAGTGAGGAAACCGATTTATCCAAATTAACCGTTGCAGAACTAAAAGAGATGGCAAAACAAAAAGGAATTACAGGTGTTACTGCGATGAAAAAAGCAGAATTAATCGATGCGTTAAAATAATCTTCGGATTATTTTTTCTTTGTGGTATAATATGTTAAAGGTGGTTTTATGACAGAGAAAGTACTAACAATTATGGAAAAAGGAGATTATCGCATTCCCTTTGTACTATTCAAAAATTATAAAAGTTTAAATTTAACAGAAAAAGATTTACTTTTTTTAATTTATTTTATTAATGAAGAAAAAAATTTCAATCCTAAAAAAATGGGTGAAATTTTAGGGTGTACACAGATGGAGGTATTAGAAGAAATCGATGCTCTATCCTCTAAAGGTATCCTTGAATTAAAACTAACTGATACACAACCAAAGGAAGAAGTGATTGACTTATCATCTTTATATAAAAAAATGGTTTCTTCTGTAATGAATGCAGAGATTGTACCCAAAGAAGAGAAGAGAGAAAGCATTTATGATTTGTTTGAACAAGAGTTTTCAAGAACCTTATCTCCAATTGAATATGAATTAATTGGAGGCTGGTTGAGTGCTGGATATAGCGAAGAACTTGTTTCTCTTGCTCTTAAAGAAGCCGTTTATAATGGGGCAACAAGACTGACTTATATTGATAAAATTTTGTACGAATGGAAAAAGAAGGGTATCAATAATAAAGAAGAGTATGAGAAAGAGAAAAAGCGTTTTCAAAAAAATAAAAGGGAGATAAAACCCAAAAAAGAACTTTTGGATTATGATTGGCTAAATGAAGAATGTAAGTAGTATTTTAGCTTATTTGGATACGCTAATCGATAACCCTCATTGCGAACTTGTTTATCATAAAGATTACGAGCTTTTACTTGCTGTTATGTTAAGTGCTCAAACGACAGATAAAAGAGTCAATCAAGTTACATCCATTTTGTTTGAAAAATATCCTAGTTTAGACGCTCTTTCTAAGGCAAAATTAGAAGATATTGAAACCATTATAAAGCCAATTGGTACATTTAAAAAGAAGGCTTCAAATGTTCAAATGATTGCCAAGCGACTTTTAGAAGAAAAAAGTGGAGTCGTTCCAAACAATCGGGCTTACCTAGAAACGCTACCAGGGGTTGGAAGAAAGACAACCAATGTTGTTTTAGCAGAACTTTACCAGGTACCCGTTATGGCTGTAGATACGCATGTCGAAAGGGTAAGCAAACGACTGGGCTTAGCGAAACCACAGGATGATGTTTTAACGGTTGAAAAGAAATTGATGCGTAAAATTCCAAAGACGAGAATTCCAAGAACACATCACCAATTTATCTTATTTGGACGATATTATTGTAAAGCAATAGCCCCTCTTTGTGAAACTTGCGGATTAAAAGAAATATGTAAAAAAGAAAAGCTTCCCTAATTGGAAAGCTTTTTATGGTATTACAATGGTTCTTGTTAATACTTTTGTGAAATCTTTATAGGTAACCGTGTATTCCACTGTATAGGTTCCAGAAGTATTTAACATATCGATGGTAATCACTTGACCAGTTGTATTTGTATATTTTGTTGTAATGGTTGCGTTTAAAGTCACATCTTTTCCATCTTCTAAAACCGTGACGCCATCTTCTGTATAGGCTCCTGTCCAAACATAGGGATTGGTACCAATGAGTTCTGCTGTAATGACAGGTTTTGTATTGGCTAAATCGATTTTAACAATAGCGCCATCACTCATATTGGCAGTAAAGATAGAGTAAGAAGTCCTTACCACATAAGTATCTGAAGAAGCGGTATTGACGTTAAAACTAATGGTAGCGTCACTTGTTGTATCGATTAGGATGGAAGTTCCATCGGCTTGAATTGCATAGATTTTATATACAATAGAACCAATATTTTTCGCATTGTAATCTTTTCTACTATTGAGAGGAATTTGTGTATTTTTCCAAAATGTAGAGAAGAAGGTAGTTAGTTGCGTCTCATCGATGGCTTCAGGAGTTTTAATTGGTGTCCAAGAAAGAGTGGCTACATTGTTTTCTACTTTGGATGTTAAATTGGTAACATTATCGAGTTTTGCATATCTTGTAGATACTTCGGTAGGTTCTGTTCCTTTTTTGAATAACTCTGTTATTTTCATATTATCAGGTGTATATTCACTTGGAAGTTTTGCAGGGTACGTTTCTTTTTCTACTTCTACTTTTACGACTCCACCTGGCATTTTTAAGTCAGAACCTTTTTTGAAAAATCCTTGGGCCACCTTTTGGAATATTTTTCTGTGGTAAATTTCATTGAAGTAGTTGAAACAATTTTTACAGTAATCGTTTCTTGAAGAATCCTTGGTTTGGTACACTTTGGTATATCCATACCAAACAGAAATAGCATAATCAGGGGAAACTCCATTTACCCAGTAATCATTGATAGCGTTTCCAGGAATGCCTTTTGCTTTTTTGGTTTCTTCATCAAAATTGGTTGTTCCTGTTTTGGCTCCATACGTAGCACCATTGACATTGTATTGGTTTCCTAGACCTGTTCTTGCTGCCGATTTTAACATATCGTAAACCATATATGCAGTATCCTCACTCATTGCTCTCGTTTTGTTTATCTTTTTTTCTATAGTTTCTCCCGTATTTCTAAAAGTAACTTTGGTGTAGCTATATGGTTCGATATAATAGCCACCATTGGCGAAAGAGGCATAAGCAGCGGCCATATTTAGAGGAGACTCCCCTGTATATCCACCAATCGAGTGGGCTTCATGAATGGCTCCTTCTCCTCCTTCTGGATGTAAGCCTAAATTCTTAACAAAAGTTTTAATATTGGCATTTTTATTTTTTTGGAATGCCTTTAAAGCAGAGACGTTTCTTGATTCAGCAAGAGCGGTTCTAGCGGTTAAGAATCCTTGGTATTTCATATCCCAGTTGTTGATGGCCTTCCCATTAGAATATGTATATTTTTCATCCGTAAATGGTTCATAGGTAGACCAGTTTTCGTATTCAATACCAGGACCATAGTCATAAAGAGGCTTGGCAGTAGATCCAGTTTGTTTTTTGGTGTCTACAGCATTATTCCATCCTAATTTAACGACATTCTTTGGTCTTTCTCCTCCAATGGCTACAATTGAACCATCATGATTATCAATGACGGCGATTCCAGCGGTTACTGTATCGTTTTTCCAATCCCAATTTTCACCACTCATAATTTTATTGATGTGGTCTTGTTTGTCTGGGTCTAATGTTGTCCAAATCTCTAGAGCATTGGCATATGGATTTCCTTCTTTTTCACCAAATTCCTCTTGCAATTGAACGACAACGGTATTGATGAAGGATTGGTATCTCTCTTCATCTTCAGAAGTATTTTTTTCTTTTACCAGTAAATCTTTAACAGGAATGGCAAGGGCAGCCTTTTTTTCTTCTTCTGTAATATATCCATGACGAACCATGAGTGATAAAACCGTTTTACGACGAATCTCGGTTGCATCTGGATTAAGGAGAGGGTCATATTTCCCTGGTAGTTGGAAAAGACCTGCTAGAATAGATGCTTCTGCCAAGTTGATATCACTAACGGATTTTCCAAAATATGTTTGACTGGCCTGCTCAACCCCATAAGCACCTCCTCCTAAATAGTAGGAGTTTACATAAAATTCCATAATTTCTTGTTTTGTATATTTTTTCTCAATTTGTTCTAGGGAAACATACACATCGTTAAATTTACGAATAATTCCTTTCATTCCCTTCGACGTTTTATCTTGCGATACATCATTTTTAGAAACTTGCATTGTAATGGTTGAAGCACCACCCGCATCAATTCCCATGAGTTGTTGTACAGTGGCTTTTAAAAACCTTGCCCAATCGACACCGCTATGTTCAAAAAATCTTGAATCTTCCGTCGCTACAATCGCATTGATTAACACCTCTGGTAAATCATTGTAAGTCACATTTTCTCGTTTTTGTCTTCCTAAGGTCGCATAGACATCACCATATTTATCATACATAATAGATGATTCTTGCTTATACAAATTTTCAGGATTAAAGATAGGTGCATTTTTTTTGATATAATTGATAAATAACCCTAGTGCGATAAATCCCAAGAAACAGAAGACAAAGAAAATGATAATTAGGATTTTCATTACTTTTTTCCATGTTTTTTTCTTATGCTTTTTTTCCTTCTTTTTCAGAGATTCTTTTTTGGTAGAATCCTTTGCCTCGTTTTTCATTTTAGGATGTTTATGTGTATTTTTTTGAAAGAAATCGACTCTTTTTAAAAGGAGAGGCGCAAAAAGTACAATATCACACCCTCCGATAATTAGAAAAGAAAGAAGGGGTCCAGTTGCAAAACAACCTAAGATAAAGGCGATAATACTTACAATTCCTATCATCACATTTTCTTTATTTTTCTTTATAAATTCTTTCATAACATTTCTCCTTTAAAAAATAGTTGGTCAATAATTTCTAAATAGTCGAGACGTGGTTGGTACTTTTCTTTAATTATATGCCCTTTTTGTTCAAAATAGGAAAGAGGAATGGATTTTCTCTTCTTTGTTTCTAAAAATGTTAAGAAATCCTTGCCTTCTAAGAGAAAGGTTTGCTTGTATTTTAGAAAACGAACAATTAGAAAACCAATTCCCCCCTGTTTTATAATCATTTCTAAATGTTTAATTTGATGTACGTGGATGTTGGCTAGAGGAAAAGAGGTAAGTTTTGTTTCTTTTGCTTCAAAGTCGATATATTTTCCTTTATAAACTCCATTGTAGTCTGTTGTAGAAGGGGTTTTAAAATAGGCTTCTTTGATGACCGCTTCCATTCTTGATGGATAATCTACTTTGACAATGGTAATAGGAGTTGGCTTTTTATAAATGACAGCTCTATTATGAAGAAGATAGAATGTATTGGTATCGTTTAAGTCTTGTTCCAAATGCATTCCTCTGTTTCCATAGATGATTTCTTTTTTTCTCCTTGTTTGGTTTTCGTAGTGCATCCTTATCACCACTTCCATTATACCCATAAGTCACCTTTTTTGCAAATCCCTATCTATTTTTTTCTAATTTTGTCGAATGTATAATGAAGGGGAAAAAATTGTGCTAAAGTAGCGTTAGGTGATACGAATGAAGGATAAAAAACTAATTGAAGTCAACACTTTATTTGATTTAATGATAGAAAATGTAAGTTATATTAAACGCTTTACTATCACGAATGGTATGAAAAAATAAGGTTGCTTTTCTAAGGCAAAGGTGCTAAAATAACGATGTCTAGGAGGTAAAAGTATGAAATTAAATTTACAACTTTTTGGAAGGGCCTATGAGGTAAGAAAAGCAAGTATTCAAAAAACAGGGGCAGCGAAAGCGAAACTTTATTCCATGTATGCAAGAGAAATTTATGATGTGGCCAAAAAAGGTGGAGCGGACCCTGATGGAAATTTATCTCTTAGAAGATTGTTAGAAAGAGCAAAAAAAGAGCAAGTTCCAGGGGATATTATTAAAAGAGCTCTAGATAAAGTCAACAGTGGTGTTGATGAGTCTTATAGTACAGTGCGCTATGAGATTTTTGGACCAAGTGGTTCTACAGCGATTGTCGAATGTTTAACAGATAATGTAAATCGTGCCATTTCCAATGTAAAAACAGCTTTAAATAAATGTAAGTGCAAAATGGGAGTCGAAGGAAGTGTTTCTTTTAATTACGACCATTTATGTATTGTTGGTTTTAAAGGACTTAGTGAAGAAGAGACATTGGAAGCTACCATTGATGCAGGACTTGAAATCATCGATATCGAAACAGAAGACGATGTAGTCATTATTTATGGGAATCCACAAGATTTTATTGCCATTAAAGAGGCCATCACTCAAAAAATTCCAAATATTGAATTTGAAATGGATGAAATTGCAATGTTAGCAAAGGAAAAGATTACTTTGAGTGGGGAAGATTTGGAAATTTTTAATCGTCTTTTATCTATGTTAGAAGAAGCCGAGGATACAAAAAATATTTATCATAATGTTATTTTATAAAGGTTCTTTTTATCGAACCTTTTTTTGATGACTATTCTTAGAGGATTTTCGCACCTCTTTTTCAAAAAGCCCTGCGATATTGGTATCGAGTGCTTTAGAAAGTTTTAACATGATGGTGAGTGTAATATTTTTATATTCTTTGACGTTTTCAATCTGTTTGATATAAGAAAGACTAATATCACAAATTTCTGCTAGTTTTTCTTGCGTAAGATGTTTCTCAATTCTTTTCCTTTTTATATTTTGAGCAAACAAACTATATTGTTCATTTAAATCTCGATTTGTTATCATCTTACCACCTACAATTTTATTTTCTCATATAAAAAATCGGTTTACAGTACATTGTTAGTATACTTTATGATATAATTGTATTAGGGGGAATGTATAGATGTATTTAAAATTAAAGACTTTAAGGAAAAAGAAAAAATATACAGTAACAGATATGGCCCATTTTTTAAATATAAGTCCATCCTACTATTCACAAATTGAAAATGGAAAGCGTAAATTAACTTATCTGCAAGCCAAAGACATTGCTAAAATTTTTAAAAAAAAGCCTGATCAAATTTTTTATACAGAGGACGAATAAGTCCTTTTTTTAATAAGATATACATGTAAGGAATAGAGTTATCTTACGGCTTAATCACTACTTTTGAAAATCAAAAAATGGCTAAATCTAGCCATTTTTGTGTTTTAGTTTCTTTTTAGAAAAATAAACCCAATAGCAGAACTCATAAGTACAACAAGAGCACCCCATTTTAGTATAGTG
>CAMXQX010000004.1 GCA_947246355.1 uncultured Bacillota bacterium | reverse complement strand
TATCTAGAACTTCTTTTAAATGGGGAATACCTGTTTCCTTTGATGAGGGACATGTCATTTATGTATGGATTGATGCTTTAAGCAATTATATTACCTTTTTAGGATATGATATAGAACAGCAAGAAGAGAATTTTAAAAAATATTGGCCAGCAGATATTCATTTGATAGGAAAAGATATTCTTCGATTTCATACCATTTATTGGCCGATTATGTTAATGGCACTTGATTTACCACTTCCAAAGCAAGTTTTTGGTCATCCTTGGGTTCTTTTGAATGCAGATAAAATGAGTAAATCCAAAGGAAATATTGTCTATGCGGATGATTTAGTAAAGGAATTTGGAGTTGATGCTGTTCGTTATTATATGTTACATGAAATTCCTTATGCATCTGATGGTATTTTCACCTATGAATTATTGATTGAAAGAATTAACTCTGATTTGGCAAACGTGTTAGGTAATTTAGTCAATCGAACGATTTCGATGTCTAAGAAATATTTTGATGGCATTGTTACCAATCCTCATGTAGATGAAGAAATGGATGAAGAATTGAAGAAACTTGTTTTAGAAACTCCTAAAAAAGTAGAAGAAAAAATGAATGATTTACGAATCGCTGATGCCATAGACCTTATCTTTGATATATTTAGAAGAAGTAATAAATATATTGATGAAACGATGCCTTGGGTTTTAGCCAAAGAAGAAGAGAAGCAAGATCGTTTAAAGACAGTTTTATATAATTTATTAGAAGCTATTCGAAGTGGTGCCATTTTGCTTTCTGCTTTTTTACCAGAAACAGCAGAACGTATTTTTGAACAATTAAATGTAGACAATGAAGGAATTGCTTCTATTGACTTTAATGGTATTCGCGATGGATTGATTGTGAAGGATCCAAAACCTCTTTTTGCTCGAATTGATAAAGAAGAGAAATTAAAAAAATTTAATACAAATTAATCTTTACGTAATTTGTGTAAAGTGTCGGTATTTGTAGATGGAAAAATTCAAAATAGACTTTCCATCTTTTTTTATGTATGGTATATTTTGGGTGTTGCCGAAAAAATGAAGGAGGGTATTCATTGTGAAAATCACAGACAAGCAGTATGTTTTATCCGCGTTTTTTGTTATTTGTTTTGTAATTCTCAGTAATGCCATCATTTATAAAAATGTGATCGACGCATTATATTTAGGTGTATTGTTAATCGCAGCCATTCGAATGTATCATATTGAAAGAAAAAATAGAAATGTAATAAAATGATTTAAAATCAATGAACTATATTCTAATAAAGAAGATGTTTATTGATTTTTTTGTGTAGTAATGTATTTATGTCATGTAAAGAAAGGAAAAAACATTGCTTTGGAAAAAGAAAAATGTTATAAATAAGTAGATTGTGATTGAGAGGAATACATATGTCTATAGAAACAATGGTAAAAAAAATTACAGAAAATCCAAAAGAATATCATGAAATATTTCAAGAAGTAATGGATTGGTGTAGCAACAATTGGAATCATTTCGATATGACAGACAAAAATCAACTGTTTTTATATGAATTGGTTATACGAGAATTAATGATGTATAAAATGGGAAAATGGGATAGAAAAGATGCTGTATTTATGATAAATTTTTTGGCACGAAAAGCGTTAAAACTATTTGAATTACAGGATAAGGTTACTGTTTCTGTATTGGAGGATATAGAATTTAAGAAGAAAAATTTGCTTGATATAGATAGTGATGCGATAACGATTCGAAATGCAGATGGAACTTTTGAAATTGACTATTCAGAAAATATTATTAAACAGTTCTTAGATGGAACTTCTATTTCCTTTTTACGTGGATTGCAAACAATAGGACATGAGGTAATGCATGCAAAGGTGGATACATTAATCTATAGAAAAACAATAAAGGGTGAAACAATTCCTTGGACAAAAGAACAGTATATTATTGCACTTGAAAAACTAACAAAAAAGGTAGATCATAAATTTTATGCAAAAAATTATGATTATTTACTTGGAGAAAATTGGGCAGAAAGAGGTGGGTTAATTTTTGCTATGGAATTCTTAAAAGAGTACAATATACATTTGTATCAAAGATATGACCATAGAAAAGTAAATACACTTCTTGAAGAATACATTAAAAATTTTTATGATGCAAAGATGAGCGTATTTGGACATGAATATGAACCTATCGTCATACTAGAAAACTGTAGTAGTGTGTATATAGAAAAACACCTAGAAATACTAGAGCAATGTCCAATATATCAGTTGGGATTTGATAAAGAAGGAAGAAAAAAACATATATTACAATTGTTGGAAGACCGAGAGAAAATGCTTGAAGACGGGGGAGAAGTGCAAATTGTAAATGATTTATATGAAACAATCATAAATCGAGCGATAGGGGAAAGACAGGATGGTTTTAATAAAGTAGATGAAAGTGAGTTATCTTTATTAGAAATTTATATACGTGAAACAGGAACGGAAGATGAATTTGTTTATGATTTAATAAGATATCGGTTAAAGAAAAATCTAAATATGTCTTTAGAGCAAATAGAGCAATATATAAAAAAAGAGCATGATTTTGCAGCCACTATTTGGGCTAAAAAGCAGCCATTCGTTTCCAGTACGAAACAAATATAGAGAAAATAAGTCCTTATGATATCTTTGTTGTTTTCAAATTTTTAAAATGGGATAGAATAGAAGGATAGATATGAATAGACAAGAATGCAAAAAATTTATAAAATAGTATCATAAATGTAAAATAAATAATTTATCAACACCACTAAGATATTTGGTGTTATGAGAAAAAAACAATGCAAGAGTTTATTGATGGGGAAAGTGCTTTACAGTAAGAAAGAGGTATAAAAAAATTAAAGATAGTTTTTTAAAGACCATGGTAAGATAGTTATAACTTATTCTAGAAAAATTTTGAAAAAATATATTTTTGATAGGAAAATTTACAGAGAAAGAAGTGATGGTGTGATAGATACACATTGCCATTTGGACAAGAAATTATATGAAGATATAGAAAGTGTCATAAAAAAAATGGATATGAATAAAATGATAGCAGCAGGGGTGGACTATGATAGTTCAAAAGAAGTTGTCAAATTAGTAAATGCATATACAAATATTTACGGTGTGATTGGTTTTCATCCAGAAGAGGTGGACAAATATACAGAAAATTTTCTTCCTTTTTTAGAAGAAAATTTAAAACAACCTAAAATTGTTGGTATAGGGGAGATAGGATTAGACTACCACTATACAAAGGAAACGAAAGATAAACAAATTACCATCTTTAAACAACAATTAGACCTTGCTAGAAAATACCATAAAACCGTTGTCATTCATTCTAGGGATGCCCTAGAAGATACTTTAGAGGTGATAAAAGAATATCTTGATGTAAAGATGGTGTTTCACTGCTTTGGATATAGTTTAGAAGTTGCAAAAATACTTTTAAAATACAATGTTATGTTTGGAATAGGTGGAGTTGTTACATTCAAGAATGGAAAAAAGTTAAAAGAAGTAGTAAAAGAAATCCCACTTGATCGACTACTTTTAGAAACCGATAGTCCGTATCTTACGCCAGAACCTTATCGAGGAGAGAAAAATGAACCCTATAATATTCTTTATGTAGCAGAAGAAATTGCTAAAATAAAGGGGCTTTCTATAAAAGAGGTTTTAGATGTAACCACCGAAAATGCTATCCGTCAATTTGACTTACTAATTTGATTATGCTACACTTTTTGTAGTACTTAAGTACAAAATTGAGGTGAATTTATGAACTTTTATTTACTAGAGTTACTTGGTAAATGGATTAGTTTAGCATTTCTAACAATATGCCCAAGTGTTGGAAAAGAAGAAACTTCAACACTCGAAAATGAAAATTTGAATTTAAAAAGAGATACAAGTGTTGTTGCTACGGTGACAGAATATACAACGATTATAAAAAATGATCCTACTTTAGAAGAGGGAAAGACAAAAGTAGAGACCAAGGGGATTGATGGAATTGTTTATCAAATAGGAGATAAGGATATTACAATTCAAAAGATGACGCAAGAAGTAGTTTTAAAAGGTACAAAAAAGGCAAAAAATCAGAAAGTACCCACTATAACAGAGAGAAAAGTTGTATACGATAATTTGACGATGGACGAATTGATTTTGAAATTGGATAAAAATTTAAATTCTACACTAAAAGGGACAGGGAAGTATTACGCAAAATATGCGATTGAATATGGCGTAGATCCTTATTTAGTTTTGGCTATATCTTTACATGAGACAGGCTGTAATCACTCTTGTAGCAACCTAGTAAGAAATAAAAACAATGTTGGAGGAATGATGGGTTCTAGTGGAGCACTTTCTTTTGCAAGCATTGAAGAAGGAATCGAAAAATTTATTTATAACATTAAAAAAAATTATTATGATTATGGACTTACAACACCAGAGACGATGAATCCGAAATACGCAGCAAGTAAAACATGGGCTACCAAAGTAAATAAGTATATAGATACAATTAAAGCAAGTTAGATTTGCTTTTTTTATATACTAGTGTTCATAGTTTTATTTATAGACATTGTATATAGATTATATTATAAAAAAATAGTATAATTGACTTAAGTTTAAAAACAAAAAAATTAGGAGGAAAATTCAAAATGCAAATATCGAAAAAAATCAAAATTAATAATAATGATTATTATATAATTATTGATGTAGAATATAAAAAAGATCAAAATTTTAAATTATATGATGGACGAACTTGGAAATTATAATATTAAAAATGGGTTATATTATGCAGTGAACTCTAAAGTAGAAGATTAAGCCTAAGTCTTATATATAAAAAGTTTTCTAGAAATAGTTCATAATTTAAAAAATAAAAAGTTATAACAAAAGAGGTGGTTTTGTGAAATATTCTCCTAAAGAAATGGTTTGTTTATTAGAAAAAAATTCTTTTTCTTTTAAAAAAAAGTATGGTCAAAATTTTATTGTTGATGAGAATATTATTGATTCTATTATCAAAAAGGCAGAAATAGATAGAAAAACGATGGTGATAGAAATAGGTCCAGGAGCAGGGTCTCTCACTTATAAATTAGCTACTTTTTCTAAAAATGTACTTTGTTATGAAGTAGATACATCTTTAAAAGAGATATTAGAAGAAAATCTAAAGGATTTTGAAAATGTAGATATTATTTATGATGATTTTTTAAAAAGAGATATAAGAAGAGATTTAGAAAAGTATTCTTATGAAAAATTGTATGTTGTTGCTAATTTGCCCTATTATATTACGACCCCTATCATCATAAAATTCATTGAAGATAAGATAGATGTTCAAAAACTTGTTTTTATGGTACAAAAAGAAGTAGGGAATCGTTTTAAAGCTGTTCCTAAATCAAAGGACTATGGATCTTTAACAGTTTATTTACAGTACTATTTTGATGTAAAAAAAATAATGGATGTATCAAGAAATGTTTTTTTACCTAAGCCAAATGTCGATAGTATTGTTGTTTCTTTTACAAGAAAAGACAAACTATTACCATTAAAAAACGAGTCATTCTTTTTTCAACTGGTTCGAGATTCTTTTCAACAAAAACGAAAAACAATCAAAAATAATCTAAAAGATTACAATTTGGATACAATTGAGAAAGTAGTAAAGGAAAATCAATTTACATTAAATTCTAGAGCGGAAGAGCTTCCCCTTCTTGTTTTTGTTCAAATAGCGAATGAACTTTCAGAGGAATAAAAATGCATTTATTTCATAAAATGGAGTAGGTGCTTTTTTATGGAAATAATTTTAAAACTATTTTGGGCAGTCATTTCTGTATTTATGATCATTTTAAGCATTTATTTTACGTACTATTTTCATTTCGCACAATTTAAACTGTCTTTATATGTGAAAAGTTTTCAAGAGAAGAAGGCGTGTGAATGTGGAATTAGTCCTATAAAAACATTACTTTTAACCCTTGCAGGAAGAATTGGAGTAGGTAGCATTGCTGGTATTGCTCTAGCAATTTATATAGGAGGGGCAGGTACCATCTTTTGGGTATGGGTAATCAGTCTTTTAACGCTCCCGCTTGCCTATAGTGAAACGATTTTAGGCTCTTTGTATAAGAAAAAATTTGGAAAAGAATCGATTGGAGGACCTAGTTATTATATACGAGATGGTCTAAAAAATAAAAAACTATCCAATGTCTATGCACTATTAATTCTTTTAAGCTTTTTATTCGGATTTTTAGGAATACAAGTCAATACCATTACGAAAGCAGCGGTAGAGATTGTACCTCTATCTAAAATGACAATAGGAATTCTTTTAGGATTTCTTACTCTTTTTATTGTCATTGGCGATGTATTTAAAATTGCCAATGTAACTGGCAAATTGGTTCCATTTATGCTGCTTTTTTATTTAGGATTGTGTTTATATGTTATTTTTATGCATATAGACGTAGTACCACAAATGTTTATAAAAATAATAAAAAGTGCTTTTGCGATAAAACCTTTTTTTTCAGGATTCTTATATACGATGATTATTGGAATTCAAAGGGGGATCTTCTCTTCAGAGGCAGGACTTGGTACAGGGAGTATTACATCGGCCGCTTCCAATTCTATGAATCCTAAAAAAGATGGGTATATTCAAATGCTAGGGGTTTGTGTAACGACTTTACTTGTTTGTACGATCACTGCTTTTATTGTTTTGCTTTCTCCTTACAGTCAATTACAAATTTTGGATGTCAATGGAATTGAAGTTGCATCGTATTCTTTTGGATATCATTTCTCTCATCTAGGAATTTACCTAATGTTTGTTTTTATTTTCTTATGTTCTTTTTCAACGATATTAACAGGATACTATGATTCTTTAATTTCCCTTCGTTTTCTTCATCCTAAAAAAGGAAAGGTACAAAAAATATTTCTTATTTTATTAACCCTATTCATGATTTTAATCAGTTCTATTGTTCCTTCCAAGTGGATGTGGAACATGGTTGATTTATTTGTAGGAATTTTAATGTTGATCAATTTGTATGCTATGTATGAACTAAGGGGGAAAGTATTAAAAATCAATAATTCTAAAATAGAGTAAAAAAAAGAGAAAAAATTATATTTTTATGGTAAAATAAACAAATTGGAGGAATGTGCGTGAAAAAAACTTTAAATATAATAATAGAGGATTATACCTTTGGGGTAGCTATAGATAAGTGTAGAAAAGCAATTGTTTATTTCAATCATAATCAATGCGAAACAAATGCAGTCAAACTTCCTTTTATCAATGGATTTGAAGAGACGGAGTTTTTATGCCGTACCTTTGGACCGATTCAACATTGGTATAAGGCGAATGACAAATGGAAAGGATGTCAAATTCAAATTGCTTGGGTAGACCAAAGGCCAATGGCTTTAATCAATAAAGAAACAGAGGAAATTTGTTTATTCAAGTCCCCTATTTTCACAAAAGAGGCAGATTTTTATATTTATAAAGGTAACTTAGTCTATTTAAGCCAAGAATACGGTGTTTTGGAAGAAGAATTTATAGAAAGAATAAGGCAATCTTTGCAGGAAAAGGAAGAGAAAATTTTTAGGAAAAAAAGATAAAAGACATTTCCAATAACAAAAGGGAATGTTTTTTGATTACTTGTGTTATAATAGCAGTAGTTTGAGGTGAGATTTGTGATTAATAAAAAATGGGATGAAGAATTAAAGGAGGAAATGAAAAAAGACTATTTTAAAGATTTAGGTATCTTTGTCAAAAATGAATACAAACATAAAACGATTTATCCAGAATATCAAAATATTTTTAATGCTCTACGGTATACCGATTATGATGAAGTAAAGGTAGTTATTTTAGGACAAGACCCCTATCACGGGGAGCATGAGGCACATGGACTCTCTTTTTCGGTCAGAGAAGGGGTCAAAACACCACCAAGTTTACTGAATATTTTTAAAGAATTGGAAAGTGATTTAGGAATAAGAAGAACAAAGACGGATTTAACAGATTGGGCAAAAGAGGGGGTCTTACTTTTAAATTCAATTATGACGGTTGTGAAAGATACTCCTTTATCGCATAAAGGAAAAGGGTGGGAAATATTTACGGATGCTATTATTGAGAAATTAGGAGAAAGAGAAGCACCTTTGGTTTTTATTCTATGGGGAAGTTATGCTCGTTCTAAAAAAGAACTTGTTAAAAATAAGAATCATTTGATATTAGAGTGTGTTCATCCCTCACCCTTATCTGCATCTCGTGGTTTTTTTGGAAGTAAACCTTTTTCAAAGACCAATGCTTTTTTAAAGAAAAATGGTTTAACAGAAATTAAGTGGGGTTGATAAAATGAATTATGGGGAATTGGTTGCAAATAAAAATAATAAGGAATATGTAGAGGCTTTTTTTAAAGAAATCTATGAAAATGAGATAAGAGGAGATGTGTTACTTCGCTTGTTTACTGTCGAAGAATTAACAAGTTTTCTATTTGATGATGTGCTTGGAAAATATTTTAGAGTCTATTATGAAAATGCTCCTTTTGAATTTGTTTTTATTTTTAAAGACACTTCTTTAGAAATAGCTTATCAAGTAAAAAATGAGGAAATTTTAAAGTATTGTTTTGGTTATTTTCTGCCAAGGCATACTATTATTGTAGATTTTTTAAGGGAACATTTCGATGCAAGTAAATATCTTTTAAATGGCTCTAATTTATTTAGTTTTCTAAATTGGAATAAACTTCAAAATAAACCTTTTTTGGCTGATTTACCGAATGAATTTATAAGTCAAAATATAGATTTCATTATTCATGTTATTTTGTCGCGATTTTTCAATGATGTCACTCGTTTTTTAGATGAACTAGCAGACACTTCCTTTTTTTCTTCAAAAAATAGAAGAGATCCCCTTTTTTTAGAAAAAATCATTTCTCGTTGTACGTGTGGGGAAGGAAGAGAATTAGTTTCATTTTTAAATCAGTATCAAGAACACTATTCTATTGATTTGGAACTATATCGGAGAGAAATTTTAGAAGTTCTTTTTTCGCATGAGTCGATGAGAGATAAACGTGAAAACCCATATTTAGAATCTTTAGAGATGATTTTAGATGAAGTGCTCCATGTCCAAAACCTAACCATCAATGATATAAAATATCTAAAAGCAGGATCTTATTCAGATGTATACCAAATAGGGGATTTTGTTTTAAAAGTAGGGAGTAAACGAAATAAGCTAGAAATTCCAAGTCACAAAAATGTACTTCGCCCCATTTTTAGAAGGTATTTAAGTGAAATTGATATGATGGTGGAAATTGTTCCTAAAGTTTTAATGATAGATAAAAGTGATTGGAAAGCATGCCAAACATTATTTTATCTTTTTTATGAGGATGGGAATATTATGGATGATATTCATCCCCAAAATATAGGAAGATATCGTTCGGTTAAGGATAAATATTTTAAGGATTTATACATTTCGAATGGATCGATAGGATTTTTAGGAGAGAATTATGAGGAACCAAAAGAAGGGGAATATGTCTTAATTGATAGTGATTATTTAGAGTATAAAGAGACGTGTGATATAGAAAAGTGTCAAAGTAGAGAAATGGTTTATAAATATATCAAAGAGTATAGAAGGAGAAATCAATGAAAGAAACCTACCATTATTTAAAGATGTATATCAAAGAAAAAGATACGGTTGTAGCTGCTATTAGTGGTGGACCAGATTCTATGGCTCTTTTAAGTATTCTTTTAGAATATAGGAAAGAAAATCCCATTCAAATTATTTGTGCGCATGTCAACCATAATATAAGAAAAGAAAGTGATAGTGAAGAGGCCTTTGTAAAGGAGTATTGTTTACATAACGATGTTATTTTTGAAAGTGTTAGGCTTCACTTTGATAGTGAAAAAAATTTTGAAAATGAAGCACATCATAAGCGATATCAATTTTTTGATGAAATCATACAAAAATATAATGCAACAATTTTATTGACTGCGCATCATGGCGATGATTTAATGGAAAGTATTTTATTAAAACTAACCCGTGGTTCTTCTTTAAAGGGGTACAAAGGTTTTGATATTGTACAACAAAGAGAACATTATGCCATTGTAAGGCCTCTTTTTCATGAGACGAAAGAAACCATTTTAGAGTATAATCAAAAAAATAATATTCCTTATGTAACGGATGTATCCAATTTTGAAGATATCCATACAAGAAATAGAATTCGAAAATATATGCTACCCTTGTTGAAAAGGGAAAATCCAAAAGTTCACGATAAATTTATCAAGTTTCATGAAGAAATAAGAGAATCTGAGGAATTTATTTCTTCCGTTGTCCGAAAGGAATTTGAGAAAGTGTACCAAGGTAAAAAATTAAATATAGAATTATTTCTCTCTCTTTCCTCTCTTATTCAGAGAAAAGTAGTACAGCTTATTTTAGAAGAAATTTATTTAAAATCTCTAGAAAATATACAAGACAAACACGTGGAAATGGTGATAAAACTTGCCAAGGGACAAAGTGGAAAACAAATTCATTTGCCAAATTCTGTTGTTGTAAGCCGAGAATACAACTTTTTATGCTTTGAGGTGGAAGAAAGGTTATCTTATATAGTGGAACTCAAAGAAAATACACTTTTACCCAATGGGCATACCATTGAAAAAGGAAATGACACACTTGATAATTCCAATTTTATCTGTCGCTTGAATAAAAAAGATATCAAATTCCCATTATATATAAGAACTAGGAAAAAAGGAGATAAAATGCAGGTAAAAAATATGAGGGGAACAAAAAATATAAATACCATCTTTAAAGACTGTAAAGTCCCTTTACATGAGAGAGAGACCTATCCTATCTTAGTAGACAATAGGGGAACAATATTATGGGTTCCAGGCCTTAAAAAGTCAAATTTTGATATTGAAAAAGACGAAAAATGTGATATAATACTGAGGTATAACTGATTGGAGTTGAAGAAATGAATAAAAAAATAGCAAAAAGAACAATTATGTCTTATGTTTTCATTGGATTAATCATGGCAGGCATTTTATATTTTGTAACTGTGATGAATAAAAAAGTAAACTTCATTACTTATGATGAATTCATGGGTCAAATGGAAAAAGATAATGTAAAAGAAATTACATTAACCCCAAGAAGGGGTGGAAATGTTTATGAAATAACAGGTACATTAAAGGATTATAAAGAAAAAGAAAGTTTCTTTTTTAGGGTACCTCTCGCAGAAGAAGTTATTTCTAAAATATTAAATGGAGAAGAAATCCACAATTTTAAAATTACGACCAAAGCGGATCCATCTTCGAGTACTTTATTACAGTTTATTGCGAACGTTCTGCCTATGGTGGTGATTGTGGGTCTTGCCTTCTTCTTGATATCAAGACAAATGAACAGTGCGAATAAATCCATGGATTTTGGAAAAAGTAGGGCTAGACTCAATGAGGATGCTCGCAAAGTAACCTTTGACAAAGTTGCAGGATTAGCAGAAGAAAAAGAAGAGGTGAAAGAATTAATTGATTTCTTAAAAGAACCAAAGAAATTCCAAAAATTAGGAGCACGTATTCCTAAAGGAGTGCTATTGGTAGGACCTCCTGGAACAGGTAAAACATTGCTTGCTCGTGCGGTTGCTGGAGAAGCGAAGGTACCTTTTTACTTTATAAGTGGGTCTGATTTTGTCGAACTATTTGTCGGTGTTGGTGCTTCTCGAGTTCGTGATATGTTCAAACAAGCAAAACATAATGCTCCTTGTTTAATCTTCATTGATGAAATTGATGCGGTAGGGCGTCAAAGAGGAGCAGGCCTTGGCGGAGGACATGATGAGCGTGAACAAACGTTGAACCAGCTTTTAACCGAAATGGATGGTTTTGGAGAAAATGAAGGTATCATTATTATGGCAGCAACCAATAGACCTGATGTTTTGGATCCAGCCTTGCTTCGCCCAGGACGTTTTGATCGTCAAGTACAAGTAGGACTTCCAGATGCGAAAGCCCGTGAAGAAATTTTAAATGTTCATGCAAAAAATAAGATTTTTGATAAATCCGTTAGCTTAAAAAATATTGCGTCAAGAACGGTTGGATTTAGTGGAGCTGATTTGGAAAACTTGCTTAATGAAGCAGCTTTACTTGCTGTACGTTTTGATAAAGATGCGATTTCAATGACTGAAATTGATGAAGCACATGACCGTGTGATGATGGGACCAGCTAAAAAATCCAAAAAATATACAGAAAGAGAAAAGAAAATTGTTGCTTATCATGAAGCTGGGCATGCAGTTTTAGGTATTAAGTTAGAAAATGCGAACGAAGTACAAAAAATTACGATTATTCCAAGAGGGCAAGCTGGTGGCTATAATATGATGCTTCCTAAGGAGGAAACCTATTTTTCTACCAAAACAGAGTTGTTAGAAACCATCTGTGGATTATTAGGAGGTCGTGTTGCCGAAGAATTAGTCTTTAAAGAAGTGACAACAGGTGCTCACAATGATTTTGAAAGGGCTACCAAAATTGCTCGTGCTATGGTTACGGAATATGGGATGTCATCTCTCGGTCCTCTTCAATTAGAAACGCAAGAGGGAAGTGTCTTCTTAGGTAGAGATTATAATAAGAGCCGTAATTTCTCTAGTCAAGTTGCTTTTGAAATTGATCAAGAAATGCGTAAAATTATCGATGAGTGCTACGATAGAGCTACAAAGATAATTAAAGAAAATAAAGATTTATTGGAATTAATTGCTGCTACTTTATTAGAACATGAAACTATCACCAAAGAACAAATTGAATATTTAGTAGAGCATGGTTGTATGCCTAGTGAAGAAGAAAATAGTGTGGATATAGGTAATATGGATGAAGCATCTTTAAAAGATTTAACTTTAGCAGAATTAAAAGAGATGGCGAAAGATAAAGGAATTAAAGGATACTATAAAATGACGAAAGAAGAATTAATCAAAGAATTAGAAGATTAATTCTTTTTATATATAATGTATGAAGTACACAATGATAAAATAGAAATAAAATCATTGAAATAAAAGAGATAATAAAGAGACTGTAAGAAAAATATCATTTATTTATTGCAATTAAATTGCAAGATAGGTAAAAAATATACAGATATTTACAAAAATATGCTAGTATAGTATCTGTAAAATATAGTGAATGATAAGAAAAACGAAATTCCCTCTTTACTTTTAGGGGGGGTGTCAAAATAGAGTTAATGCGGAAAAGAGGAGTGATAGTATGAAAAAAGGAATAAGTGTTCTAGTTTTTATCAGTATATTTGTTGTTGGTGTGGTAGGAGGTATTCTTGGATCCAAATATTTTGATAAGCAGAAGGAAGAAAATAGAGTTAGTGAAGATAATAAGGTAAACGATGTAGGACAGAATGAGAGCGAAAATGATAAACATAAAGATAATGAATTAGATACACCACTAACTTTAGAAAGAATGATTTCATTAGCCAATAATGAAAATTTGAAGTTAAAGAAGGATTATGGAATAGAGACTGTATTGCAACTTTATAATAGTGAACGTTCTATGGATTTAGAATTGAAGATTGACAATGGTTCTTTAAAAATTACAGGAAATAATAAAACATGGAAAGTAACGGATATTGAGGAGAAAGTCATTGCAATAGAAAATGAACTCTTATACGGTTGTGATATAAGTGTAATGAGTAGTTTATTTTTAACGGAAAAGGGAAATCTATATCGTTTATATCGAGATGAGCGTAATAGTACCATGTATAATAAAGTAGCAGATGGTTTATCAGAAACAAAGAATAGTTTTTTTGAACAATTGGATGCAAATGAAGAAATTAAAATTGGTTTAGTAAAATTGAATGGTTCTGAGAAAGTACAGGCTATTGGTACACGAAGAAGATGTGAGAAAGGGTCTAGTTGTGGTGGCTGTGAAACAGTTGTTTATATGTCAAATGGCGAATATCGATATGTTAAAGAAGGACTTACAGAAAAATATATTGAAGAATAGTTTATATAGATGATGTAAAATTCTGTTTTAAAATAATATATTTTGTTGGAAGGGTTGTTATAAAACAACTTTTTTTCATGTGAAATGATGGATTTATGTATGAGATTATGATAAAATGAAAGTGATTGATAATGATACTGGATGGTGAATTATGGGAAAAGTAATAGCAATGGTAAATCAAAAGGGGGGTGTTGGGAAAACAACATCTTGTATAAATTTGGCTGCGTCGTTAGGAGCTTTAAAGAAAAAAGTATTGCTTGTTGATTTGGATCCTCAAGGGAATTCCACGACAGGAGTAGGAATTGGAAAAACAGATTACGAGTTAAGTGTTTACAATTTAATGCGGGGAGATGCATCTTTGCAAGAGGTAATTATTAAGACAAAATTCAAAAATTTATCTGTTATACCAGCAACGATTAACTTGGCAGGTATTGATTATGAGTTAATGGAAATGGCAAAACAAGATGTGAACTTTTTGACAGGAGCAAGATTAAAAGAACCAATGGTGGAGGCAAGAGAGAAATATGATTATATTATCATTGATTGCCCTCCTTCTTTAGGTATACTTACAAAAAATGCTTTAACAGCTGCCGACTCTGTGATTATTCCTGTACAGTGTGAATTCTTTGCCTTGGAAGGAATTATGCAACTTTTAAGTACGATTATGTTGGCGCAAAAGGATTTGAATCCAAATTTAGATATTGAAGGAGTACTCCTCACCATGTTGGATGCGAGAACAAATCTAGGACTTGAAGTAGTAGAAGATATTAAAAGTTATTTTAAAGAACGTGTTTATGATACAATTATTCCAAGACTTGTAAAACTATCTGAGTCTCCAAGTCATGGAAAACCTATCATTGCTTATGATTCCACAAGTCGTGGAACACTTGCTTATTTAAATTTAGCGAAAGAGGTGATTGAGAGAAATGGAAAATAAAAAAAGAGCCTTAGGCAGAGGTCTAGAACAATTATTTAATACAGAAAATTTGGATTTGGATTCGTTTGAAAAATCAGTTTATGAGTCAACACCAAAAGATGAAATTTTTGAGCTTCCTATTGATGAGTTGCGCCCTAATCCTTACCAACCTAGAAAAACGTTTGATGAAGAGTCTTTAAGAGAACTTGCAGATTCTATTGAAGAACATGGCGTATTTCAGCCTATTATTGTTAAAAAGAGCATAAAAGGATATGAAATTATTGCTGGAGAGAGAAGATTTAGAGCTTCCAAGATGGCTGGGAAAAACACTATACCGGCGATTGTGCGTGATTTTAGCGATGAGGAAATGATGGAAATAGCTCTTTTGGAAAATTTACAAAGAGAGGACTTAAATGCAATAGAAGAGGCTATGGCTTATAAGACATTGCAAGAACGTTTAGAATTGACCCAAGAAGAGTTGGCGAGAAAGGTTGGAAAAAGTAGGAGTCATATTACCAATATGCTAGGATTACTTCGTCTTCCAGAAGAAGTAAAAGAAATGGTGAGTGATAATAAGCTTTCTATGGGACATGCAAGAATGCTTAGTAAATTAGAAGATGTTAGTCAAATTAAAGAAATGGCAGAGCAAATTGTAGCTGAGGGATTAAGTGTTCGTGAAGTGGAGAGCTTAGGGGATAATCCAACCATTGAGAAAAAAAATAAAATCACAAGAAGAGAGAAAAGAGGATTTTCTGAATATAAGTATGTAGAGAATTTACTCCGTGAAAAATTAGATACAAAAGTTAAAATTGATGATCGAAAAATAGAAATTCATTTTACAAGTACAGCAGATTTAAACCGTATTTTAGAAGTCTTAAATGTAAAGGAGTAATGTATGCTAGTAACAATGAAAGAGATATATACTCCATTTATAAAAAAAGAGATTATAGGACCTATTTTTGTAGTGATAGGAGCTTTTTTTCTTTACCAAATAGGCATTAAAATTACAAAAAAAATATTTGTTGCCAAAAGGGGAATTTTGGATGAGAGAAAAAGTAAAACCATTGTAAGTGTTGTCAATAATATTATAAAATACTTGCTTATTTTGGTATCTATCTTGATGATACTTGAAATCTATGGAATTGCGACGAATGGAATTTTAACTTCTCTAGGTGTTGTTGGTGTAGTAGGGGGGTTAGCTCTTCAAGATACATTAAAAGATATTTTATCTGGAGTATACATTCTATTGGAAAATCAATATGCAGTAGGCGATGTGGTTTCTATAGGCGATTTTAAAGGGGAGGTCTTATCTCTTGGTCTTCGGACAACTAGAATAAAAGCATATACAGGAGAAATAAAAATCATTGCCAATCGGAATATTGTTGAAGTTATAAACCACAGTATGGAAAAGTCCCTTGCTATTGTAAATATACCTGTATCTTATAATGAAGATATTGACAGAGTTCAAATTATTCTCAATGAACTTTGCAAAAAAATAAAAAAAGGAAATAAATTAATCATAGGGGATATTCTTTGCTTAGGGATTACTTCTTTTGATGAATCAAGTATGAACTTTCGAATTACAGCAGAGGCAAAGGCAA
Organism: uncultured Bacillota bacterium; assembly: GCA_947246355.1. Taxonomy (GTDB): domain Bacteria; phylum Bacillota_I; class Bacilli_A; order RF39; family UBA660; genus CATOJL01. The sequence continues at coordinate 28,193 of CAMXQX010000004.1, read as the reverse complement.
CGCGACACCACGAAGTACAGCGAATGATTTTAAAAGAAGTAAAGCAGGTTTTTGATTTAGAACATATTGAGATTCCATATAACCAGGTGGTGATTCATCATGCCTAATTATCAAGTGGGAAGTATTGTTGTCATGAAAAAGCAACATCCATGTGGTACCAATGAGTGGCAAATCACACGAGTGGGAGCTGATATAAAGATAAAATGTGTCAAGTGTGGTAGGAGTGTGATGCTTCCCCGTATTGATTTTAATAAAAAAGTGAAAAAAGTTTTAACCTATTAGGAGGTTTGTATGAGAAAAATGAGTAAAAAGGAGCAAAATTTAAAAGGACCTGTTTCTACTCTTATTGCATTTATAGTTTTTATTTGTATAGCAAGCTTTGTCTTAAATAAGTTTAGTTTTCAAGGATATAGAACGATGATTAACAATGGCGTTTTAACGGATTCTTTAGTCAAAGTAAAAAATATATTGAGTGTAGCTGGAATACGTTTTGTAGTAGGAAATGTTATTACAAATTTTAAGGGATTTGAACCATTAGTTCTTTTGATTATATCGTTAATTGGAATAGGGATTGTTGAAAAAAGCGGTTTCTTGAATGTTTTATTTAAACCTTTAAAAAGGGTCAAATTTGGAATTATTATTTATTTTACAATCTTTCTTTCTTTGCTGAGTACAGTGATAGGAGAGTATAGCTATGTATTTTTGATTCCTTTTGTAGGCGTGATGTATAAATATTTGGATCGAAACCCCCTTCTTGGAATCATTATTTCTTATCTAGCAGTAACGCTGGGGTATGGAACTGGAATTGTAATGAATTATAATGATTACAGTTTAGGCTTATTGACACAAACAGCAGCCACCACGGATGTGGACCCAAACTTTATTTATTTTTTAACTTCAACTTTATATATAAAATTGATGTCCTTTCTTGGAATTTCCTTTTTGCTATATGCAACCACCATTCGATTTTTACTTCCCAAATTCCCGCTCAAAGCAAAGATAGAGGAAGAAAAATTAATCGATTCGAAGAAAGGAATTGCAGTCTCTTTGCTTGTTGGCTTGTTAAGTATCGTTGTAGTTATCTATTTAATTTTAGATATTCAGTTACCTGGTGCAGGCATATTACTTGATCATGAGGGAAGCACCTATATTACAAAATTATTTGGTGAAAATGCCCCTTTTAGAGAAGGAATTGTCGCTATTATTTCTGCTATCTTTATGATTTTTGGATTTGTATATGGAAAACTATCTGGAAATATTAAAAACAGTAGTGAATATAGTTTGGGATTATCAAAAAACTTCGAAAACTTAGGATTACTCTTTGTTCTTCTTTTCTTTACTGCAGAGTTAATTGCCATTTTAGACTGGACGAATATTGGTGTTGTAGTTGCTTCAAATTTAGTAACATTTTTAAGTAAAATAGAATTTTCTGGAATTTTACTAATCATTGCTATGTTTATAATTATCATTATTATGAGTATCTTAATACCAAATACTGTTACAAAATGGGAGATTACTTCTCCAGTTTTTGTTCCATTATTTATGAGAGCAAATATTGCACCAAACTTTACACAATTCATTTTTCAAATTGCTGATTCTATAGGAAGGGCGGTTTCCCCTATTTTTGTATATTTCATTATTATGCTTTCCTTTTTGCAAAAATACAATAGTGATGAGAGAAAACAAATCAGCATTTTAGGCGTATTTAAAATTATGTTACCTACGATTATAATTGTTTCTCTTTGCTGGATTTTATTTATTTGTTTATGGTTCTTGATTGGTTTTCCTATTGGACCTAATACATATATAGCACTTTAGGGGGATTTATGATAGATAAGAATTATGTAAAACAGAAGAAGATTATTGTCAGTTTTATCGGTATTTTTTTCCTCCTTTTAGGAAATTTCTTGCCTTTAATTTCGATTTCTTCTAAAACAATAGGATATAATAAAACATTTCAATTTATTCATTATGAAGGGAAATATATTATCATCTTAGCTATAATTTTCTTATTTTTGCTTCTTTTAAAAGAGGTGAAGGCAACTTTATTCTCTGCCTTGGCAACATCGGTTTTAATTGCTTATTTGCTATTTCAAAAATCAGAAATTTATAATGATTGTGCCTCTTATAATGAAATGTTTTCCTGGGGATGGGGTATTTATACTTTAATATTAGGAAATTTGCTTACTTATGTTGCTCCAGTCTCAACATTCTTAAGTGAGAAATTTTCTATGAAATTTTCTATAAAGATAAAGAAAAAATAATCGGAGAGTATTGCTTATACTCTTTTCTTTTTGTATACTAAAGAAAGATGGAGGGATGTTATGAGTTTAACAGCAGGAATTGTAGGGTTACCTAATGTTGGTAAATCTACTTTATTTAATGCCATTACCAAGAAAAATATTTTGGCGGCCAATTACCCATTTGCGACGATTGATCCCAATGTAGGTGTGGTTGTGGTTCCAGATAAAAGATTGGAGTTTTTGGAGAAACTTTATCAACCAGAGAGAATTGTTCCCACGTCATATGAATTTACAGATATCGCGGGTTTAGTAAAGGGAGCCTCCTTAGGCGAAGGGTTAGGAAATCAATTTCTATCGCATATAAGAGAGGTGGATGCCATTGTCGAAGTAGTTCGCTGTTTTAATGATAACAATATCATTCATGTAGAAGGAGAGGTCGACCCTATTCGTGATATTGAAATTATCAATGTTGAGTTAATGCTTGCCGATTTAGAAGTAGTCAATAATCGTTTGAATAAAGTTGGTAAGAAGGCGGCTATGTCAAAAGATAAAGAGACAAAAATAGAGGCTGAATTATTACAAAAAGCCAAAGAATTGTTAGAAAAAAATATTCCTTTACGGAAAATGGAACTTAGTGAGGAAGAAGAAAAAACAATTCGTAATTTTCACTTTTTAACTATTAAACCCATTATCTATATGGCAAATGTAAGTGAGGAGAATTTACTTACAGAAGGAAATAGTTATGTAGATAAAGTGAGGGAATATGCGAGAGAAGAAGGTGCAGAGGTCGTTGTCGTATGTGCGAAAATTGAGTCAGAATTAAGTGAATTAAATGAAGAAGATAAACTCTTATTTCTAAAAGATTTAGGAATTAAAGAAAGTGGACTGGATAAATTAATACATGCGACTTATCATCTACTTGGCCTTTCCACCTTTTTTACAGCAGGAAGTGATGAGTGTAAAGCTTGGACATTTAAAAATGGAATGAAGGCTCCTGCATGTGCTGGAATCATTCACTCTGATTTTGAAAGAGGTTTTATCAAAGCAGAAGTAACTAGCTTTACGGATTTAGAAAAATATGGGAGTGAAAAAACAGTCAAAGAAGCAGGAAAACTTCGAATAGAGGGAAAAGAATATGTAATGCAAGATGGGGATATTTGTCTTTTTAGGTTCAATGTGTGATATAATGCTACTAAAGCTACATTTAAGGAGTTAGTATGATTGCTAGAGAAGATGAATATTTAGATTATATGAGAAATAATATGCAAGTAGGGATAAAATATTTAAAATGCACTTTAGACGCATTTTATCATCAAGATTATATTTTAGAATGTAGACTCAAATCGAAAGAAAAAATTCATATCAAACAACAATTTCTAATTCAGAAATATCCAGATAGTGAGGAATTTCTAAAAGATATATCTAATATGCCTGATATTGTAGGCTTTCGGATATCCGTAGATTCTTTAGAAGATGTGAAAGAAATTGCAAAAGTTTTATCTTCTAATGCTGATTTTTACAAAGAACTAAATTATTATGAGAAGCCCAAGGAAAGCGGTTTTAGAGCCATTGTATTACAATTTTGGAGTGATGTAAGTGGATTTCGTTATGAAATTCAATTGATGACAAAAGAAATGCGTATGTGGGTAAATCACACACATCGAGACTATGATGAAGAAAAATATGGTGTAATAAAAAATAAGAATTATAAATAAGAATAAAGAATTGTTACCAATAACAAATTATTTTGTTTTAAATTATAGATATTGACTTTTAAGGATAAGTAAATACTGAAAAAGATGACAATAAGTAATCATTTGTGGTTTACTTTTCTTTTTTTCTTTGTTATAATCTTCTACGAGTATGAATTTACTCCTTGCTTATATGTAAGCCAAAAGACCAAAAGGAGGTGTAGGAAATTGAAAAACTATGAAATCATGTTTATCGTTAAACCTACTCTAAGCGAAGAAGAAGTGAAAAAAGTGTTTACAAACTTTTCTAATACTTTAACTTCCAATGGAGCTAAGATTAATGAAGCAAAAGAGCTAGGACAAAAAGAACTTGCTTATGAAATCAAAAAGTTTAAAAGTGGTTACTATTTTCTTTTCGAAATTGAAACAGAAAGTGACCAAGCAACCAAAGAATTTGACCGTTTAGCACGTATTAGTTCTGATGTCATTCGTCATTTAATTATTAAAGTAGAAAAATAAGAGAGGTAAAGTTATGAACCGAGTTGTGTTAATTGGTAGATTGACAGCAAAACCAGAACTACGTTATACGGGTTCGAATGTTCCCTTCGCTAGATTTTCACTTGCGGTAAATCGTACTTTTACAAGTGCAAGTGGGGAGAGAGAAACGGATTTTATTAATATTGTTATTTGGAGAAAACAAGCAGAAAATGTTTGTAATTATCTAGATAAAGGGAGTCTTGTTTCTGTTGAGGGAAGAATACAAACAGGAAGTTATGATGCACAAGATGGTACAAAACGTTATACAACCGATGTTGTTGCGGATTCTGTAGAATTTTTAGAATCAAAAGCACAAAGACAAAATAATATGAATAATGCAAATAACCAAATGGATAATGTAACACCATACGATTATCAAAATGAAGCAAGTACACCAAGTGTCAATGTGGAAAATGATCCATTTGCTGATTTTGGAGATAGCGTTTCTATCGACGATAACTTCTTAGATTAATAAAGGAGGATAAACATGGCTGAATTTAAAAGAAAAAAGAAAATATGTCAAATGTGTGCTGGAAAAAGCGTTGATTATAAAGATGTAGAAATTATTAAAAAATATATCAGTGCGGATAGAGGAAAAATTTTACCTCGAAGAGTAACTGGAGCTTGTGCAGAACACCAACGTTTTATTGCAAGACAAGTTAAATATGCACGTCATATGGGATTCATCCCATTTGTAAAGTAAGTGATAGATACTTACTTTTTTTGTTGTATGTGTTATAATGGTAATAACAAGGATGTGGTCATATGAATATAGCGCTTATTACAGCAGGAGGTCGTGGAACACGAATGCAGCAAGAGGTACCTAAACAATTTACGCCTATTAAAAATAAACCTTTGATTATTTATACTTTAGAGGTATTTCAAAATCATCCTAATATTGATGCAATTATCATTTCATGTCTTAATGGTTGGGAACTTATTATGCAGGCTTATGTTAAGCAATACAATATTACAAAAGTCAAATGGATGATAGGAAGTGCAGATACTGCACAGGATTCTATTTATCTTGCATTAAAGGAATTAGAAAAACATTGTTCCAAAGAAGATATTGTGTTAATTCATGATGGGAATAGGGCTTTAGTCAGTGAAGAAATTATTTCTGATTCCATTGTGACTTGTCACGAAAAAGGAAATGCTGTAGCAGTGATTCCATGTAATGAGGTGATTGTAAAAACAAATAATAGCGTTGACTCTTGCGAGTTTTTAAATCGTGAAGAATTAAAAAGAACACAGACTCCACATACTTTTCCTTTAGCAAAGTTACTTTGGGCACATGAGGAAGCAAAAAAAAGAGAGATAAAAAATTCAGTAGCCACCTGTGATTTAATGATGAAATTAGGAGAGACCATTCATTTTTCTGTTGGATCAGAAAAAAACATGAAAATAACAACCCCTGTAGATATAGAGATTTTTGGGGCGCTGCTCGCTTTAGGAGAAGAAGGATAGTATGAAAAAGCAAGAAGAATATCTTTTAAAAGAAAAAAAAGATGGAACCCAAATTATGGTTCGCGATGTCCAACTTGCATTGTTAGAAATGGTAAAAGACATTGATAAAATTTGCGTAGAAAATCATATTGAATATTGTTTAACGGGTGGTTCCACCATAGGTGCCTATAAATATAAAGGGTTTATTCCTTGGGATGATGATTTTGATATTGCAATGATGCGAAGCGAGTATAAAAAATTTATAAAGGCGTTGGAAAAAGATTTGGATAGAGAAAAATATACATTTCATTGTTTTGAAAAAAATAAGAAATACGATGTGACTTGGCCCTATATGAAAATTAGGAAAAAAAATACATATATCAAAGAAGTGAATAAGTTGCTTCCCAATCGTTGTACAGACTGTGATGGCATTTTTATTGATGTATTTATTTATGACCATATGTCTAAATATACCATTTTAGATTTGCCTTTACGTTTATGCAACAGCATTTTAATGCCTGTAATTATTTTCTTTGAAAATTTAAAAATCAATCCTATTCCTTTAAAATATCTGTATCGATTTAATGCAAAACTATATGGATTTTTATTTCAAAAATCAAAATACATTGGAGACGATTTGACGTGGACATATAGAAATCCCATGACACCACTTCGTTATCGAAAAGCAAAAATGTTTCCTGCTATTCGTGTTCCTTTTGAAGATACAAAGTTACCTGTTCAAAACGATATGAAGGAATATATGATTCGTCATTGGGGAGAAAAAGTTTTTGAACCTCTACCTGCTAGTAAAAGAAAACCAGGACATGTCTATGATATTAATTTAACTTCGAGTGAACCAGAGGAATAGTATGTTAAAGCAAAATTTATGGATTTATTTAGCTTTTTTAGGTATATTCTTTATTTTAATCGCTTTTCTTTTATGGAAAGAATTTAGTTTTGTTTTAGCAGGTTTTGGTATTGTCTTATTAGGAGTTAGTGCTATGGATTATATACATAAAAAATAAAAGAATCCTTTATCGATTCTTTTTTGCATTCTCTATTTTTTTGATTTGCACATTGTAATTGGCATTTAATAGTATTTTTAAGGGAACAAATTTATTAAAGAAAGCATTCATTTTATGATTCATTGTTGGAATAATAACCATCTTTTTTTGAAACATTTTTTTAATAGCATATTTGGCTAGTTCATCACTATTTTGTGCTTTATTAAATTTGACACCCAATTTATTATTAAAACAAGTGTCAACTGGTCCTGGACAAAGGCATCCCACATAAACTTTGGCTCCTTCTTTTTTTGTTTCTTCGGCGATGGCTTCTGTTAGTCTTAAGATGTAGGCTTTGGATGCAAAATAGGAAGCCATTAGGGGACCTGGTGAAAAGGCAGCAGTGGAGGCAATGTTTAAAATATAACCTTCATTTCTTTTAATCATATCTTCTAAAAACAATTTTGTTAAAGTTTGTGTTGCTTTAATATTTAAATCAATCATTTCCATTTGTTTATCCAAATCATTTTCTAAAAATTTGCCATGCATACCAAAACCAGCACTATTTATAATGATACTAATGTTTTCTTGTTTTAATTGCTGATGTAATTTTTTACAATTCTCTACCTTGGATAAATTGGTAACAATATAACTGGCTTTTTTTCCAAGCTTTTTTACCGCTTTTTTTAAATTTTCTTCCCCTCGCGCTGTAAGAATCACATCATAATCTCGTTCTATTAATTCTTGTGCTATGGAAAAGCCAATACCAGAACTTCCACCTGTAATTAATGCTTTCATCTCTGTCACATCCTTAAAATTTAAATTGCTTTTTTTTGACCCATCTGCTCTTCTGTAGTTTGGTATTTTTTTGTAAAATCCATTTTATAGCATTCATATTTAAAATGAAGAGGATGATTTTGGTATTCCTCCTTCGCTAGCAAATAGTCCCTGTTCTTATTTTTTGCTCTTTCCGTTATTTGTGCGAGATTTTGAGAAATTTCTGCAAATTTTTCATGTAATTCCTGTGTTATTTCTTTTCGAGCTTCTTCTTCTATTTGCTCTATTTTCCTTTGCATAGCAAAAAATGTGTTCCAATCTTCTTTTGAAATAAACAATTTTGTGATGAATTTCTTTGTTCTTTGATTATGCTTTGCTATATATTCTTTTGCCTCTTTATATGTAAGATTTCCTGCCACTTTTTCACTAATATCTGTATATTGATTCACATTCTGAATTTGATTGTATAAAGAGTTGGATTTTGCCGCTAGTTCGCTCGACTTATATCCTAGTTCTTGTAATTCTTTGTTCAATTCTTGTACTCTTTTTTCTAACTGTATAATTTCACTAAAATTTGGTGTTTCTTCTTTCCTTTGTGTATTCTTATTTTTTACATTCTCGTGTGTAAATGCACTCTGTTTTTTATTTGTATTTTTTTCTGAATTTGCATATTCTTTTTTAAATGTGGTCTTCTGTGCTTTGCTTGTTTTTTGTCTATAAAATTTGTAATTGCGTTGTCCAGTTGTATATGTATCTGTAAAATTCGTAAAAAATCTAAACATATATTCATCAAATCTCGATTGTTGTTGACTTGTAGAATTTTTCGATTTGTTAGAGTTATTTGTGGAATTGGAAGTCTCTTTTTCTTCTTCTCTCTTTTTTCTTTTCATGAACTCTACGTATTCTTCAAAGGTACCATCAAATGCGATGTCCTCCTCCTCACTATATTGCGTGTCCTTTGCAGCACTCGAGTAAGAAGAACTACTTGTTTGCGTACTAGTTTTTTTATTAGAAGTAGTACTTTGCTTTCTTCTATTTCTTTCTAAGTCAAAAACTTTTCTTTTTTTTGGATCAGATAAAGTTTCTAAAGCTTCACTTGCTCTTTCACAGTTTATTTTCGCTATTTTTTGTTCCTCTTCTGATTTTCCAATTTGATTATCTGGATGATAAAGTATCATTTTCTTTTTATAGGCTTTACGAATTTCCTCCATAGATGCATTTTCTGCAATTTCTAGAAAGCCATAAAAATCAACAAATATTTTTTTACTCATATGTAAGAATTCCTTTCCAATAAACTATCTAAAACAATAGTAACAGAAAAAAACTTAAAAATAAAGAAAAAGACTTGCACTTTACATTTATTTTTAGTATAATTTTGAGTGTGTGGCATGCGATGATGTGTGAGGTTGCCGATACACCCGGTTAAGTTGAATTAAAATTTAAAAGGTGAACGGGTTTTCATGCGGAGCAAGTCTATACCAGATATAGGCGAAGGGAGGATACAATATGTCAAAGACAAAGATTAGCATCAAACTAAAAGCATTTGAACACAAGAGCTTAGATACAGCATGTGCTAAAATTGTTGAAACTGTAAAAAGAACAGGTGGAGAAGTAAGTGGACCTATTCCACTACCAACCGAAGTAGAAAAAATTACCATTTTAAGAGCTGTTCACAAGTATAAAGATTCACGTGAACAATTCGAGAAAAGAACACACAAAAGACTTATTGTTATCAATAATCCAAGCAAGGAGACTATCGAAACGTTACAACGTGTCGAAATTCCAAGCGGTGTTGATATTCAAATCAAGTTATAATTTAGGAGGATAAAATATGGAAATGAAAGGAATCTTAGGTCGTAAAGGTGATATGACTCAAGTATTTACAGAATCTGGTAAATTAATTCCTGTAACCATTATTGAAGTGGAACCAAATGTGGTAACACAAATCAAAACAAAAGAAAATGATGGTTATGAGGCAATTCAATTAGGTTTTGGTACAAAGAGGGAAAAGCTAGCGACAAAAGCAGCAACAGGAATTACAACCAAAGCAGGGACTACACCTAAGCGCTTCTTTAAAGAAATTAGAGGCGTTGATGTAGAAAAATATGCCTTAGGGCAAGAGGTCAATGCTGATATTTTTACAGCAGGAGAAGCTGTAGATGTAACAGGAGTAACCAAAGGAAAAGGTTTCCAAGGTGTTATCAAACGTCATAATCAATCAAGAGGGCCTATGGGACATGGTTCACACTACCATAGAAGACCAGGTTCAATGGGTACTATGAGACCAATGCGTGTTTTTAAAGGGAAAGCATTACCAGGACATATGGGATGCGATACAGTTACAATTCAAAATCTTGAAATTGTAAAAGTAGACGTAGAAAATGGTTATATTTTAGTAAAAGGAAATGTTCCTGGACCTAAAAAAAGTCTTGTTATTATCAAGACAGCCGTTAAAAAGCCAAATGTAATTCGTGAGGTAGAAAATCTACAATGTTATACAGTAGAAGAAGTAGTAGAAACACCTGTTGAGACTGCTACTGTAACTACCGAAGAGGCAGACACTTTAGAAACCGATGTACAACAAGAAGAAACACAAGAAAGTAGCGAAAGCTAGGAGGTAGACTAAGTGAAAAAGTTATCTGTTTTAAACCTTAAAGGTGAAAAAGTAAGCGATATTACTTTAAAAGAAGAAATCTTTGGAATTACTCCAAATGATGCTGTTCTATACGATGCAATTACATTGGCAAGAAATGCGATGAGACAAGGAACTCATGATACAAAAACACGTTCAGAAGTGAGTGGTGGTGGAAGAAAACCATGGAGACAAAAAGGAACAGGTCGTGCTCGTCAAGGAAGTACGCGTGCTCCACATTGGACAGGTGGTGGTGTAGTATTTGGACCACACCCAAGAAGTTATGACAAAAAACAAAATCGTAAAGAGAGAAGATTGGCTCTTAAATCTGCACTTTCTTATAAAGTAATAGAAGATGCGATGATTGTAGTTGACAATTTCAATCTTGAAAGCACAAAGACAAAAGACGCAGTAGAAGTTTTAAATAATATTAAAGCAGAAAAGAAAATTATGATAGTTGTTGATGAATTAAGTGAAAATACTGTTTTAGCAACTCGTAACTTAAATAATGTTATCTTATTAACAAGTGATGAAATCAATGTATATGACATTATTAATGCGGATAATATGGTAATTACAGAAGCTGCTGTTAAGAAAATAGAGGAGGTGCTTGTTTAATGAAAGAAAGTATGCGTAATGTTATCAAAGCACCAATCATTACAGAAAAAAGTGCTGCTTTAGCGGAAAACAATGTCATTACATTTAAAGTAGACCCTAAAGCAAACAAAACACAAATCAAACAAGCCGTAGAAAAGTTATTTAACGTAAAGGTAGAAAGTGTAAACACTATCAACGTAAAACCTAGAAAAAAAAGAGTAGGGCGTTACGTGGGAAAAACAAATCGAGTAAAAAAAGCAATTGTTAAATTAGAAAAGGGAAGTTCAATCGAACTTAATTAATAGGAGGAGAATGTATGGCTATAAAAAGTTATAAATCAACTACGAATGGTAGACGTGGTATGACTACCTTAGTAAATGAAGAAATTACAAAAGCAACTCCAGAAAAATCATTAACCGTCACTCTAAAGAAAAACGGTGGTAGAAATAACCAAGGTAGAATTACAGTAAGACACCGTGGTGGTGGAGCCAAAAGAAAATACCGTATTATTGATTTTAAAAGAGACAAAGATGGCGTAATTGGAACCGTTTCAGCTATTGAATACGATCCAAATAGAAGTGCAAACATTGCTTTAATTACTTATGCAGATGGAGAAAAAAGATATATTTTAGCTCCAAAAAATTTAAAAGTAGGAATGAAAGTAGAAAGTGGAGAAAATGTCGATATCAAAGTAGGTAATGCTCTTCCACTTGCAAACATTCCAGAAGGTACTATGGTTCATAATATTGAACTGAAAGCTGGAAAGGGAGGCCAAATGGCTCGTTCAGCAGGATCTTCTGTCCAAATTCTAGGACGTGAAGGAAGATACACATTACTTCGTTTAACGAGTGGTGAAGTTCGTAAAGTATTAAGTACTTGTAGAGCTACAATCGGTGAAGTGGGTAATGCAGATCATGAACTTGTGAATCTAGGGAAAGCCGGTCGAAAAAGACATATGGGCATTCGCCCAACGGTCCGTGGATCTGTAATGAACCCTAATGATCACCCACATGGTGGTGGTGAAGGTCGTGCGCCAATTGGACGCAAAGGACCTGTTACTCCTTGGGGAAAACCAGCACTTGGACATAAAACACGTAAGAACAAGTTAAGTTCCAATAAATTAATTGTTCGTCGTCGTAATAAAAAGTAGGGAAAGGATGATTTAAATGGCAAGGAGTTTAAAAAAAGGACCTTTTATTGATAAGCATTTAATGAAAAAGGTCGAAAAAGTAAATGCGTCAGGAAAAAAAGAAGTCATTAAGACTTGGTCACGTCGCTCTACAATTTACCCTAGTTTTGTTGGTCACACCTTTGCTGTTCATAACGGAAAGGAATTTATTCCTGTTTATGTAACAGAAGATATGGTAGGTCACAAATTAGGTGAATTTGCACTTACTCGCAAATCTGGTGGACATGGCGACAACAAAGGGAAAAAGTAGAAGAGAAGGAGGAAGAAAATGGAAGCAAGAGCAATTGCCAAAGGCGTTCGAATCGCCCCTCGTAAAACTCGTCTAGTAATAGATTTAGTACGTGGAAAAAACGTGAACGAAGCAGATAAAATTTTATCCAATTTAAATAAGGAATCTGCAAGAGTAATTAAAAAAGTGTTGACTTCAGCAGTAGCCAATGCTGAAAACAATTTACAGTTAAATAAGAATGATTTATTTGTGAAAGAAGCCTATGTCAATGAAGGGCAAACAATGAAAAGATTTAAATTTGGGTCACGTGGTCACATTGATCCAATCAAAAGAAGAACAAGTCATATAACCATTGTTGTTAGTGACAATAAGTAAGGAGGAAAATAGCGTGGGTCAAAAAGTAAGTCCTATCGGTTTAAGAATTGGAATTAATAAAACTTGGCAATCCAAATGGTATGCGAGCAATAAAGATTTTTCTAAATTTTTGAACAACGATGTTCAAATTAGAAACTATTTAGAAAAGAAACTAAAAGATGCCGCTGTTTCAAGTGTTCTTATTGAAAGAACGAAGGAAAAGACAGATGTGATTATTAATTCTGCCAAACCTGGTGTGATTATCGGACATGGTGGAGAGGAAATAGAAAAATTAAAAAAAGAACTTTCTAAATTAGTAAGTGAAAACATTCAGATTTCCATCAAAGAAGTGAAAAGACCAGATGTGGATGCAGCACTTGTAGCGGAAAACATCGCACACCAAATTGAAAATCGTGTATCGTTCCGTATTGCGCAAAAAAGAGCAATCAGAAACGCAATGAAGGCAGGTGCAAAAGGAATTAAAACTTCTGTATCAGGTCGTTTAGGTGGTGCGGATATGGCAAGAACAGAAGGATATGTGGAAGGGAATGTTCCACTACATACATTAAGAGCCGATGTCGATTATGCACATAAAGAAGCAGACACAATTTATGGGAAAATTGGTGTCAAAGTATGGATTTATAAGGGAGAAATCCTAGCCTCAAAAAATAAAGGAGGTAATGAAGATGGCAATCATACCAAAAAGAACGAAATATCGTAGACCACACCGTTTACGTTATGATGGAAAAGCCAAAGGAAACACAGAACTTCATTTTGGTGAGTATGGTCTTCAAGCTTTGGAAGGGGCTTGGATTACGCAAAATCAAATTGAAGCAGCACGTGTTGCTATGACACGTTATATGAAACGTGGTGGAAAAGTATGGATTAATATTTTCGCACATCTTTCACTTACAAAAATCCCTCTAGAAACTCGTATGGGTAAAGGTAAAGGTCAGCCAGAAAAATGGGTTGCTGTTGTAAAGGCCGGAAAAATTATGTTCGAAGTGGGAGGGGTTAGTGAAGAAGTTGCTCGTGAAGCACTTCGCCTTGCTAGCCATAAACTTCCAATCAAATGCAAATTTGTGATGAAGGAAAGTGGTGAGTAAACGTGAAAATGAAAGAGATTAGAGAATTATCCAACGAAGAAATCGTGAAAAAAATTGATGAATATGGCGAGGAATTATTCAATTTACGTTTTAGTCAAGCTACTGGAAATTTAGAAAAACCTTCTAGAATTAGAGAACTTAGAAAGTTAGTTGCGCGTATGAAAACGGTGTTAAAGGAACGTGAACTAAATGAGGAGGCAAACTAATGGAAAAAACAGGAAAACGCGAATTAGTGGGAAAAGTTATAAGTGATAAAAACGATAAAACTATTACGGTTTTAGTTGAAACTTATAAAAAGGATCCACTATATGGAAAACGTGTAAAATACTCAAAAAAATATGCTGCTCATGACGAGAAAAATGAAGCGAAAACGGGAGATATTGTTCGTATCATAGAAACAAGACCTCTATCGAAACACAAGAATTTCCGTTTAGTAGAAATCGTAGAAAAAGCTATTATTTTATAACTAAAAAGGAGGATTCTATATGATTCAACAAGAAAGCCGTCTTAAAGTTGCTGATAATTCTGGAGCACGTGAAGTATCTGTTATCCGTGTTTTAGGAGGAAGTACGAGAAGATATGGTAATATTGGGGATACAGTAGTTGTTACTGTAAAAAAAGCAATGCCTAATGGAACAGTTGCCAAAGGAAAAGTTTGTAAAGCTGTTATTGTTAGAAGCAAGTTTGGTCTAAGAAGAGATGACGGCTCTTATATCAAATTTGATGATAATGCATGCGTTATTATTAAAGATGATAAGAGTCCTGTAGGAACTCGTGTCTTTGGACCAGTCGCACGTGAATTACGTGACAAAGATTTTATGAAGATTGTATCACTTGCAAAAGAAGTGTTATAAGCCTTGAGGAGGGAACACATGAACTTTAAAACAGGAGATAAAGTTGTTGTTATTTCTGGTAAGGACAAGAATAAGGAAGGAAAAATTACAAAAGTTTTACGAAAAGAAAACAAAGTTGTGGTAGAAGGTGTCAATATTGTTAAAAAACATATGAAACCAAATGGACAAACAAGTGGTAGTATCGTAGAGATGGAAGCAGCAATCAATGCTTCGAATGTAATGTTAATTGATCCTAAGACAAAGAAAAGAACTAGAATTGGACATACAACAGATAAAAATGGTAAAAAAGTAAGAATCGCTAAAAAATCAGGCGAAATTCTTGACTAGTTGGAAGGAGGGTAAACGATGAACCGCCTAAAAGAAATGTATAATAAAACAATCGTACCTAGTTTAAAAGAAGAATTTCAATATTCAAATGTAATGGAAGTGCCTAAGCTAGACAAAATCGTTATCAATATGGGAGTAGGAGATGCTGCTGGAAATTCTAAAATGTTAGAAGCAGCTATGGCAGACCTTGAATTAATTTCTGGACAAAAACCAGTTCCTACAAAAGCAAAAAAAGCAATTGCAGGATTTAAAATTAGACAAGGACAAGGAATTGGATGTAAAGTTACTTTACGTGGAGAGAATATGTATAACTTTTTAGATAAGTTAATTTCGATTACTATACCACGTGTAAGAGATTTTAGAGGACTTTCTCCAAAATCATTTGACGGACGTGGCAACTATACACTCGGTTTAAATGAACAATTAATATTTTCTGAAATAGAATTTGATAACGTTGTAAAGGTTCGTGGAATGGATATTATATTCGTCACGACTGCAAAAACAAATGAGGAAGCTTTCGCTCTTTTAAAAGGGTTTGGAATGCCTTTTAAGAAGTAACGATTAGGAGGAATTATGGCTAAAAAAAGTATGAAAATTAAAGCTAGTAGAACGCCAAAATTTAAGGTGCGTGAATATACCCGCTGTAATCGCTGTGGTAGACCGCACGCTGTACTTAAAAAATACGGAATTTGCCGTATATGTTTCCGCGAACTAGCTTATAAAGGACAAATACCTGGAATGAAAAAATCTAGTTGGTAAGAAGGAGGGATTTAAAAATGAGTATGTCAGATCCAATCGCAGATATGCTTACAAGAATTCGTAATGCAAATCAGATGAGATATAAAGAAGTTGAAGTTCCAACTTCAACAATAAAAGAAGAAATCGCTCGTATATTAAAAGAAGAAGGATTTATTAGTGGGTACAAAATCAAGAAAAACAATATCCAAAATATAATCGTCTTAAATTTAAAATACGGTGATAACAAAGAACGTGTTATTACTGGTTTAAAAAGGATTTCAAAACCAGGTTTACGTGTTTATGCTAAAGCAAATGAGCTTCCAAGAGTATTAAATGGACTTGGTATTGC
The DNA here is from genome assembly GCA_947246355.1 of uncultured Bacillota bacterium. Lineage (GTDB taxonomy): Bacteria > Bacillota_I > Bacilli_A > RF39 > UBA660 > CATOJL01. Next base: position 12,120 of record CAMXQX010000004.1, on the reverse strand, counting down.
TATCGTGTCTACTTCTAAGGGAGTCATGACTGATAAAAAAGCAAGAGAAGCCTCTCTTGGTGGAGAAGTTTTAGCGTACGTTTGGTAGAAAGGTTAGGAGGATTTTTATGAGTCGTATTGGAAATAGAATACTTACAATACCAGAAAATGTTACTATTGTAACCGAAAATAACGTTGTTACAGTAAAAGGTCCTAAGGGAGAACTTTCTACAAAAATCAACGAAGGAATTACTGTGAAAATGGATAACAACCAACTTACTTTGACTCGTGCAAATGAAGAAATTAAAAAATTCCATGGAACAGCAAATAGTAATATTCAAAATATGATTATTGGTGTAACCGAAGGTTATGAAAAGAAGTTAGAAATTGTTGGTGTCGGATATCGTTTTAATGCACAAGGAAATAAATTAACTGTAAGTGCAGGATATTCTCATCCAGTAGAAGTAGCTGTACCAAATGGGCTTTCTATTGAATGTCCAAGTAATACAGAACTTGTAATTAAAGGAATCGACAAATGTCTTGTTGGTGAATTTGCTGCAAATGTTCGTAAAATTAGAAAACCTGAACCATATAAGGGAAAAGGAATTCGTTATGTTGGTGAATTTATTCGCCGTAAAGAAGGAAAGAAAGCAGCATAGTTTTTAGTAAAGGAGAGAAATACTTATGATTAAAAAAGTAGCTCGTAATGAAGTACGTCAAGCTAGACACGAGCGTGTTAGAGATAAAGTAGTTGGAAATGCCTCATCTCCAAGACTCAATGTGTTTAGATCAAACGGAAACATCTTTGCTCAAATCATTGATGATGAAAAAGGAGTCACTTTATGTTCTGCTTCATCTATCGATAAAGAATTAAAACTTAAAAATGGTGGAAATATCGAAGCTGCTACAAAAGTAGGAGAATTGATTGCCAACAGAGCAAAGAAAGCAAAAATTGAAACAGTTGTTTTTGATAGAGGTGGATACCTATATCACGGACGTGTGAAAGCTTTAGCAGAAGCAGCACGTGCGAATGGATTAAAATTCTAAGGAGGGTAACGATGGAAGAAAGAAAAAGAGAACCACGTCCAAAGAAAGTTAAATTATATGACGATGAAGTCATTAGCCTTAGTCGTGTTACAAAGGTAACCAAAGGTGGTCGTCATTTCCGTTTTTCTGCAACAGTTGTTGTAGGAGATAGAAAAGGAAAAGTTGGTATTGGAACGGGTAAAGCAAATGAAACACAAGATGCCATCAAAAAGGCACTCGAAGCAGCACAAAAGAATGTTGTCAAAGTTTCATTATTTGAAAATAGAACAATTCCACATGATGCAATTGGTGTACAGAGTGCAAGCCGTGTCATTTTAAAACCTGCTTGTGAAGGTACAGGAATTAAAGCAGGTGGACCTGTTCGTAGCGTTCTTGAATTAGCAGGCGTGAAAGATATTATTTCAAAATCACTTGGTTCAAATACGAAAATTAATATGGCATATGCTACATTAAAAGCACTTAAAGCACAAAGAACAAAAGAAGAAGTAGCTCGCCTTCGTGGAAAGAAAGTAGAGGAGATCTAGTATGAAGTTAAATACAATGCGTCCAAACTTTGGTGCTACAAAGACACGTAAACGTGTTGGTCGTGGTGTTGGATCTGGTACTGGAAAAACTTCTGGTGCTGGAGAAAAAGGCCAAAATGCTAGAAGTGGTGGTGGAGTACATCTTTGGTTTGAAGGTGGGCAAACGCCATTATACAGAAGACTTGGAAAACGAGGTTTTTCCAATGCAAGATTTAAAACAGAATATGCAGTACTCAATTTAAGTGATTTAAATAAATTTGAAGAAGGTACAGAAGTTACTCCAGAACTTTTAAAGGAAATGGGTGTACTTAAAAATCAACTTGACGGTGTAAAAATACTTGGAAATGGTACACTAGAGAAAAAACTAACCGTAAAAGCAAATCGTTTTTCTCAAAAAGCGAAAGAAGAAATTGAAAAATTAGGTGGAAAAGCAGAGGTGATTTAAAATGTTTGCAAAATGCAAGCAAATATTGAATCCCGAAAATAAAGATTTACGAAAAAGAATTTATTTTACTTTTCTTATTTTATTCATCTTTAAATTAGGAACGACCATTATTGTTCCTGGAATTGATAAAGATGCACTTGGAACAAGTAGTTTGGGATTTTTGGAATTATTAAATGTGATGGGTGGAGGAGCTTTAGAACAATTTTCTATCTTTGCTCTAGGTGTATCACCATACATTAGTGCTTCCATCATTGTATCCTTACTACAAATGGATATTATTCCTTATTTTTCAGAACTTGGAAAACAAGGAGGAACAGGAAGGGCAAAGTTAAACCAAATTACTAGATATATAGGAATTGCTTTGGCTTTTATACAAGGTTATATTTATTCTTTCGCTTTCATACAAGGTGGAACGGTTATAGAATATATGACGTATGCACTGATACTAACAGCAGGAACTGCGTTGGTGTTATGGATGGCTGATCAGATTACGCAAAAAGGAATTGGAAATGGAACTTCAATGATTATTATGGCTGGAATTATTGCAACACTCCCTAATATGTTTATTTCTTTATGGAATGAACTTATTATTACAACGAGTGTACAAACGATTTTTTTAGGAGTTTCTAAATTCTTGCTTTTTGTTCTACTTTATGTAGCAATACTTATTGGAATTGTATTCATTGAAACCAGTGAGAGAAGGATTCCGATTCAATATGCGAATAAATCTGCAAGCGTTTATGGAAAACAGAAAAGTTATATTCCATTTAAACTCAATTCAGCGAGTGTGATGCCTGTCATTTTTGCATCCATACTTTTATCGATTCCAACGATTATTGCTAAACTAGCAAAGAATGATGCAATGACATTGTTTGTCAATAAGTGGTTAACCACATCAACGATTACTGGATTTATTCTCTATATGGTTAGTATTTTTGTATTTGCTTATTTCTATACATTCCTACAAATGAAGCCAAAAGAATTATCGGATAATTTGAATCAAAATGGTGGATTTATTCCAGGAATTCGACCAGGGGAAGAGACAGAAAAATACATTAAGAGAGTATTAAAAAGAATTACCACGATTGGTGCCTTGTCTTTAGCGGTGATTGCAGGTCTTCCTATTGTTTTTGGAGCATTTTCTAAATTGTCAACCAGTGTAAGTATTGGTGGAACAGGTTTACTGATTGTTGTTGGGGTTGCACTAGAAACATATAAGCAGCTCGAGAGTGAATTGGTCACCAAAAATTACCAAAAAAGAAGAAGGCGTAGACGTTCGTGAATATCATTTTATTAGCCCCTCCCGCAGCGGGCAAGGGAACCCAGGCGAGTTTACTGACTAAGAAGTATGGCTTCAAACATATTTCTACAGGCGAGTTATTAAGAAAATCTTTAGAAGCGAATGATGCGGTGTCTTTAGAGATTAAAGAGACAATGCAAGCTGGAAAATTAGTAAGCGATGCAATCATTTTACAGTTAATTGAGAAGGAATTTTTAGTGGCGGAACAAGGTATTATTTTAGATGGATTTCCAAGGAATAAGACGCAGGCGTTAAAATACGCAGAACTTCTTACTTCTCTAGGACAAGAAATTGATTATGTCTTTTATCTTGCTGTTCCAAAAGCGGTTGCTATGGAACGTATTTTTGGAAGAAGAACTTGTCCAAGTTGTGGAAAAATTTATAATAGTCGTGCCTTAGAAAATAAAGAAAAGTGTATGGATTGCAATACGGCATTAGTGAAGAGGGAAGACGATACGGAAGAAACATTTGATTTACGCTATGAAACTTATATAAAAGAGACGAGTCCATTGATTGCATTTTATCAAGAACAAGGCCTTTTATATGAAATTGATGCATCTTTGAGTACAGAAGAAGTATTTGCAAGTATTGAAAAAGTTTTAAGTAAAGAAAGTGAATAAAAACCAAGAGGTGATGAAAATGGCGAAAAAACCAGTAAATAAAAAGAAACTAGATGTGGAAAAGGCAAGCAAAGGCAACGCAATTTCTGTCGAAGGGAAAGTATTAGAAGTAATCCCCGGTGGACAATTTCGTGTGGAACTGGAAAATAAGCATATTGTGATTGGACATTTATCTGGGAAACTTCGAATGCATTATATTCGTATTTTGCCTGGAGATACGGTTACTGTAGAACTATCAGAATACGATTTAACCAAAGGTCGTATTGTATGGAGAAAAATGTAAATGCATCTACTCACATTTCTGTTCAAATCGAACTAAATCTTTGGTTTCATTTTAACAGGTACGCATTTACAGAAAAAAGATGTGAGCAACCTATAAAAATAGGAGGGAAATTATGAAAGTAAGATCATCGATTAAACCAATTTGTAAAAATTGTAAAGTTATTAAACGTAATGGAAAGCTTAGAATTATTTGTACAGATCCTAAGCATAAACAAAAACAAGGGTAAGGAGGTCATTTATGGCACGTATTAAAGGTGTAGATATACCAAATAATAAAAGAATTGAAATCGCACTTACTTATATTTATGGAATCGGAAGAAGTTTATCCAACCAAATTTTAAAGGATGCGAAAGTAAATATAAATAAAAAAGCAGGCGAATTAGATAATGATGAGCTTGGACGTATTCGTGATGAGATTGAAAAATATACCATCGAAGGGGACTTAAGAAGAGAAGTTACCATGAATATTAAAACAAAAATGGAAATCAATTCTTATGAAGGAACTCGTCATAAAAGAGGACTACCTGTTCGAGGGCAAAGAACCAATAGAAATGCTAGAACTCGAAAAGGTAGAGGAAAAGTAGTTGCGAATAAGAAAAAATAGATTTTTATAAAAAAGGAGGTTATATACTATGGCTTATAAACCAAGAAAACGTAAAGTAAAAAAGAATGTACCAGAAGGGTCTGCACATATTCACACATCTTTTAATAACACAATTGTAACGATTTGTGATAAAGAAGGGAATACGATTAGTTGGGCTTCCTCTGGAACACTCGGATTTAAAGGAAGTAAAAAATCAACGCCATTTGCAGCAGGAATGTCTGCAGAAGCTGCAGGAAAAGTAGCATACGACATGGGAATGCGTAAAGTAGCCGTTTTTGCAAAAGGACTCGGTTCAGGACGTGAAACAGCCATTCGTTCCTTACAAACGGCTGGTCTTGAAATTACCTCAATTACAGATGTAACACCTGTACCACATAATGGATGTCGCCCACCAAAACGTCCACGTGGATAAGGAAAAGGAGTGTGTTAACATGTTAAATTTCGAAAAACCAATTTTTAAAATTACGGATTATGTTGAAAATAATAATTACGGTAAATTTGAATTAGAACCTCTAGAGAGGGGATTTGGAATCACTTTAGGGAATGCACTTCGAAGAGTGATGCTATCAAGTATGCCAGGAAGTGCCATTGTTGCTGTAAAAATAACAGGAGCTATGCATGAATTCCAAACGATTGATGGAATTGTAGAAGATGTAACTTCTATTATTCTTAATTTAAAAAATGTTGTTGTAAAAAATCATAGTAATGATACAAAGATTTTATCATTATGTGTATCTGAGGAAAGAACAGTTACTGCAGCGGATATTAAGGTCGATGCTGATATAGAAATTATTAACCCAGAGCAAGAGATTGCTACGGTTTCAAAAGGTGGGAAATTAGAGATGGAACTCATGATTGCCAATGGCCGTGGTTATGTTCCATCAACAGAAAATAAAAAATACATCGAAAATGCAGCCATTGGATATATTCCTATAGATGCGCTTTATTCTCCAATTGAGAGAATTAACTATGAAGTGGATGCTGCCCGTGTTGGACAAGACGCCAATTATGATAAATTGATTTTATATGTAAGTACGAATGGTTCTATTCGTCCTGAAGAAGCAGTGGCTCTTGGTTCTAAAATACTAATTGAACACTTTAATGTACTTACAGAATTAAGCGAAATTTCCGATATGACAGGAATTATGACAGCAAAACAAGAAGATAGCAAACTTAAGAAATTAGAAACATCCATTGATGATTTGGATTTCTCTGTAAGGGCTTATAATTGTCTTAAAAGAGCTGGTATTAATACACTTGGCGATTTAACAGAAAAATCGGAATTAGAAATGATGAAAATTAGAAATTTAGGTAAAAAATCTTTGAAGGAAGTTATTGATAAAATTAAAGATATGGGACTTAAATTTAGAGAAGATGACTAATAAGGAGGTAGAGTATGGCTTATAGAAAATTAGGTAGAGATAATAAACATAGAAGAAGTATGCTTGCTAATTTAACAAAGAGTCTTATCACGAATGAGCGAATAGAAACAACGGAAGCAAGAGCCAAAGAAACTCGTAAATTTGTTGATAAAATGATTTCTTATGGAAAAAGTGGCTCTTTAGTATCTAGAAGAAAAGCTTTAGCTTTTTTACAAAATGATACAGAAGCTGTAAAGAAAGTATTTGATGATTTAGCAGTACGTTATGCTGCTCGTAATGGTGGATATACAAGAATTTTAAAATTAGACGAACGTAGAGGAGACGATGCGTTAAAAGTAATTTTAGAGTTAGTAGAGGGAGATGCAAAATAAGCATCTTTTTTTGTGGTTTAAAAATGCTTACTTTCTATCAAAAATGAAAGGATTATTATTTATCCATTTATAGGAAATCAAAATAAACAGGAAAGCAAGTCACGCATATATTAAAATAGAATAAAGTAAAATAAAATAGTTCAATGGAAAGGAGTAATTTATGAATTCTAAAAATTATATATTTGATTTTACTGTTCCTCAAGGACCAACGGGCCCAACCGGTCCTGCAGGAAATACGGGTTTACCAGTATATGGTGGGAGATATAGTACGATTATAGAGGTTTTAAATTTAGCGGCTTCCTCTGCTATGCAGGTTCCTTTGCTAGATTTTTCTGCATCAAGGGAAGTTGACTATAGCACCGCCAATAGTATTATAATTGAAGAGGAAGGTGTCTATGAAATTTCCTATGTTTTAGATGCTTCTATTTCTAATTCTGCTTCTTTGACAGTAGTAGCAAGGGAAAATGGTAGTGCTATTTCAGGAACAAAAATTACTAAAACTGTCTCTTCCCAAACAAGTACTACTTTTTGTGGAAACGCACTTTATACTCTTGCAAAAGGTTCTGTTATAGATCTTGCTATTTCTTCTTCTACTGCTACAACAGCAACTTTAAATATAGGTAATAGTTTAATGGTAAAAAAAATACATAATTAAGTCATGTTATAAAAAATTGGAATAAAGAAATTGTGTGGCAAGATAAATAGTAAAATAAAAAAGGATAGGATATTTATCTTTATTATGGCGAAGACGCATACGGCTATGGCACTAGTCACACATATAAAATTGATACTATGATATTGCATAGTATTTTTTTATGTTTGAAATTAATACTTTAAGAATTCATCAAATTTTTATTACTAATTTACTACTTTTGAAAGTGAAGATATAAGAAATTATGAAAATATATGTGAATATCTTCTAAAAATGAAAATGTCTTAAACACTTATAAGTACTTATAAAAAGCTACTTAAATATAATGTATTTTTTATAAAAGTATGTTATACTTGAAATGGGAAGTAATTATGAAACAAGAAATTATTGAATTTGTTATGTTTACATTACCATTTCATTGGATTCGAGATTGGAAGAGCAAGAGGAGAAACCTTTTACAATTTCATTTAGTGCTTCTGTTTCCGAAGAATGTAGGGAAGAGGTAATGAGACGTGTAGCTTCTATATTTGAAGAAGTAAATACACAAATGAAAGGGAAAGTAAAATAACTTTTCTTTTTGTTTGACATTTAATTTGTCTTTCTATATAATAGCAAACTAGGTGACTCAAGAACTTTTTAATAGTTTGTTATAAATAGAAAGGAATCAATTAATAAGAAATTAATTAATATTTCTATAAGATTGATTATACGTGATTGTTATGGAAAATCAAAAAACATTGGAGGATCTTTATAAACAGTTTTGCCTACAAAAACGGGATGCCAAAATAGATTTAGCAAAATGTATGATTTCTAATTTTACAGTGTGCTTGGCAGAGATATATCCTCTATTTGGAATAGCGATGGTACCAGCTTTTTATTATTTATCTTCTTTTGTATATAGCTATTTGAACCCCATATTTACATATAAGAAACAGATAAAAGAAACCATCGAAATTTTAGAATTTGAGAAAAAATTTATTTATCTATATGGCGATTTGAAATGTACTTTAGAGAAAATAGGGGTGCAAAGTCCGATAGAATTATTTAGCTTTTACTATTATCTTGTTTTAAATGGTTATTTATCTCTAGGTCATACATTTTATGCAGAAAATAGTGACAAATATGATTTCTCCCTAAAATCTTCTATTATTGCAGGTTATGGAAAATGTAGGAATTTATCTCCATTTTTTGTAGATTTACTGAATACTTTTGGATACCAAAGCTATAATATTCCTATGTTTTTAGATAACACAGATATTATAAAAATGACAGACGATTATTTTAGACATAAAGAAGATTTAAAACAAGAAAATATTGATATTACAGTACCTCCTGCGTCTTTTAATCTAAAAGAGATGTCACGCTTGTTTATAGAAAGAGGATGGGATTACAATCATTTTGTAACACTTCTTGCTAATAAAGAAGAGTCCTATATTATGGATGCTATGAATGAAACATTTTATTTGATTGCTAATGGAAAAGTGTATCCTTTTTTGGGTCATGATAAGGTGAAGACAAATTTAAAAAAGGATGCGGAAAAGAACAAATTACCAAAGGTAAGTTCTGTAGGAATAAAAGATTTTGACGTTCTCGCACAAGAATATTTAGAGGCGAGAGAGAAATGTGATGGATATAGGGATACATTTGAAACATTTTATTTAGAACATAAGGATCTTTATGAGGATATTTGTCATGAAAGAGAAGAAATTCAAAAGAAATATCAAAAAATATTATCTTTTGTGCTAAATACAAAATAGGAGTATATATGGATAAAATTATTACCTTTTTTAAAGAAATGGGTTTTTATAATGAAGAATATTTTCGAAAAATACAAAACAATACTAAAATATATAATAAACCCTATGAAGAGATACAAGACTTTATAGGATGTTTTCCATTTTATAATGAAAAGAAGGAAATCATTGGTTTTAGATTAATCCTCTCTCCACTTTGTTCTATTTATAATGAACGCATCTATATTCATGAATATACCCATGCCTTATTTTTGGAAGATGAAGGTGAATTATTTCCTAGTATCATGGAAGTTCTCTATATAAATAGATATGTAAAAAATAAAAAGGATAAAAAAACATTACTCTATTTTATAGAACAACAGTTACAAAGAGAAGGCGATGAAAATCATAAAATGGTCTTAAGATAAAAATGAAACTGATGGGAACCGAGTTTATGGATGTAAAATAGGAAATAACTGCTATAGTTATAAGGGATAAAGAATTTCTTTTTTTAAGATATGCTAATGATATATACAAAGTTATTATTCTTTTTTCCAAAGCAAAGTAAAGAACGAAATAAATTTATAAAAGAATTTCTTCTTTTTGGGAAAGAAATTGTAGAGGAAATCTGTTTCTTACGTAATTTATGTGATAGAGAAGATATTTGTAGTAGTGAAGAGATGGATGAAATTTTAAATTCTTTAGATGTTGCTTTTGAACAGGATTATTATACTTATGAAGACTTAATGGCTTATATGGAAAACTCTATTGAAAAAAGAGAGTTTTATTTTTATAATGATACAATTTGGGAGGGAGAAATACGGAAAAAAATAAAGGTATACCAACAGCAATTCAAATTTTAAAAAGAAAAAATTTGTTACTTTATGTCCCATTATTCTAAAGAAGTAATAATTGAAAATATGTATTTTTTGTTATATAATGGTATTAGGGTGATGGTATGAAAGCTTTAATCACAGGGGCATCCTCAGGATTAGGTGCTGATATGGCAAGAGTATTAAGTGATATGGGAATTGATTTAATTCTAGTCGCTCGAAGAAAAACAAGACTTGCTAAATTAAAATCAGAGCTGAAAACGGATGTAGAAGTGATTCCAATGGATATTTCCTCTACTTTTAATTGTATGGATTTGTACAATCAAGTCAAAGACAAAAATATTGATATTTTAATTAATAATGCTGGCTTTGGAATTTTTGGGGAATTTAGCCAAACTTCACTAGATAAAGAGTTGGATTTGATTGATACAAATATTAAAGGCGTTCATATCTTAACGAAATTATTTTTAAATGATTTTACAAAATTAAATAGAGGCTATATATTAAATGTGGCATCAAGTGCTGCTTTTCAAGCAGGGCCTTTAATGGCTTCCTACTATGCTTCTAAAGCTTATGTACTTCGGTTATCAGAGGCGATTTATGAAGAACTTAGACAAATTAAAAGTAATGTGGGTATTTCCGTTTTATGCCCAGGCCCTGTTGATACAGAATTTAATAAAGTAGCCAAGGTCAATTTTTCCGTAAAACCAATGGAGAGTAAAATGGTTGCAGAATATGCAATAAAGCAAATGTTTAAGAAGAAATTGGTGATTATTCCTGGGGTAGCCATGAAAGCTGCTTATTATGGAGCTAAATTTGCACCTAAGAAATTGCTTCTTAGAATCGATTACCATATACAAACAAAGAAAGAAGGATAGTATGAGTAAATTAAATCAGAAAGGGCTAACACTTATTGAATTGATGGCTGTGATTGCTATTCTTGCCGTTCTTGCTGTCCTTGTCACTCCCAATATTATTGGTGCAATAAAAAAAGCGAGAGGTGGAATGGCAGATACACAGGTAAATACAATTATCTCTGCCGCAAGAAATTGGACAGCTGATCAGTTAGATACAGAACATTGTTTAATTTGTATTCCAGATGGAACAGGTATTACAAATTCCAACGATTGTGATGTGAGAGGTGGAGAGGGATGTATTGATTTGGCAGTATGTTACTCTAATGGAAGCTGTCCATCTAGTATGGATACATCAAAAACAAAAAGAGTGACAATTGGTGAATTAAAAAATGGATATTTAGAGGAAAACTTAAAAAACCCAAAAACAGATGAGCCATATAAAGATAGTAGTTATGTAGAAATAGCACTTGATACAGAAACAAGACAGTATAAATATACATTTGTAGGAGAATAGAGTAATTTTTGAAAATTTAAGTTGTATTTCTTGCTAAATATAGCTATATTTTGTTATAATAAGAGTGCCTTAAAAAGCACTTTATAGGGGTATAGTTCAGTTGGTAGAACGTCGGTCTCCAAAACCGAATGTCGTGAGTTCAAGTCTTGCTACCCCTGCCATTATTGGAAATAATCCAAAAAATTGGATTTAACCTATATAAAAGCACGGAAAACGAATAATTTATCCGTGTTTTAATTTGCCATAAAATAGGAGAAAATTATGGTAAAAGATTATATAGAGTTAAAAAGAAATGAGAAATTTGAAAATAAAATAATGATAACTTGTGATTTTCATAATGCAAAGTATGAATTCGAGCAAGGAAAGATTATCAATTTAGATAAAGTTAATGTTAGTTTTATAGAGCCTCATAGATTTCATATTAAATTAAATAGTAAGAAAATAATAGTATTATATTTTGATGAGAATAATATGTTTTTATATAATAGAGAAATGCCTATAAAGATGAAAGAACTTGATTTGATATTAACTGCTATGAAAGATGGTGTAGCATAATGTCAAAGAGTAAGTTAGGTATTTCTAGTTTTGATTTGAATATGAGATTTAAAGATAAAGATGAGGCAATAAAATATGCTAAAAGATTAAAAGAGTTTGTTAGATATACTTGTAAGAAGAAAGCAAATAAAGGCTGGTCGGCTGAAGCAATGATTTGTGTTAGTAGTAATAAGGGTAATAGCACAATGGTATATTATGAACATAATGGCAAAGTTGGTAGACCTAGTAAGGTTATAGATAAATATTATAGTGTTAATGAAGATATAAAAGTTAAATGGCATTTACATATTTTATTAGTATCAAAGCCTATGTATTCTTTTAGAGAAGAACTAAAAAAATATATTGATAAGAATTGGAATGAATTAAAAATAGAAAAAGAGCCTTTTGACATACCTTGTATTCTAATACAAGAGAAAATTGTT
>CAMXQX010000003.1 GCA_947246355.1 uncultured Bacillota bacterium | reverse complement strand
TTGACTTCTCTTGTGAATTGACTTATTTTTTTGCTCAGTTTTCAAAGATCATTTTAAGCTTTTTCATGTCTGCGACATTTTTCGCTTTTTGTAATATTGCTCCTCTTTCAAGAGCAATACTAATATATCAAATTCAAAGAAATGTGTCAACAAAAAAATATCTTTTTTTTACAATTTTACGCATTTTGTTTGAATTCTTTATATTATATGTAAAAAAGGGAAGAAATGCTAATTTTTTTCTAATTTTATTAATTCTTCATACAGTTTATAATATTCATAATTTTTATTTCTATTAAAAATTGGTGATTTTTTTTTATACAGTGTAATTAATTCATCTAATCCATTTTGAATTACTTTATCTAAACTCTCCGAATAATTCATAATCCTCTTATGGTACTGGTATTCTAATTTATCAAGAACTTTGTATTCACCAGAGGGATAAATTCTAAGATCTAAATCATAATCAATATATTTAACTGTTCCTTCCTCAATAAGATAAGGAGTTGCTATATTGCAATAATAAGAAAACCCTTCTTTCTTCATTTGGGCAATCACATTATACCATTTATGCTTGAAGTAATACATAATCGCTGGCTCCTTTGTCTTCCAACTGATTCCTTCTGATCTTGTTACAAGGGTTTTCTTATTTGCAAAAACGATATAATCCTTTTGTACATCTAAAACAATAGCTTCTTCCCAGGCGCGATGTACACTCCCATCATGTTTATAACATTGTATTTGATACTTATCTCCAACACAAATTTTTTTCATGAGTGTTCCTTCTTCCCAAGACTATTATAACCTTTTTTTTGTGATTTGGAAAGTTTTTCAAACTACAAGAATACAAATTATTAGAAATGCGAAATTATTAAAAAAATAGAAAGGAATAGTTTTTATTCCTTTCCTACTAAAACTTCTATTGCTTTTTGTAATTGCACGTCATTTTCATCCGTTGGGTTTTCAAAATAAACTTCACCTAAATCGACTTCCTCATCTGGAGTCACTCCCTTTTTATGAATCCAATTTCCCTTTGGTGTAAGCCACTTTTTGGTTGTAAATTTATACTCTGTTCCATCACTTAACGTAATGAGTTCTTGAATAGTTCCTTTGCCAAAACTGGTATTTCCGACTACTTTTGCCCCATACTGTTCCTTTAAAGCTGCTGATAGTAATTCTGATGCCGATGCACTTGCATCATTTTGTAAAACTACAATGGGATATTTTTTCGTCTCCGTTCCAGAAGAATAAAACTTTTCAATTTTTCCATCTTTATCCGTTTGATAAATAATATGGGATGCATCTAGGAATAAAGATAATATATTGGCTGCAGTTACTAAGTGCCCCCCATTATTGTAACGTACATCAATAATAAGAGAGTCAATTTTTTCCTCCTCTAATTTTTTTAATTTTTCTTTAAATTGTTGGTAAGAAGAAGAAGAAAATATACTTAAATAAATATATCCAATCTTTTGACTTTCCTTTTCTATAATTTTAGAATGGACAGAATCAATGATAACTTTTTGACGAACTACTTCTTTTACAAGCTCTTCCCCATTTCTCAACACTGTGATAGAGAAACTATTTTTTTCACTATTTTTAACATAATTAGCTACATAGGTTGAATCTTTGCCTTCAAGGTTTTCACCATCCATTTTGATAATTTGATCGCCTGGAGCAAGTCCTGCTTGATCAGCAGGGGAATTTGCAAAAACGTTATAAACATAGATTTTATCATCAGTGGTGGTAACAACCTCAATTCCAACCCCCTCATACTCTCCGTTTAAACGTATATTAAAGTTTTCTTGCTCCTCATCACTAATCACATAACTATAGTCATCTTCAAATGTAGAGAGCATTCCTTCTATGGCCCCTTTCATTAGATCTGTTGGTGACACATCTGCAATATTATTTTGCAAAATATAGTTGTACTGATCTATGAATTCTTCTATGACTGGAGAAGTAATACTTTTGTCTACTTTTTTTACTCGGTATCCAACAGAGGCTCCCATAATAATTCCTATCATACAAGTTATAACCAAAAGGACAGTTACTTCCTTTAATTCAAATAGATTATTTTCTTTTTTTTGTTTCTGCTTCTTCAACATCTCTTTTATCACCTATCCACTCTATTATCCTATTTCTAAATCAAAAAGAAATTATGCTTCCTCTAATTTTTTTGTCATTTCAATGAACTGTGTAGAAATTGTAGCGCTATTTTCCTCTATTTGTTTTATCTCCCCATTTTCAATAAGAAGAAAAGCAGCTCCCTTAAACGATAGGGTATCTAAATCCGTTTCCTCTTTCTTAGAGGCTTTATTAAAAATATTTCCTAAATCAATTGTATATAATACTTCATGGTTTTTTGCTGCTAAATAAGTTTCTTTATATTTGTTAAGTATTTCATAATACGGATCTTCACGATCCATAATTAATACATAATATTTATCCTCCCTTTGTTTTAGCATTGTTCCAATTAAGATTTCTGTATACTGTATCTCACTCACATCTAGGCTATTATCAAAAATAGAAGAATAATCTTTTCCTTTTAATAATGTTGAAACGATGTATACTAAAAATAGGACAATAACAATCACAAGAATTAAGAAACCAAATCGTCTTACTTCCTCCTCTGGAGAGGGTATTGTTCCTTTCATATTTTGTGTTTTCTTTGTATTTTTTTGTATTTTTTTTCTTTGATTCATTTTCTCACCCAAAATCATTATACCATAAATTTAAAAAATAAAACTTCTCTAGCATAGAAAAAATAGAAAAATCTATTTTTCTATTGGAACGGTAGCTATTGAAGAAGCGACTTCTAATAATTCTTCTTTACTCATCACTTCTGATGTTAAGTAGTATTCAACACCTTCACTAATCCAAGAAACTGTTTTGTCCTCAACAATACCAATAGTGTCTAGTAGCATTTGTGGTTCTCCAAACGTTGTAATTGTTTCATAACTATCTGTTATACCGACATTTTCTTGAACAAATGTAAATGGTTTTTCTCCAGTAAATGTCAATATAACCCTCTCTCCATCGGTCTTTGCCACTTTATTTTCACCAGATAAACGAGTATTTGTCGGTAAAAACATAGGATACACTATATCATTGATTGATTTTTCAGTTTGCTCTAATTTATCTGTCTTACTGGCTTGCATATTACTATTTAGATCAAAATAATTTTCATCAAATTTTGTATCATAATCAATATCTGCAAAAGACATCTTAATTTTCGATGTACCATCTTTGTCTAAAACCTCTACCTTAGTCACATTGGCATCTTTATCAATATAAATTTTTTGACTAACCAAACTTTTATTGTTGGAATAGTTTGTTTTCGTTGTAACGATGATGCCTTCCTCATTTTCTTCTACCTTCCTATTTTCATCGTTTTCTATATCTGTTACTAATGTTTGTAATAGATAACTTTGGGAACTGTTGTATGGCCAATCGCTTTGAAATTTAAAACTCTTATTTAAAGATGGGGTTAAGACAAATACTCCTTCGCTATTTTTTAGTATAATTTGCTCATGATCGTTGGTTTTGTTTTTTAGTTCTACACGAAATTGATTGTCTTTTTTATAAGCTACTTCTACAACATAAGAGTAAATATCCTCATGATTCACAATTTCTAAATCTCCAGATAAGTAGTAACTCTCATTTTTACTTACTTGTTTTTTAAATTTTTCTAGAAGATTTTCGCTCTTTTTTCCAAAACAACCACTCAGTAAAAAGACAGATAAAACTCCTACAATTAATATAACCTTTCTTTTCATTTTCTCACCTCATATTCACTTAATTATATTTTTATTTTTAAAAGTTATGAATAAGTTTCAAAATTTGTAAAATACTAGTAATGATAAGAAAGGAGTGTATTTGTGGAGACATTACAAAAAATTGCACTAGTCTTTACTATTCTTGGTGCGGTTAACTGGGGTTTAGTTGCAATTCTTGATTTTAATTTAGTTGAGTTTTTATTTCAAGATATTGATATTATAAGAAGAGTGATTTATATTATTATTGCTGTATGTGGTCTTATTAATATCGGTTTGTTATTTAATCATATTGAAAAAGCATAAAAAAAGCCTTACTTTTGAAGTAAAGCTTTTTTCTATTTTTTGGAGATCTTAATTTCAATCTGTTTTATCTTTGATGTATATTGTACTTTTGTATCTGCTCCTTCTACCTTCACGTCTACTTTATGCGTCCCCTCCTTGTAATCTGATAAATCCACGTAAGCATGGATGTCTGATGCCTCTAGTGTATCAATTACTGATTTAACCCCTTTTACTGTTACTGTGACCTTTGTATCACTTTCACTTACACCTTGTGCAATATAGCCACTAGGCAAATTTCTTGTCTCAATCGCGATATCTGTAAAATCTTTATTGGTTGATTCTTCTACGGCCACCTTGACAGTTATTGTGTTAGTAGACAAAGATTTCGCACCAATTGGTAGAGGAATTTCTTGCTTATACTCTTTATTTGCTTTTAAATCACTTACATCAATTTCAATAGGAATATATCCTGTTTCTTTAATTTTTTCAAGTACGTCGCTTGAAGCGTAAACAATAACAGTTTCATCACTGAGTGTAATTGTAGATATTCCAAGTCCAAAGCTAACTTCCCCTTTTGGAATAACTTTGATAGGAATTTCTTCACTTGGAGAGGAAATAACAACGTCTACATCGATCTTACTTGGAACAACTTCTACATCAACGACATTTCCTTCTTTGTCATAGGCTTTAAGCATTACATCTGTCAGCTTATTGGTTCCTACATTTTGGGTTGCTAAGCTATCTAAATCAACAAGAGCCTTCACTGTTGCCACTTCCTTTAGAATATGTTCTGCTCCCTTGATAATGACCTTATCTGTATCATAGGTTACATCTTCCACAACCAATTTAGAATCCAAATGATCCAAATTTAAAATATCCAAATCAAGGGTTTTTGTTTCCGAAACCTTTTGATAAATAATGACTGTCACTGTCGAAGGATTAACCATATATTTAATGTTTCCTGTATTTCGATTGTATTTAATAGCAACTTTATGTGTTCCAGGCTTTAGACCGCTTAAATCCATGGTTACATCATGATTGGAAGATTGTCTTGCAATATATAAATCGGTTGTAGATCCAATCAAAGTAATATCTACCGTTTTAGGAAGCCCTTCTACCACATAAGACTCCTCGTTGTAAATTGCTTTTACAGGTTGATCTTGTAATACCTCTGCTGAATTGTCATTAAAGACAATAATCTTTTTATCAATCATTATAAAAATAGCAAAAGCAAGAAGAAGGGAAATAAAAAGAAGGGTATTCGTCGAAGATAGCCAATTTTCAATTTGTTTTCCCGATTTTCCGTATTTATTTGTAAAGAGGAAGATGAACTTTGTAACAGGTGTTACAAAATATCTATCAAAAAAATAGGCTATAGAACGAAAAAGTTTTTTAAACACTTGCACTATTTTCATCATTCTCCTCCTCTTCATCCACAAAAATCATTTTCTTTGGCCTCAATTCTTCAAGAAGTGTCATTTTTACTTCATCAAGAGTTAAGTTATAATTAAGTTCTCCATTCATAGCAATAGAAACCCTTCCTGTTTCCTCTGAGACAATCAAAGCAATACAGTCTCCTGTTTCTGAAATTCCTAAGGCTGCTCTATGTCTTGTACCAAGACGTTTACTAATTTTTAAGTTATCGCTCGTTGGAAATACTGCACCAGCACTCGTAATTTTATCCCCTTGAATAATAACGCCTCCATCATGAAGTGGATTGTTTGGGAAAAAAATAGAAATGAGTAAATCTGAAGAAATATCAGCGTAAAGTTTCTTTGATTTCTCTATGTAATCGTTTAGACTATTGTCTCTTTCAAGGACAATTAAAGCCCCAATTCTAGATTTTTTTAAATAATCAAGGGCATTCGTAATTTCATAAACAACTCTTTCTCTTTCGTCGACCGTCAAGACCTTATGCCTTCCAAGAAGTTGTGTTCTTCCTAAATATTCTAAGACGTTTCTAATCTCTGGTTGGAAAACAACAATAATAGCGAGAGGTCCCCAAGTAATAATGTAATCCAGCAAATAGCCTACTGTTACTAGATTAAAAATTCCGCTCACTATTTTTAATAAAATTAAAATCGTAATCCCCTTGAATAATAGCAACATTTTCACATTTTTTCTTACATTTTTTAAAATATAGTATAATAAAAGCCAAACTACCATAACATCAATAATTTTAACAAGTAGATTGGTGATTGCATCAAATGTCATATAAGCCTCCTTTATTCTAAGTAAAATTATACCATATTTTTTTAGTAGTTCAACAACAACATGCATGGAATGATTTTTTCTAGACAAAATACAATATTTTTTAAAAGAAAAATAGATAAGTTTCTCTCATCTATTTTTTCATAATCCACTCCTCATATCCGCCTTCAACATGAACAGTATGATACCCCATTCGATTCAAAAGAGAAACAACTCTTTTACTTGAAACACCTTTTTGACAATATATATAGTAGTTCTGCGAAAATTTTAAATAAACATCAGGTTGGAGAATAAGTTTTTCATAAGGAACATTTATAGCCCCTGGAATATGATTATTGTTATAACTTTGGCTGTTTCTTATATCAATAATGGATGAGGAGGGTACAAGTTTAAGAAGTTCACCGATTGTTATCGAATTTACCATAATATTCCTCCTACTTACAGTATATGAAGTTCAAATTTTATGCATAGAAAAAAAGTCCATAAGACTTTAAAATTCATCATCGCAAAAAAAGTCGTCAAAAAATTGATCATCCGTAATCTCTTTATTTTTCTTTGGCATATTGACTACTTTTGGTTCAAGAGATTCCATTTTATTCCTATTCTCCTTCTTTTGTTGTTCCTCCCTTTCCCTTTTCTCTTCTGCCTCTAGTTCTGCAATACGAGCATCAATTCTCTTTATGATATCATCGGTATTAAAACCTCCTGGATTTGGTTTACTATTTGAAAACGCTGCTGGCATCTTTGGCAGGCCTGGAAATCCTGGAAAGCTTGGAACTTTGCCATCTTTATCTTTTATAGAACCTAACATTTCACTCATCTTTTGATTTCGTTTTTCTTCCACAATGGATTTTAAATCAAAAACTTTAACTTCTTTTTTTTCTCGATTTGGATAAGTTGCTTTTTCGTAGTTGGCCCCCCAAGTTATTTTCCAATCGAATTTCAATTTTGTTTTATAAGGTCTATTTCTAGAACGTAAAATGATGGCTTCCTCTTCTTTCATGTTTTGCAAGTCTGTCACAGTTACAAGTGGTCTCGAATCCGTTTTATCTTCTTTTTTCGATTTTACTTCCCCACACATTTTACTAATTTCTTCCAAAGCGGCAAGTTCTGTGCTTAAAATATAGATTGTATTTCCACAGTTTCCACGAATGGTTTCTGCTTTTTCTTTTCCATATACATCATTTAATTGTGAAAAGTTTTGAATGATAAAAGAAAGCCTTATATTTCTAGAGCGAGCGGCAGATACCATAGCATCCACATCCCCTAAGGGCGGCATATTGGCAAATTCATCCATTAAAAAGTTGGTTCTATATTTTAATTTTCCTCCTGTTTCTTGGGCTACTCGCACCAAAGTTTCATAACATTGTTTTAAGAAAATGGTTACAAGAGAATGATAAGTTTTTTTCTCATCTTGTACGACAATAAATACGGCCGTTTTCTTTCTTCCAATATCTTCCATGTCAAAGTCACTGCTTGATAACATCTCGGATAAATTATCACGAGAAGAAAAGAGTTTTATTTTTTGCTTGAACACAGACAAAATACTTCCCTTGGTCTCCGAAGGAGCCATAAGAGTACTAGCAGCATTGATATACGCTCCCGCGTTTTTATCTTTACCATCAAAGTATTCTTTAATAACTGTCGTTCCCCCTATTTTCTCTTCCCCCACAGTACTCATTAAGTTAATACTATTTAAATTAATTTCTAATTCATTGGCATCATCAAAAAGAGCGAGAGAAAGACCTGTAAAATAGTCGGCTGCTGTATTTTCCCAAAAGGGATCTGCACCTTTATTATTTTCGTCATATAAAATATTTTTAGCTAAGTCTTCTAATAATTCCGTAGACTTATCAATGTTTCCCTCTTTATAAAGCTTATAAGGAAGAGAAAAGGGGTTCCAACAATTTCCCTTCTGTGGATCACGGAAATTTAAAATGACAATATTGTATCCACGCTCTCTTAATTCGTTTGCAGTACCTTCATAAAGCTCTCCTTTGGGGTCGGTTACAATCATGGATTCTCCTGCTTTTGCTAAAACGCGGATGAAAGGAAACGATAAAGCTTGTGATTTCCCACTTCCTGTTGAACCAATAATCATATTATGGTATCCAGAAGTATCGACCCATATTTCTTTTCCATTGTTAATAAGGGGTATTCCACCCTTTGGAATATTTACATCCATGGGATGAACAAGTTCCAACTCTGCTTTTATTTCTTTATCTTTGGCCCATCTAGAATACCCTTTCTCTGTTTTACCACCAATAGAAATTCCAACTCCTTTTTCTCTTTCAAAAAAGTAAGACTGCACACTTGTAAAAGCTGCAATAACAGCAATAAGGTAAAATACCATAGTAGGCGCTAAATAATTGCTCGTAAAAGCAGGCAATGGATTTAAGCCGTGTAATCTCCCCTCATTTAAAAAAGTAATGGAATTGACAACAGCAAGACAAATTACATAGAGTAGAACAATTAAAAAGACTACAAATATAGCAACATCTTTTGCTTCCGCCTTAAATTTTAACTTCATCTTTAAACCTCCTAAATCGCATTTTCTCTTTTCGCTTTTCGTATAATAAATAAACTAACAACGAAAACTATGACCACCAATACACCTAAAAGAATTAAATCAAAATATTTTTTTATTAAATATGGAATTATTATATCATATCTTTTTTCTTTTGCAATTGTAAATTCAATATTACGGTCCAAATTATCTTTATTCATTATCCAAGTATAGGTATTGCTTTTGGAATTGTAAGAATCGCTATTTGCATTTTCAATAACGTTATGAAATTGAATATGAATTTTTATCTCTTTTAAAAGTTCCTCTTCTTCTATTTCCATTTCTAAATTTGGCTGCAATAAATCCTTTACTTGATCTGAGAATTTAAGAACATAGCTCCTCTCTTTCTTTTCTATTTTTTGAAATAAAAGAATGCTCATTCCTTCCACCCCAAGTGAATCGATTTGATCTTTATTTTTCACAATACTAGTAATTGTATCGCCTTTAGAATACACATTCAAAGAGTAGTTTTTATCATACCCATCAAGAATATTTCTATAGTTTTGTTTAAATTCATTTAAAGAAGAATATGCGAGGATATGGTGCTGTGCGATTGCAATTTTTATCTTTTCCTCTACTTTTTGATTCGTAGTAACAACCATATCCACTTCTGCAGTACATCCACAAAATAGAATGAAAATTAAACATATAAAGAATATTTTTTTCATTTTGTGTCCTTTCTAACATTTGGGAATAAGCGATACATTCGCAAAAGGAAGTGGATTGATACTTACTCCTTTTTTAACCTCAAAATGCAAATGAGGTCCTGTAGAACTTCCAGACGAGCCAACAATTCCTATTTTTCGACCTTCACTAACAGTATCTCCTCGCTTAACGGATGGACTTGTCTGCATATGTGCATATATATACGTATATCCATCATTTCCTTTTATTCTAACATGATTGCCATAACCTCCACCACATTTTGAACCATAAAACCCATTAGGGGAACATCCAGAATAGGTTTGCACTACTGTTCCATCCGTCACAGAATAAATATTCGTTCCTCTTGGAGCGGCTAAATCAAGCCCCTTATGCTTTGACTTTCTGAATTCTTCTTGATTGTCAAAGTTAGAAGAAATTCGTACATAACACGCAAGAGGGATTCCCTTTCCATTTCCTCCATTTTCTCCTGGTGCTTCCTCGTCTGTTCCATTAAACAAGAAATCATCCGCATGAAGGACTCCATCCCCATACAATTCTTCTCCTTGAATAAATGTTCTTCGAATAATGGTATCCACTTTTTTTTCATCAGAATCTGCTCCTATATTGCCCCACACTACATTGTTAGCGTATTTTTTATAAATATATCCCTCCTCGATATTCCCAGAATAGGAAGTATTGAAATAGATTCCATTTACATCGTTGGCACCAATATCTGGATTGGTATAATCTCCATTCCATCCACCCTCTACTTTGTCATATCCAGGTATAGGAATCGCATTAGGTCCATAGTACTTATTCAATATTTGTTTTAATTCATCAGTCGATAACCTACCTAATTCCTTATCATACTGTCTTAAATTGTATTTTTCTATATCATCAAGTAATGTTTGTGCATCGTAACTACAAGGAGCTCCAGGTTCATTTACACACCAGTGTGCTGTAATAGAACGTACAATTTTATCATAAGAACCCTCTAGTCTACCATTATTAATGATAATATTGGTAATCTTATAACTTGCTTTAGGAGAACCAAGCAATCTTGCTGCATCACGGATAGAATCTTTTGCATTGGGATATTTTTCAAATCTTCCTTTATAATTCGGATCTGTTGGGTAAAGGCTCGATTTTTCCATACCAAACCAGTTATTTAAACTTAAAGCGACACCTTTCGTACCAAAACTGGTTTCTTCAATCGCTAAGGCCATTAAAATAGAAGCTGGAACTCCAAATTCCAAAGAGGCATCCACGAACATGGTGGACTTGGCAGAAATATCAGAAGAAGATACATGATAGACTTTTGCTTGATTCACAATTGTATTAGTAGAAGAAAGGGTGATAGAATACAAAAGAAGAATAAAAACCATCCCTCCTATTAATAATAGCTTTATCTTTTTCATATTCGATTCACCTACTTCCTTAGTCTACCATCCGTTTACAAACATTGATTCCTTTACGACTGTAATCGTATTTATCTATCGTAATATTATATTTTAATCCTTTGGCATGCACCACTTTGCCATCGCCAATATAAAGGGCCACATGACTTACTGGATTGTCATAAAAAATCAAATCTCCTGCTTTTAAAGAGTCAAGATTACACGCTACTTTTTTTCCTTGCTTTGCTTGATCCCCAGAATGTCTATTTAACTTAATACCAAAATGTTCATACACTTTTTGCACAAATCCACTGCAATCGGCTCCATTGGTTAGGCTTGTTCCCCCCCAAACATATGGATTCCCAACAAATTGTAATGCATAAGCGGCAATATCTGCTCCTTTTCCATTTCCTACTACTTCCCCAATCGGTGGACTTTCAACAACGGAACCACCTTCATAAATATGCGAATATTTTGGAACTCCGCCATACGTATTTAACTGCTCTAAACTCGTTTCAGTAATAGGAAGTTTTTTATAATCTTCTTCCGTTACAGGATCATTAGGACAATTGCTGTTTTCTACCAACGGGGAAGAGCTTGTATTGACAAAACCATATCCAAAAATATAATCGGTATTGGTTCCTGTTCCACAAATTCTTGCAACGCTCTTCCCGTTTCGTCCCGCATTGTCCTTATTATTTCCATAATTCGGATGGGTACTTGTCGTCCCATACTTCAAATAAGAAATGTATTTATTTAAACTAAATTCATAAAGAGTATACACGTATTTTTTCTTCGTACAAGTTTGCTCTTTTTCATTATACGTTTTGATAACGCAGGACTCTTCAATTTCTTCCAAACTTGCTTCAATCAAATTACGTATTTCCTCTTTTGTTAATTGGTCATACGCTTCTTGATCTGCTGAAAAATAAAATAAACTTTCATACAACAATTCTGTATTGACTTGAAAACGATTGATCGCATAGTTTGCCTCGTATTCTTTTACGAGTTCTTTTAAAGAAACAAAGAATTGGAATGCACTTGTATCTTCACAGTTTTCTTCTTGGGAAATATATCCATTATTTTTTAAATAATGACAAAGTTGTTCTTCTGTATAGTCTCCTCTTACATACTCCTCTAACATCTCACGGTTTCCATCCATAGAAGAGTTAGATAAAATCACTACAGTAATAATAACCACAAATAATAACACAAAAGAAGCAGCTACTCCAACAATAATTAATTTCACATGAATAGGTAGAGCTTTAAATGCAGCGATCAAATTCATGTTGATTTTTGATTTTGCCAAGTCCTTAGCAACTTCTGTCTTTTTATTAGGACTTTTTGTCAAGGAAGATAATAATTTATTTCCCTGTAATGATGGAAGTTTTCCTTTACCAGGTAAAAAACCTTTCCCTTTTCCTAAAAAAGGAGTACTCGAATTGATTTTAGGATTTCCTATCTTTTTATTTCTACCAAAACCTTTCATATGGTTTTGGTTCAAAAGAGGGTTTTGCATTTTTGAATCAAGGGCTTGATTCGTGACATTCTCTGTACTTGGTTCCTTTTGTATTTTCTCCATAGGTTGCAAAGAACTGCCTTTGCCAAAATTATTCACTTGTTGATTTGGATTTCTATCGTTTGGGGAAGGGGTCTGTGAAATATTGATTTCTTTATCTTTGAAAGGTTTTGTTCTATTTGTCCGTGACCCACTCCCATTATTTGGTAAATTATTGTTTTTTATAGCACCTAAGTCAGAAGGGGTATTCCCTTCTGACTTAGGTGTCTCTAGTGGTGAAAAATGAACATCATTATCGCCATTCAATTCTATTTCATTTTTCTTCTTCACAAAAAATCACCACCTCGTTTTTCTAAAATCCTCCTCCACTACCGAAAGAGTCTAATTCTGCATCAGTTGCTACCACATTAATCTGCATTCTCCTAGAACCACATACAAATAAAGCTTCCCCTTGCGTATAGCGTTTGATTCCTTCTACTTCACTTTCATTTAAATCCACCAATCGAGCTAAATCCTCTGCTGCTTGTTTTTTTAGCCCCATAATTAAATAGTAAGAAGCATTGTCAAAGATTGCCTTTCCCTGCGTAATGACATTTGGATCAGAGAAATCACTTGGTTGCTGCGTAATAATAATCGTTCCTGTATTGTACTTTCTAGAACGTCTTTGAATTTGGGCCAAAAAGTCAGCACCTAGTGTATTGTTTCCAGAAAGTAGGACATGGGCCTCATCTACCTCTAAGATGGTATTGACTGTTTTATTTAAAGTGAGCCCCCATGCATATTTTAGAATATTAAAGAAGAGCGCATTTTTAATATTGGCATCCGCATTCATGATTTCACGAATGTTGAAAACAATAAATTGGCTTTTAGGTCGTATAGTTGTATGTCCATCAAAATAGTATTTCAATTCTTTAACAATTGGACGAATTTTAATTTCCAATTTCTCTAAAATATCTTTTTCATGGGTTTGTTCTACCATAGAAGAAACCCGCCCACGAATGGTTGCATATACATCTTTAAACGTTGGGTAGTCTTCTGATGAAAATTCTGAAAAGTCAGATTCAAAACTAATTCCAAATCGTCTATAGGTTTCTTGGACCACTTCACTAAACATATTTAAAACATCTTCATCAATTTTTGGATCATAATATTTCATAAATGCTTTTAGAGATTGGAGTGTTCTAGTTAATACCGTATATCCTAATCCATTTTCGATATCTTCCTCATCGGCATCCAAAACAGGTTCTAGTGGATTAACCATTCCGTAATCTCCACCTTTACCAAGATCAATAAAGTCCCCTGCATAACGTGAAGTCATATCCTCCAATTCTCCTTCTGGATCAATAATAACCAATTGACAGTTGTTTCGAATATGTGTTCGAAGTAACAACTTTGCCGCTGTACTTTTTCCACTACCAGAAGTACCTAAAATAATTAAATTAGCATTATTTCGATTATGTTCTTTTCGAATTTGATATAAAAATTGATTGAAAAGAATAACACCACCGGAGAAATCGACACCAAGTAAGCAAGCAAGTCCTGGATCTTTGATACTATCAAAGATAAAAGGGTACATCGCAGCCATAGTAGGAGCTGGAATAGGTGTTCCAATTCTACTTTCAATATCTTGTGGTTTGTAAATCGGCAAAATTGACTTTAAGACGCTTTCTTGTTCAAAACGCAAGGTGATTGCCCGCATTTGCATCGCTTCCAAGTAGTTCTTCACTTGTAATTTTTTATTTAGTAATTCGTCTTCACTATCCGCTGTGATCATAATGTGCATTTGAAAATCATAAATTTTGGATTGGTTGGCGGCCAGCATCGTAACGAATTGTTCGAGCGACTCATAATCCATACGGATTCTTTCTTGGTAGGTTCGGTCAGTTTCTTCCATATATCTTTGTTTTAATTCAACAATTTCTTTATTTAGCATCTTACTCATTACACTAAAAGGAAGAGGGATATGTTTAATCACCACTTTAATTCCAGACATGCTTGTAAGACTTGCTAAATAACCCGGTTGTACATATTTTGGATACGCAATCACTGTTAATATTGTTGCATATTTATCACTAATAACAAATCCATTGGATTTAAATTCTAAGCTCTTTGGAGCAAGTTGTGCTTTTATATTCATTATCCAATCACCGCCCCAAAAGTTGTTGTTTGTCCACCATTTAGAAAATTATCAATGATAATTCGCAAATCATCGTTGGTCGTTTGATGGGAATTAAGTCCTGCATTAGCAAAACCATTTACAAGTTGTCGCAATCGCTTGTTGATCTTATCTGCATCTTTTTCCTTAAATAGCAAATAATATTCCGTATCCACAATATTATTCATCATAAACATATTGGCTTTATTGATATCTTCAATAATTAATTTTCTTCTCACTTGATCTTGTGTTGAATTGAAAAGAAGCTGCAACTGTGATAAATAAACATTAATATCCACAGGTCTATCTGCTGCGATAATCCAAAATTCATATTCAATTTGGTTATAAACATTTTTCAAATTATCGATGATAGCCGCTTGTGTTGCATTATCTAGAATAAATAAGTTTCTAGGAATAATTTTAATACCTGTCACTTTCTCATTATTGTCTAAAACAATCATCCCATTGGTAATGCTTTTAATAGGAACAAAATCAAGCGTATACTTGCTCCTTTTTTGCTTTGTTTTTTTATTTGTATTCATCTCTTACACACCAACCTTTCCATATAAAGGTCCTTCGATTTGTAAAAAAGCGAAAGATAGACATAATACCTGTCAATACATTATGGTAATTAGGAAGTGGAAAGACAAGTAACCCACAAATACCTCCCGGAGCAATGGCGATCATAGCGATTTTGAACTGTTCAATTGGAAGAACCATCATCAAAATCAAACTCACAGATATACCACAAGCAAATAAAATTAGATCAAAAGGGTTAAATAAGCCAAAGATTAATCTTGATCTTTTTGAATTTGCTGGTATCAAAAAATTCCCATTCATTTTATCACTATCCTTTTATTCTTTTATTTTAAATTTTTTAAGCCGCTTTAGATCCTGGCCGAGAATCTCTAATTTTTTGTAAACGATTCATTTCTTTTTGTGCATCATGTTGTGCCTTCGTTGTATTTGCAATTTGTGTAAGAATGGCTTGCATATTGGTAATGGCTGATCGATCGATACCACGATTATTTACAGCATCGTCCACATCATAGTTTTGGTTAAACGAATATAAACCAGTTCTTGGATCTTGAACAAGCATTTGTGAAACCTCATTGGCTCCTAATTGGGTATATAAATTTGAGAAAGAATTGTTCATCATCCGTAAGTTTTCTTGTAAAGAGGCAATCAATTGCTCTTGTGCTCGGATATCATCTTTCGTTTTACTTGTCGTACCAGATTCATTTTTTACTCCAAAGAAATCGGTCGCTGCATCTTTGGTTCGATCCCATGTAGTATACCTATCTTTATAATCCCTTAATTGTGAGGATTCTTTACCCACACCAACTACAGAGAATTTTTGAGAGGATCCTTGTTTGTACGCAACATTAGCCGCATCTTTCATCTGTCTTAATCCCCTTGTTAGTTCTTTCATTGTATTGGTCACAGGATGAAGGGCCATTTCATCAATATGTAAAGTTCCTCTTATATTATCTAGTCGAGCTTCTCGAGCCAATTTTTTATTCTCCAATTCTTGTTTTGCATCGTCATACTTCTGTTGCCAATAATCTGTTCTTGCATCATTCTCTCCGTACTTTTTAGCAGCTAAATCCCTTCTCTTCTCTAAATTTTTCAGTTTATTTTGCCCACGGTTATGATAAACAGAGCCTGCCCATGAAGCCGCCCCAAGGCCAATTCCAGCAAGAGCCGCTGCCCCACCAAGCGCTTGTTTCCCTCCTAAAGCTTCATCTGCAATTTTCTTAAATGGATTTAATTTTAAGCCTCCCATCTTTAGCCCAGGGAACAAGGTTTCGAGGATGGATGGTATGGCTTTCGCAACCATCAAAGCACCAATCACAATAAACAATAACATCCAAAATTTATGCTCCGATCCTGCAGCGATCACATCAATATCAATAATGGATATAATATGAACGGCGAAAAATAGAGCAATCAAACGAATAAATAAACTTCCCCACGTCACAAACACCTGTTTTAACCACTTGGAAAAAGTCCCATTTTTTCCTGATGCTGGATCGATATACGACATAATTGGCACAGGCGCTATCATTTGGAAAAAAGCCATTTTAATGGAGCGTGACGCTATATCCATACAAAAGGAAACCATGATTAAGGCGACAAAAAGGCCAACAATCGTCGATAAGAAAAATTTATAATCTACTAAATAGGTATCTTCTATCAATCTATCTTTGTTATAGATATCTTTTTTTAAATAAGTAGAAGGTGTAACAGTACCTGTTGCACAGTAGCCCTCTGGAATATCCGTCGTTGTTGTTTCCAATTGATAAAAAGGTCTAAAAACAGATAGAGCAATAAAGTCCCCACTCGTCGCTGTAACACCAAAATTTCCCCCGCATTCATCTGACATTTGGAATCGATTTTTTAGTTCTCCCCCTGATTCATCTGTTGCTATCCCCATAATAAACTTTGGAATAATCTCATCACTTAAAATTGCTCTTTGCACTCGATTCAATTGATGAAACGCATAAGGTGTAATAATAATCATCACAAGAACAATCAAGACATTTCTTACTAAGTTTTGTACACCTTTGGCTTTATCTGTAAAACTATCAGGATTGATAATGTAATTGATAAAAGAAAATGTGATTTTAAATAACATAAAAATGCCTAGTAATGTATAGATTCTAGCATATAAATCTTCAATCGCACTTGAACTGATTATAGTAGCATTTGCAAGTTCTACAATAATTTCATATATAACAGAAATCAGTCCATAAATGGCTCTATCAATTGTTGCAAAAAAAGAACGAATACCATTCATCACAAATGTTTGTTCCATTGAAATCCCTCCCATGAGCTACTAATAACACACATACATTATAGCATAAAAAAAAACAATAACCTAGCCTAAATTACCGTTTTTTTCTTTTTTTAAATTCTTTATTCTATTTTCTACTCTTTGCCTATATCTTCTACTGCGTAACTACAAATATAGGGTTCTCCACAACTATCTTCATCGGAAATAAAGCATGGGACACATCCAAGTGTATTCACATCGCCTGGAATTAAACCAAAAATTAGTTTTACAATCGCTATAACAAAGAAAATTATAACACTAGCAATTATTCTGCGAATAAATCGATTTTGAGACTCTTTCATCAATTTTTCATCACTTGCAACTATAGCACGAATAAAATCATACATTCCTAATCCAATCAAAATAATAGGAATGAGTAATTGGATCATAAAAATCATATTTCGAATAAAAGTAGGTAACTGCATTGGGATATCTGTAAATGCACCATTTCCACAGGATATACATGTTTTACTAGATGAATTGTAGTCAAAATCTTTATTGGGAGGCAAATCAGAAGGATCATCTTCCTCATCTCCTGGTATATTTTGACAACTATTCGCTATCTTTTCTCTAAGTTTTACTAGTTTTTCATTCACTTCTTGGTATAATTTATTATATTCTTGAACCCTAGCGTCTTTTCCAAAAGTAGCACCTATCGCACTTCCTAAGTTTAGAATCTCATTATAATCCGCTTCTATTTCTTTTTTTATGCTTTCATATTCATCATAACAGGAACAACTTTTATTTAAAGAATAGCATGTATAACGTTCATCTGTTTCGATATTTTTTAGCTTACTCGTTACTTCTTTTACAAATTGCCAATCTTTTTCAGTAGCTTTTCTAGATCCAATACCGGAAATGATAAAAGCATTATCATTTAACTTCCATTTTTTTGTACGAACAAGTTCCTCTAACTCTTCCTTACTATCAGATACATATACTTTATTGGCGCCTTTATAAGTTAATAAAATATAGGAAAAACAACGATTGTTTTTTTTGTATTCCTCTTTTTTTGTCGACCAGTTGGGAATACTTTCCTTAACTAAATCCTTTTTCTTAACTCCTTTACTGATCAAAATTTCTGCTTTGGCTGTATTATCGGAATATATATATACTTTTACTTTATTATGGCAGACAGCAACCACTCCATCAGCAGGACAGGTATCCGCCTCATAGTCACATGTTTTCTCTACTGTTTTTGCTTCCACTTTCACACAATAAACACTTAAAATTAATAATATCAACAAATATATTCTCTTTTTCTTCATAGAATCATCCTTCACTCATAGCTATTATAACAAAAAAAAGGAATATTGTATATTCCTTTTTTAGAGAAACTTCTAGTTATGGCAATATCCACTTTCATCCTCATTATAGGTCCACGTATAGCCAAATTTTTCACAATCTGATCGATTTGTATGCTCGCCAGCTCTTTTCTTAACACAGATATTTGCAGACATTTTGTACCCGCTTTTTTCACAGTCCACTTTTGAGATTTTTGTATCCCCCATACATTTTTTAGAAACTGCATTCCAAATATGTCCTGCGTTATTACAAGCAAAGAAACTCTTATACTCTTCTGGCTTTTTACTTGGATTACTTCCTTTTTTACATACAAACCCGCCTGGAGCACTTGCATCAGAAACTGTAACATATCCACTCGCTACACAATCAGATGTTGATATGGTATTCCCTGTTCCGCTAACACATACTGATTTTACTGCATTCCAAATATAGCCTGCTGATTCACAACCCTTAGCATTCGTGTAGAAACTTGCTGGATCTTCCTTTTTATTATTCGATGAACTTACATTGGTTGCATCAATAATTCCACAGAAGAAATTATCTATTCCATATTGGGTTTGAATTCCAGAAAGATTTAAAACAAGTTGAAGAAAATAAGGGACAAATATAATAATCACGCCAATCATAATTCGTTTTGTAAATCGAGAAAAAGATTCTTTAAACACTTTTTCCTCTCCTGAAAAAAGAATTCGCATAAAATCAATAATTCCAAGGATGATTATTAGGATAGGTACCCCTAATCGTATCATTTTTACAACGGATGCTAAAATCTTAACGGTTTCACTATTGGCCCCCCCTAAAATAGCGCAGCCAACCGTTCCACTGGTTTGTGTTTTATCGAGAGAAGAATTATCCGTATCTTCTACAATTGGATGTGTCACTTTTCCTCCATCACTGCTCTTATCTTTCATAAGTTGAAAGGCATTGTTTTTCTTATTTGTAGAATTCACTGATAAATTTTTAATTGTCCATGCGCTTTTACTGAAGTCCCCGTAAAGTGTACTCGGACACTTCCAAATGGCATTATTTTGGAAGTTCTTTACTTCCAATTTTAAACTTTTTTCTTCTATTCCTAATTGATGAGAACTCTCATCTTTTTTACAGAAAACACTATTTTCATCTACGATACAAATAAAATAACTTGTATATCCTTCTATAGCATAAGCACAGGTTGCTCCCTCGGCATGCACATTTTCAATCAACCAAAAGGAAGCTATAAATATTGTACATATTGTTATTATCTTTTTTATCATCTGTTCACCTTCATTACCTATGTACATTATAACAAAAAAAAGAAATATTGTATATTCCTTTTTAATAAATCACGTAAGGATTTTCCTTGGTTCCATCTCCTGATTTAAATGGAATATTTCCATTTAAATGAATTGTTAAACGATAACTTTCGTACTCGGCTGCATCTTTTGCCCTTACCGTTCCACTAAAATAATACGCTTCATAGTCATTCGCACTTGATGTAGTAATACTCCAAAAGGAATTACTTAGCTTTGTTAAATAGTTATAATTCGTACAAGAGGCATCTCCTTGCAATCTACAGTTTGGGTCAATAGAAGCTAAAATATATTCATTTACTTGTAGCATTCCAACAGGATAAGCCTCCTCTGTTACTTTACTACATTCTACACTTCCATCCTTTTTTGTCTCTTTTTTCTTCCTGTTTCCAATACATAGTTTTTTACTTACAATATAACTTTTATCACTATCTTTAAAATCATTTTCATAAGACTTCATCAACTTATTTTTAATTCTACTAATTTCAAACGTTGTAATTCCAGAATTATAAGAAGAATTGACATTATAACGATCATCCCAATTCGTTTCATCATAACTATCTACTTGTATTAAACGAATTTCCTTATCATTACCTAGTTTTATGATTCTCCATAATTGTTTTGCAAAGGTCACATAATTTTTAGGATATTCACCTCTATAGATATAATCATTTCCCATCGCATAGAGTCCATCTCCCTCAGAAACAATCCCTTGCTCTTTTAAAATTTTATCATATAAAGTAGTGGTTTCATATTCTTTACACTTTAGAGAGGGAATATATAAATGATTTCCATTGTTATTTGTCACCGAAACAACTCCAGTACAGCTTTCTGCATTTTTATTATACTTTTTAAAATCCTTCATATACTTAAGTTCAATCAATTTACTTGCATCGATAGATACACTTCCACCATCCTGTTTGGCAAGCAAATCTTTATTATCCTCAAAATATGATTTTGCTCCTGTCAATAACTTATCTTCTATTTCAATATAAGAATGCTTCTTATTGTTTAAGATACCAAAAATAAGCACAAAGATAAAACAAAGCAAAAAGAAAAGACCTACCAATTTCAAGACTAATTTTTGTTTTTTACCCATACCTTTGAACATTTTAAACAAATTTTTCATGTACTCACCTCGACTAAACTTAGTTTAACATATAATCTTTTTTTTGACAATAAAAAAAATAAAAGTGTTGCACGACACCTTTATTCTCCTTCCGCTGTTCCACGTTTACACTCACTTGTATCACTAATAAAACAAGCAATACAAGAAGTAACTTTATTTTTAGATACATTTCCTTGACTACCCTTATTAGATGCATCTGCTAGCATACCAAACACCAACTGAACAATAGCGACAATGAAGAAGATAACCACTGCATAAATGATCCTCTTAATGAATTTATTTTGTGACTCCTTCATTTGTTTTTCATCATTGCTCATAATGGCTTTGGCCATATCAATCATACCATAAGCAACCAATAAAATTGGAATCGCAACTTTCACTAGTTCAATTAGACCAACAGTAAAAGTTGGAACAATCATATCGATATCAATATTGCATCCGCCTTCTAAAATAAACATTTTTAACACCCTCCTAAATTTTTCTTAAGTAATTAAATACTCTATGGTTATAATACTTGATTCAAACCTATTTGTCAATATTTTGAACATATACTTTACATTTTTTAGAAAAAAAAGAACGATTTTCTACGTTACTTTTGTAATTTATTAAATCCCAATTTGATCAAAAAAGCAATCAAAGCATTAGAGCCTTTTTGTCTTTCATCAAGTGGTGGGAGATTATAGTATATTTTCGTTCTTGCCTCATACTCGAAATCTAAAACATCTTTAGGATTTAATATACTTTGGTTTAAAACAACTTTTTTATTTTTTAATGTTCCAAATACTTTGCTATTGATAAGCATCAGTTTATTCAATTTAATGATAGATGGTTCAATAAGATAAATGATTTCATGACATAAGCTTTCTACTTGCTTACTATCGTTTAAATCAAGTAAAATAACATCTTTATCCATATATTTAGCAATGACATTTCCCGCTTCTGTTTGGGTTGTTGATATTAAAGAGCGATCATTGAAATATCTAAAATCACTTTTTCCAACTTCAATGGCAACAACAGAATAAGCACTACTCAATTCATTTTTCATCATATAGGTTAAGGTCGTTGCTCCAGACTGTTTCGTGATATTCTTTATACCAATAATTTTCGTGCCAACAATTGGTTCATTATAATTTTGAACAACAATTTCAGCACCACCTGTTTGCATGTCCAATTGATGAATATGTGCTACATCACGATATGTATTGGGATTATTGTATAAATACATGATCCCTTCTACATTTTTCGTAAAATTATAGATACCAATAGAAATTAATTTTGATAGATACTCTGTTGATGTTCCTTCTGTTGAATCATCCAGTAGTAAAATTACTTTATCCATATCCAAAGATACAGATAATTTTTGAAGATTTCGAATATCTCGATAATTTTTAATCGCGGTAATATCTAAAATCATTCTTTGGAAAAAGAAATTTTTAAAATTAGCAATCAAATCATCTACTTCAAATTCCCCATTTAAACTTTTAATTACATCAATATCTAAGTTTTGTAACATAGCCTGATATTTATTTGATACAATTACATTCATAGTATTCCTCCTTAAATATCAACCTAATATACCCCCAAAGTTTTTGTTTCTCCATAGATAGGAAACTCTAATGTTACATTCAACAATGGAATATCAAAATACATATAAGTCACTACTCCATAATATTTGCCTCTGTCTTTAGAATTAAATTCATAAATACAATATCGATAAGTAGAGGTCCCTATGGTCTGATTGACCAATTTCGCATTTTCAAATCTTCCTTCTTGCTTACAAGAGGCATTATTGGCAATACGGTATTTCATATCGCCTAAAGTCCTATCAATTTCTGTTTTTACCTCTCCATTATTATATGTCTTATTGGTCTCAATAATGTTAATAATTCTATTTTTTACTTTAAAAGCTCTCGTATAATTCATAGAGGCCGAAAAAAAGAGCATAATTATTACAACAAAGAAAGCAATGATTCCAAGTAAATAAGCATTACCAATCGATTCCCTCATTATTTACCTCCTTCATTAAAGATAAAAATAGGTTCTGTTTCTGAATAAACTGGTAGTTTAAAGTGAACACCAAAAGGCAATTCTACAAAAATGTAAGTAACAATTCCATAAGTAAAATAACCATTTTTGCTACCGTATTCATAGATACAATACGCATGTTGTTTTTCTTTTCTATCCACTGGTGTACTTTTTTTAGAAAAAGTTTGTTTGCAATCTACTGTTCCCATTCTATATCCCAAAGAAGATAGTTTTTGTGTAATTTCTTGTATAGACAAATCATTATATCCTTCATATTTTTCTACAATAGAAGAAATATAACTATTAATCTTAAAGGCCTTGTAATAACTAAGAGAGGCAGTCAGAAGGGCAAAGACCATTAAGATAAAAACACTCATAATTGCAATTGTTTGTGTAAACCCAATACTTTGCCTCATCTAATCTACCTCCATTCGATTTAGTTATTTTTTAAAATAAATAATTAAATATCAACATCTTGTGGTTCAGTATGACAATCCCCTCCATACCAGTATCCACCGCTACTAGTACATTCCGTCGATTTTTTAGTATTGGACATCATACTTCTAACAATAATAGTACCTACAGATAATACAATCGCAATTAAAACAATTGTGATTACTGTCATATTTGCTTCTCCAGCAGCTTCTTTCATTTTATCACCACCCTAGTATTAGTATAACATTTTTTTATATTTTTAACAACTTATAATGACATCATTTGCATCATTGCTATCATTAAAAGCATAACAACGCCACCACCGGTTGTAAAAAGCATAGCTCTTGTTTTTCCTTCCATCTTAGCTAAACGTGCTGCATATCTTTGTTCACGTGATTTATTTTGCAAAGACGAAACATTTCTTGAAAACATGATTAATTGTTCTTGCTTATTTTCTTGTGCACCAATTCCTAAACGATAGAGTAACCGCATCATACGCATAGAATCCCTTACAGGATATTCTTTCGCAAAATCCATATAAGGCTCTATAGAAGAATCTCCAGCTTCTATTTTTTCAACCATTCGTCTTAAACCTGGTTTAAAGATTTCTGGTGCTGTATCAATACTTCTAGAAAGGGCCACGGGCACTGTATAGTGTTGAATCAAAATTTCTAGACCTTTTAAATAAAAGGGTAACATTTGGTTAATGGTTGCCAAATTTTTATTATAATAACCTTTTAGTTTTGTATAAGGTGCTTTGAAAACGACAAATCCAATAATAAAACTTAAAATGAAACTTATAAAATTAAAGTCTGTCATTACAAAGATGAAAATGAGTGTAATGATGGTTAAAGCTCCATCACGAATTCTTTTTCCAAATAGAACATTAACATCTTCATCGCTAATTTCCCCATATCTTATATTCAGTAGAAATTTATAATTATCTTCCATTAAAAAGTGGAAATAAGGCTGTGTATCGGCTATAAATTTTCTCGTATCTAGTTTTTTATTATACTCTAGTACGAATAGTAAAATAATTGCTATAAAAATAAACTCCATTATTCCGCCCCCACATTCTCATTGTAATATTTTTCTCCACTCAGCAAGAATGCTGTATTTACAATAATAATTCCATGCAACAAGAAGAAGACAAGTAAATTAGTATTAATTAAATTAATATATGTTTCAGTTGAAAGTAACATTTGAACTAGCATGACAAGTAAATAGAGTACAATTCCAAATTGTAAAAATTTCTTATGGAATTCCGCTCTATCTAATCGATCACGATATACATTTTCAACCAGCATATCGATATCAAGTGACATATTTTCTAGTGCATCTGCGGAATTTTTTGAACCCTCATTTGTGATTTGTAAAAAAAGTTGGTGCATATTTTTTACGATAAAGAAATCATATTTATTATTCATATACTCCAAAGATGCATCAACGGTTCCATTTTCATAGGCCAAATCAATCATCATTTTTACATCGCTCAAAACGGGATCTTCTAAAACACCAGATTCATAAACTCCCTCAAGGGCTTTAACAAAGGACTGTGTCGTCCCAAATTCCATAATCACATTGGTCGTATAGACTTGAATTTGTTCAAAAATAAATTCACTATATACCCTTTTGCATCGCAAATAAGTTAAATAAGGAATAACACAAACAGCAATAATTGCATATAGAATAGAGATAATAATGTTATAAAAGTAAAGATACGAAACTAAAAACGCTCCTACAGAAAAGACAGTTGCTTGAATGGCATATTGCTTTTTTGTATATTCTTGTCCTAAATCTTTTACTTTCTGTCTTATTTCCTTAAAAGAATAGGGTGCGACTTTGTCATAAATACTTCCCGCATTTTTGGAGATATACTTGTATACACTTCCATTGCTATTAAGACGAAAAGCAGTAACAAAGATTGCAATTCCTGCAATTACTATAAAAATTATAAAATCCATATATACCTCCTTCTATACGTTTGAATTTGTATCAAACAAAACTCCACCTTGACTAATACCTACATTGGCTACAGAACCACCTTGTGGTCTATTAAAAATAGGTGTTCCATTTTCATCAAAGACAAACGCTTGGTTTTGATTTAGAGCCTGTTCTTGTCCTTGCGTATTTTGACTTACAGAATTTGCATTTATAGGGGAAGAAATGGTTTGCTCACCCATTTGTCCATATGCGTTTTGCATTGGTGCACCTTGATAATGGTTAATTGCATTCCCTATCACTTGTCCATTTTTTTCCTCTTTTAAAATTTCATTAAACGTAGGGCTTTGCGCATTAGGCTTTTCTAAAAATGTATTAAAATTTTTAGGAACGCTCGATTCCCCTTCCTCGATCAAATTGGGATTCAAGGTAACACCTTGCGTATCCAAATAATCAAGCAAATACTGGGATGGTTTCCTACGTATTACATTTCCTGTTGTGCTCTTTTTATAGATTTCATTATACTCTGCTTTATTATCCCGCGTTACAAAAAATTCAGTAACCTCTGCAATTTCACGGACAAACCGTTTCGTTACCTTATCTTGATAGCCTCTTATATATACACCAATTTGAACATACCGATGAATTGTCTTTAAAAATTGATCAATATCTTGATTGGTTTCCATAAGAGAATACATACGATTAGGAATACTAGAAGCCTTGTCTGCATGAATTGTAGATAAAATGTAATGTCCAGAAGAAATTGAGTTACGAACCGCTAAAACAGCTTCAGCACTACGAACTTCAGAAAGCAAAATCCACTTTGGGTTCTGCCGCATACAAGTTACAAGCACATCTGAGTAAGAAGCAATATTATTTGTTTTCATTGCAACAATATCACGGTGAGGGAAAATGCGATCCAAGTGAAGTTCAAGTGTATCCTCAATGGTAATTAACTTTTCATCCTCTTTCGTATGTGCTGCTAAATATTTAACAAATTCTGTTTTTCCAGAGCCAGTTTCTCCACAAACAATAATATTGCAGTGTCCCAAAACACATTGAATTAGAAAATCATGAATATCCAGTTCTACATATTTTTGCTCTAATAGTTTATCCTTTTCCAATCGAATTTTCGCTGGTGTTTTACGTATAACACATGCAACACCATTTCTAGCAATCGAATCATGCACAAAGTTAAGACGCAATTCTGTTCCTTCTGCATCTAGAAATGGATGTGCCATATTGAATGTTGTTCCCATACAATTGGCACATTGGAAAGCAAGTTTCTCGATGAAAGCATTGTTAATTCCTGGATTTTCGATTCTAAAAATACCACGTGATAATGTCTTTAACCAAATCTGTCCACCATTACTATAAGATATATCGGTGATGTCATCTTGTTCCAAATACTCTTTCAATGCCCCAAAATCAATTTGGGAAAACATTCCATCCATCATATGTTTAATTATCTTTCGTTATTTGTAGTTTTATCGTTGGTTGTTGTTTTGTCGTTGTTTGTTTTATCCTCTGTCTTTGTATCTGTAACATCGGTTTTAATTTCATCATTTGGAACTGTATTTGCATTAATAAAGTTCTTTAAAGTTTGAGAACTTACCATTGTTTCTCCTTCTTCACCACTTACTGTTACTCCATGTGGAACAGGGAAGAGCGTCACAGAATAAGAACTCATATAACTTGCTTTTCTAAGTAAAATATTAAGTTCATCTTCCAATCCAAAAATAAGGTAAGCTGGAGTTCTTGCTTCTGTGGAATTTTCAAAGACATTACGTCCTTGTGAATCCTTAACAGCTAAAATTTTCACATTTTCAATAAGTTTCCCAACCATTAATTCTCCATTCTCATTTACAGCTTTCATATAGATATCAATGTAATTTTTTGGGTACATAGAGTTTCCATATGTAGTAGCCGTTGTTACAGGAAAGTTATAAGGAACTTGGCCTTCCTCGACTTCTACAAAAGCAGAATCTGGAAGATCTTCCTCTTTTACAACCGCCTCATGATAGAATAAGCTTCCTGCTGGAATAACGGTATTATAATTGGAATATTTATCCACTATATCACTTTTTCTTCTATATACATTGGATTGTAAAACAATAGGAGAAACATCGATATAATCAATCATATCGTTTGTGATTTTGGTCCTAGGTTGAATGGTCTGTGATGCTACTGGAATATTTTTAATTGGGTTTACTTGTTTTTTTATTTGCATACGGTATCCAAAAAACAAGATCAAAACAACGGCAAGTACTCCTAATATTGTAACCGTGTTTTTATTTGAAAAAAATCTTTTTAGTGCAATAACTAAATTATTCATATAACTCACTCATCCTTTCTAATATGGAGTTTCCAATATTGCATTTATATTATCAACAATGTCAAATTCAACCAATTCGCCCCCAACGTTACTATCTAATTTTGTTGAAATTCGTAAAATAACTTTGGGAGGGGATTCTTGGACATCATAGATATCAATAATATAGTAGTTTCCTAAAGAAACGCTTTGGGCAAATCTTCTTACAAAATTTTCAGCAAATTTTTCAGCATCAATTCGAATATTTCCTGTTGCTTTATAGGTTGCCATATCCACAGCTTCATACATTGCTGCTTCTGTAATTTCCTGCAATAGTTCATAATTTTGTTCTGAAGTGTTTGAAACATTTTGAAAGAAGAAGATAAAGGCTATCGCAATGACTCCAAATCCTATGATATATGTTCCCCACATCGACTCTTTCATCTATGATCCACCTCCAGCAAGACATTCCACTAATCGATTCGGATTGCTAATGCCTCCACAACGACTTTTTGAACCATTGGTATCTCCTCCGTAAGTTGGATTATGAACGAAGGAACTGATACAACCTGCTCCCAAATTGGAGTCACCCATCGTCTTATTGCATGTTAAATTGTAATCATTATATCCATACCCTTTTTTTGCTTGTTCTTTATTGTAACTACGAATTTGCTTAATCGTTGTTGTATCTAATTCAAAATGATATAGTGGTTTTTGTTTATAAATTTCATAGTCTGCCACTTTATCTATATCTCGTACCACTTTATGAATACGATTTTGTACTAGACTGGTGCTATTCCAGTTAGAGCCTGGTTTCCTTCCGTGAATTGTTAAATTAAATGCACCTATATCTGGCCAATTGGCAATAGCTAGTTCATCCGCATCCAAACTTGGGAATGGATTTTTTAGGTCAATTGTACGATAAATAATCAATTGATCTAAATTACATAAACGATTTTCACAATATTTTTTTGCCTCTTCCAATTTATAATTCTTATTTTTAGTCATCGTTTTCATAACACAATCTGTAATATCCATACCCTTGTTCTTTCCAGAAGGACAAACATAATGGGGATTATTCCCACTACAGAATAGTTTTTCACACTCTGCTTTTGTTTTTCCCTCATTTATACAAGGGGTAATTTCAATGGTAGGGTCACTGTCACAAAAAATTTCACAGTTTTCTTCACACCCTGGGCCTGGATTATCTCTATTGCAATACTCATATTGTGCTTCTGCACAGGTCATCCCGTTTTGCTCAATAATACTTGTTAAACGCATACCCGCATTTAAAGTTCCTGGTGGACAGGTACAAGGATCATCTGTTTTAGGAGTTACTGTATAATGACAAACGTAATCTTTATCAAGAACCCCTTTCAACGTCTCCGAAGTAAATTGACTTTTATGTCCTAATGCAATTTCTCTGATGATTAAATCATATTTCTTATTTAATTTATTTTTGAAAGAAGTAGGCAGATTACTATATAAAAATTTTCCATTCTTATCTAGTCCATCTGTTATATAATTGTTATGTTCTGGTCGATCCATTTCCCATTTTTGCGTATTTTTATCAATATAGTTATAAAGATTATCCTCTAATCTATATATAACTTTTCCTGTATCAATCTCAAATTTTTTATTTTGTATATCTTTGATTTTATCTGAAAAATAAGTATTTCCATTTTCAACAAGCCATGTTCCACCACTTTTATTTTCAATAGTGGAGCTTAGCAAGTCATTTGGAGCATGCATATTAACAGGAGAATCACAGTTTTGACAAGTATATTTCGCAGGCTGCTCTAAAACCAAAGTATGATCGCCCTCTGCACCTTCTGTATACTCTCCCTCATCTGTATAAGACATAGTGGCATATGTTTCAAATTCATAGAATTGACATGTATCACTTCCATTACAGTCCTCTTTAAATATTTTGGGTACCTCTGTAGCACATAAATAGATCTCATTATATAAATCGACAGTCTTCTTTAATTTAGTAATATAGGTATTATAATAATTATGCTTGTTGGTCAATACACTTACAGCAGCATTCCAAGCCTTTACGGCTTCCTCCCAAAATTTTGTATTGCCTCCATCCAATTCTTTGGCTGTATCTTTCGTACACTTACACTGTGTTCCAGATAATGAATAATGATCAGGACAGGTATAAGTTGTGACCTTTGTTCCAGCGCTACAAGTGCCAGTTGTTCCATTATAAACACCTCCACCTGTACAAGAATGGCTCGCGGTTGCTGCTTGTCCTTTACCATCGCAGTATTTTTGCCATACTTTAGTCACATTTCCCTCTGCTGCCTTCTTGTTAGCTTTAGCTGTATTCAAAAAACTTAAAAATAAATTTGGAGCACTTGATTTTTTTAATTCATTGTAATTTTTAATTGCCTTTTTTCGAATTTCCTCATTTGTTAAATCTAAATAGTTAATTTCTGGTGTTTTATCTATTTTGGTAAGAGAGGATAGTGTAGCCCCATTGCTATGCCCTGTCAAATATTTATTCGCATTGTCAACCGTTTTCTTCGCTGTTGTATTTTTTTTGTAAGCCGCCTCTAATTCTTTTCTATAATCTGCGAAAG
The DNA here is from genome assembly GCA_947246355.1 of uncultured Bacillota bacterium. GTDB lineage: Bacteria > Bacillota_I > Bacilli_A > RF39 > UBA660 > CATOJL01. The sequence goes on along the minus strand of CAMXQX010000003.1, from coordinate 15,079 downwards.
TCTTAACTGGGTCTGTCTCACATCCTTGTCCAAATGTCAAATCAGGGGCAACCTTAATATAACATTCTTTCTGTCCATGAAAGTAAAGTGGAAACTTATTGCCAAATCTTGATGTATTGGTTTGGTCTGATGTTGGCCAAGTAATCGCTGAGCCAAGACGAATTGGATTGGCAAGGCCCCCTGGCAAAACAGCTTCTGCCGTTTCCAAGCAATATAAAGCACAATATGTTCCACTGCCAGCTACTTTATACGTTAACCGACCTTTATCAGAATCAGAAGAAGATGTACTCTTGGGGCCAATTGCTTCACTAAAAATCGAATGAGAAGGTTCATAATCGTCTGTACATACTGCCAAACGCCCTGTTAATTCAATAGAGTTTCCCGAACAGCTTGCTTCTGTACCACAAAGTTCTGTTACACAAGTATCATAAGATTTTTTTTGTTTTATCACACAATCTGTAATATCTAATCCACTATTTAATTTGTCTTCTGGACAATAGTATCTACAAGAAGAAACCTGTTTTGTTACTGTTTTTTGATGAGATGCATTTTTCGGTTGCCAACATATAAAATCGTTCCCACTAGCAGAAGTTGCACTGACTGCTGTATATATATTATGGGCAGTGCTCCCACTTTTTGATTCAGCTAAAATGCAAGATTCTTTTCTTGATTGTCCACGATAAGAGCAAATGGCTTCTGCAGCAGTCTGCACATCTCCACCCCAAATATACATTTGCGCTACTATGTATTCTTCTGGGCTGCATCCTTTATTTGCACAATAGTTTAAAGCTTTTTTTGCTTCAACAGGCATATCCGAACAACCATTTTCAATAACAATTTCTCCTGTTCGTAATGGCTTGCCTGGTTCAATACAAAAGGCAACCGTTTGCCCCACATAAATATTAAATGTTCTATGAGGAACTTTTATTTTCCCACTCAATGAGTCTACTGTTAAAGCCCCATATTGCGTCAGTTTTGTCTTTGCTGTACACTTTTCATCTGCTTTTACGCTATCTACAAATAAGTTAATACTTAGTAAAGGAAGCATTAAGAAAATGAAATATTCTACATATTTTCTTTTCATAAAAACTTCACCTCCTAAAACAAATCTCTTTTTTTGTTATATATAAATATTATTATACCACCAATTCCAATAATTAAAGGTAAAACAATGTAATAAATGTTTCCATATACTTCTATTATTTTCTCTATCCAAGAATTATTTTTCTTTTCTTCCTCTTTAACTATAGTCTCTTCTTTACTATCTCTATACTTATTGACCTGTTTTTTCCACTCTTCGTACGAGTAATCGGTCTGAACCCATTTTTGGCATAATTTATAGCTCTCTATTCCTTCACATAATGGATCCTTATAATATTTATTATAAAAAGGCAAACTAATATTGATTGTGTACATCACAATATTGTCACAGCCTTCCCCCTCTTCTACAAAAATATCAAACCGGTAACTCTTATTCGGTTCTAAATTTTCTATTTTTAGTTCATTACCTTTATAACCAAACCATTGATTTAAAGCAACATGCTTTATTGCAAAATTTTTTGGAATATTTGAAAAAGTAATCGTAAATTTTACATTTCCATTTTTTTCTATAGCATCATAACTATAAGAGATATTTTTTGCTAAATCTTGGTATCTTACTTTATCTACATTTTCACAAAGGAGTGCTTTTATACTTCGAGGACAAAATAGAAATAAAGCAATGAATACCACTATTTTACCATAATTTTTCATAAAAACACCCTTTCTACTTTATTTTAACATAAATTTTCAATATTTTTACATTTTTTTCATTATTTTAAGCGATATGTGTAAATGTAACCTCTAACATTGAAAATAAGGCTTACTTCCTCCGCATTTAAAACCTCTTTATCCACCTCTATATAGTACTCATTTTTATTTTCTGTTTTTAGGGGATAAATTCTTTTAAAACTACCTGTCATCACTTTAGTTTGTCCATTGGTTTTGTATGCAATACTTCCATAATACTGCATGAATTTATAGATGTTGGAATTAAGCTCTGTATTTAAAGTTGCATCAATCGTAAGGTTTCCTATGATTTTTAATAGAGTTTTCGTGGTTCTATCCCCTGTTGTTGTTTTTATATATTCATAGGAATCGTAGCAGTGTTCCTTGTCATAACAATAATTGTATTCTATTTTAAATTGATCTGCAAAGTCTGCTTCTCTTATCGTAAGAATGCTTTTTCGCATAGGGCTTTCTTCAAAAACCATCTCACCTGGCAAAAAAATCGTTGTCGCATTTCTTTTTTTCGTCAAATCAATAGGGGTCACATCAATATTGACCTCTAAATCATTAATGTCAGTATATTTTACTATCATTTTTTTATCTTTTAGTGTAGAGGGAATTTCAAAAGCAACTAAATAAGTCGTTCCCTCTTTGGAAATTTCTTCTGAAAGGTAAGTATAACCCAAATCAGTAAATTTATCTTTGTACTCTGTAGTTGCAGCAAATCGTTGCTTATTAATTATTAAAGAAAGTCGTCCCGTTTTAAATATCTTTTTACTAGAAGCCCCTGCTTTAATATTGATTCTCAATAAGACAAGGCCCTTATCTTTCTTTATCGTTTTTCCTTCATAATCGGTTGTAGTATAATAGCTATTTTCAACATTTATTATGAATTCATTGGTTCTAAAAGTTTGATTTAGAGAGAGTTCCTCTTCATATACACCATGGTTTAAATAAACAACATAGCAAGAGATTCCTATAAAAACTAAAATAAAAAGAATCACAAAAATTTTATTTTCTTTGAACATATATGTCATAAATCGTTTAAATTTACGATAATATCTCGTGTATAAATGTCTATCAACTTCTAAATCCACTTCAAATTCTTCACTATCTTCTTCTTCAATTTGAAGTTCATCTAAATTTTCATTAAAATGAAAACTTTTAATATCAAATCCAACTGCTCGTATTGTAAGCCAAATCAACGATAAATTTTGAAAAAGGATAGATAAGACCAACAAATCCCTACAAAGTTCTAATGTTTGTATTTCAATAAGACGATCTTCTAATGTTTCCAGTAAACTATAACTATATAAAAAAATAGCTAAGACTAAAACATAAGCAAAAATATTGAATATATAAAATTTAATAGGCTTATCTTTTAACTTTAAAATGGTTAATATTAAAGCAGAGCCCAGCATCATCACTAAGATTAAAAGATACATCAAAGGAGTAATATAAACGTTTGCAACTTCGGTATTCAAAACACCAATATTGGAAGTGATGTACTCATTCATAAATACAAGAATACTACTGGTTTTATAAATTAAAAAAATACAGAGAACAACTAGAAAAAAATGAATGAGCTTAAAATGTTTAATTAAAAAAGCCAAAGGTTTTCTTAATACCATGTGATCCCTCCTTATTATTCTTATAATTATAGTATATAACAAAAAAGAATAAAAAAAAAGACACTGTTTTTAAAAAGTGGGTTTTATTCTATTTTCTTTTTTATTCCTCCATTATCTATAAAATCATAGGAATATTTGGCAATTGTATTCTATATCTTTCTATATTCTTAATTATTTGTAAAATTTTGTAAAATTTTGTAGAATTTTGCATAATTTTATGGTAGAATAAAAAAGAAAAGGAGGATATTATGAAAAAGAGTATTTTAGTATTACCAATCTTAGCATTATGCTTAACAGGTTGTGGTAAGGAAAAAACAGGAAAAATCACATGCACAAGTAATCAAAACAATGTTGCGAGTGGTTACACCCTAGAAGCAAAATATGTAATCAATTATAAAGGAGATAACGTTGATTCTGTTGAGACAACAGAGTTAGTGACAGCAGATAATAGTGAAGTGTTATCAGCCTTTGAAAAACAACTAAATGAAATGTATAGCAAAACAGACGAAGCCTATGGTGGATATAAATACAACATCGAAAATAAAGATGGTAAAGTTGTATCAACTGTAACTATTGATTATAATAAGATGAATTTAGACCAATATGTTAAAGATCAACCTGTACTTAAAGATTTTGTTAAAAATGGCAAAATGCAAGTGGATGGCATCAAAGCCCTTTATAAAGCAATGGGTGCGACTTGTGAATAATTAATTTCATAAAATACATACAAAAAAATTGATAGAAATATCAGTTTTTTTATGTATTCTAAACTAAGGATATTATTGATAAAAACGTTTTTGCACACTACAAAGACTCCGTTTCTATATCCAAGAAACGGAGTTCCTATCACATCTTTAATTTGAACAAGAGTAGAATATAGTACAAAATTTATAATAAATATGGGAAATCATTTTCTAACTTGTAATCTATGCTATTTTTTTCAAAATTAATGATCCCATTGACACTGTAGCAGAAATGGAAATTGCATTATTGTTTGAAATAATTACAAATATATCTTCTGCATCACTAAGCGTTATTATTCTTGTTTCGGAAAAATGCATACAGTTTATTCCAGGCGCCAAAACCATGGTCATCCCACTAACTGGTTGTGAATACCCTCCACCTAAGCTTTCCTGTAATGCAACCATGATATTACTCTGAAAATCTTGATTCACATCTATTCTTCCACAAAATGTGACTTCATATGTCCCAGCCTGCACCGATAATGAATCCCCATTAACAGAAAATTCACCATTCGTATGAAACATTTTTGTATCTTTTATTGAGAGTCTTTTTGGATTCGTAACCGTATTGTAATTAACATAACATATTGGTAAATTCGGACCTTCTGGGCCTGTTGGACCCTGTGGAATTGAAAAGTTTAAAACATATTCTTCCATAAATTTCTCCTTTCTCACCTTTCTATATTATATTAAAATCTATATACTTCGTGTGATTATAAAGCATAAATACAGGATGTATTAGAAAAATATTCATTCAAAAATGACAAACATCTTCTAATTCACATCATCTGTTAAAGAAAAAGAAGAAAAACCTCTTCTTTTTAATTATCCACTCGAATATCTCCACAACTATTTTTAAGCTTTAATGTAATATCTGATTTTGTATAATTCTCGTTAATTTTGACATCGCCCAAACTTGTTTTAGCATCAATATAAATTTCATTGGTAGAACCAATTTTAATCTCACCTAAATTATTTTCAATTGAAGAATTTTGGGTAAGGTCTATCTTTTCTACCTTGACATCTCCACAATCCTGTTCTATATCCATGCTTCCTGTTACTTCACGAATTTTAATGTCTCCATAGTTGTTTTCCACCTGTACCTTCTCTACCTTACCGATTGAAACGTCACCAGCAGATTCTTTTACCTTAATTTCTTTAGCCTCTTCAATTTCAATATCGCCATAATGATTGTCAACTATCACTTCTCTTCCTCCTAAAATAGAAACATCTCCGGCATCTTCATCCACCTTTATGTTGGCATTTAAAAAAGAGGCAATGGCAACATCGCCATAGTTATTTTTGATATTGATTTTATTTTCAAAAGAAGCAGGTAGTTCTACTTCTACTTTAGCCATTTTTTGGTTAAAACAAAAACCAAAACATTTCTTACTTTTTGTTTCAATAAAAAGTTGTTGCTTCTTCTCCTCTACATTCGTTCTTTCTTTATCCCCATAGATACGAACATGGATGTCCTCATCTTTAGAAACCTTGATTTCTATATTTCCTGTACTGGTGTTGATAGTTACCTCATCAAAATTTTGTTGATACACTTTATCAAAAACAAGCTCTGTACTCACACTATTTCCAAAAGAAATAAAACCAACATGTCTACTTCCTGTTAAAAAGAAAACAAGTAAAGAAATAATTCCTAGTACCAGTATGGATAATAAAACAATCAAGGTAATAATCACTCCTTTATTTTTCATTTGGATTCCCCCTTTAATAAAAAGATAAGCTTAATGATTTCTTCTACCAATGCATACACAATCCATAAAAGCCAAGTAATATGCCAAGCCATGGTAAAAAAGCTTACAAATAAATAAATGACCAGTGTAATCATCGATGCAATCTCTGTTATTTGTTTCCTTAATCTAGTACTCTCATCATCCATTTCTTTTTTCTTTTTCTCCTTATAGACAATGGATGAATAAACAATCACAAACGTTGCTACTCCACAAATGAGTAAGAAGATAGCCGAAGATACAATGGGATTCATCATCAAAACAGGAATCGATACCATTATCCAAGCAATGGCTATAAAATAAAGAATAATGGCTATTCCTATGCCCATTGCTTTTTTTCTTTTATTTTCTAATTTTTCTTCTTGGTTTTCTATTTTTAGATTTTTCTCTTCCTTCCTTGCCCCTGTTAAAAGTTCATCTGCCGATATACCATAAAGTTGACATAGAGGAACAATTTTATCAAAATCGGGAGTACTTTGGTTCGTTTCCCATTTCGAAATCGTTTGTCTTGTGACATTTAGCTTCCCTGCCACCTCTTCTTGTGATAAGTGTTTTTCTCTTCTTAAATCATAAAGTTTCTCACCTATATTCATTTTCTTCACCTCGATTTCATTATACCTATTTTTCTTTGTTGCATTCTATCTAGTTCGCTTGGAAATTTGTCAACTAGAGTTAACATTTTCTTTATCCTAGCCTATATTTCTTCTTTTCGAAGAAATATAATTGGTAAGAATAACAAAGAAAACAGAAAAGAAACACAATATTCCCATAGGGTAGAAAATAGGTTTTAAAGATTCTATATTTATGATTTCCATCGTCTTTAGTAATTCATTGGTTTTGATATACCAATAAGAAGGAAGTAGATGCGCTATTTTAAGAACAAAATTAGGAAGCCATTCCATCGGTACAAAAGCTCCACATAAAAAACTAGAACCTAAGGCAACTACATTTACAATTCCATTGATGGTATTCTTACTACGAATAAGGGTTCCAAGAAGAAATGCAAGCGTTAAGCAACAAATGGTAAATAAGAAAGAATTAATAAGCATAAGAAAGCCTTGTCGGCTAAACATACCCTCTCCTAATAAGATAAAACTTAAAACAACGTAGCACAACCATAACAAAAGTGCAAATAGTCCATTAGAAAGTAGTAAAATACGATTATATTTTCTATCTGACATGCTACTAATGATTGTTCTTTTGCGAATTTTTTCATTTTGAAAACTCACCAACATAAGACAAATAATATAAACACACCCAGCAAGCATACTATAACTGAGAAAATTATAGTAAAATGCGACTTTTTCTAATTGGTCTGTATCTAATGGAGAGGTGACTTCCATAACTACTTGTTTTTCAAGTGTCTTATCTATATTCTGCATTATTTCTTCTTCTGTAAATCCCATTTTTTGATAAACGGAAGCTACTTTTAAATAATTATTCACTAGTAATTCTGCTAAAGATGCTTGATAATCTCCTGTACTTTTTACTTCAATATTCGGTTGTTCTCCACTTAAAAAGTCTTCTCTAAAATGGTCATTGATAAAAATGATATAATTGACATCCCTATAAAATAAGGCATCGTCTCTTACACTTTCCTCTATTTCTTTTCTATTGGTATGCTTCTCCATATAATCCACAAAATGTTTGGTAATTCCTTCTAGTTCATCGGATACCACCAGTAATACATCTGGTTTGCTAGAGATGAAATTCGTATTTTCTTCTTGGGTTTGCATATTCGAAACACCAAAAAACAATAAAATAACACTATATAAAATGACGATAAATTTGTTTTTATTGAGTACTTTTAAAAATGTTTTAAATACTGTCATAGGTTTGCCTCCTTAATTGATACATAGAAAGAAGAAGCAGAAGGAGGGCGAAGAATAATAAACTAAAAACATTACCATAAAATCGATCCAATGTATCATAATAATATAAAGAATAAAATCCATCGGTAATCCTGCTTGCTGGATTGATTTTGTTTACTATAGGTAGATGGGTATCAACAATGTATTTCATCGTAATGCCCATCATACCTGATAAAAAACAGCCCAACATAGTCATTGCAATCATAACGCCTGTTTTTACATTTTCATTTGCCTTTAAGAAAGTGGCAATAAAAATACCTAAAGAAAGACCCGCTAGACTACCTACAAAAGCGAGTAGAATAATAAAGAATAATTTGTTGCCATAATCTACTTTCAATACAAAAATAGTATAGAGAAATAAAAGAAAAAGACCGAATAATTGTACTAAAAAACTAGAGAGTACACTACTGAAAATCAATTTTCCTTTGGAAATAGGACTTACAGAAACTCGTTTGCCTACCTCACTTTTATTTGGTAAATTTTGATGAATAGAAGTCATACCTAGAATGCCACCATATAAACAAGTCATAGCAATCAATGTATAAAACTCTATCATTGTATAACTTAAATGACTACTTGAAATATCCTTTATACCCATTTTTTCTTGCAATTGATGACCAATGTTAGAGGCAATCTGTTCAAAATATTCCTGTGTCACATCAAGAGCAATTCCATTTTTTAAATTTTCCTGTATCTCCTTTTCAATATCTACTTGAACCATCATCTCCATCTGTAACATCTCTTCTGTTGCTACTTTTAAAATTGTTTGATGAATTCCACTTTTTTTTACAATCACTTTTGCTTCTTCCTCTAAGTGAAGATACCCTTCTATCGTCCCTTCCTCTAGAAGATTTGCTGCCTCTTCTTCTTTTTCTACATAGGTAATCGTAAAAAGTTGATTCTCATTTCCTTCCTCACCTAGATTTTTAAATGTTTCTTGCAGTATTTTTCGATTTTGAAATGCATCGTTATTGACAATAGCAATAGGAAATACGTCCAATTTTTCACTGTTTTCAATATTGGAAAATGCGAGAGAAAAGAAAGTACCTAATATAATAGGAAAGGCAAATGTCCAAAAAAGAAGCATCTTATTTTTGCAAAGGGTTTTAAGGGAATAGATAAATTGATGAAACATTAATCTCTAAGCCCCTTACCCGTTAATTCTAAGAAAACATCATTGAGTGTAGGTCTTTCGGAGAATATTTTATTATATTCAATTCTATTTTCTTTAAAATAATGTATCAAGCCAGCCAAATTGTTCTTTCCCTTTTGGTAAGTCACTATTAAAATACCATTTTCATAGTCTACCGATTCCACTTGTTCCCATTTTGCAATATCAGAAATAATGCTCTTCTTTAAATTGTTTACTTCTACACTTATTTTTTCTTCTATGTTCGAAAGTGATTTTAATTCATCAATGGTTCCACTCTCTATAATTTTTCCCTTATCTAAAATAATAACACGATGACAAAGAAATTCTACTTCTTCCATATAGTGTGTCGTGTAGATAATAGTGGCTCCATTTTTATTTAATGTTTTCATTCCGTCTAATATATTGTTTCTACTCTGCGGATCGACAGCAACGGTTGGTTCATCAAAGAAAATAAGTTTTGGTTTATGACTAATACCACAAGCAATGTTGAGTCTTCTAAGTAGACCTCCAGACAATTGTTTTGGATAGTATTTTTTAAATTCTTCTAAACCGACCAATTGAATAGCTTCCTCGATATACACTTCTCTTACCTTCTTATCTTTAATATAAAGGCCACAAAAATAGCGAATGTTATCTATGACAGTTAACTCATCAAAAACAGCGACATCTTGAAAAACAACACCTATCTCTTTTTTTATCTCATAAGCACTTGGCTTCATTTCTTGCCCAAAGATTGTAATCTTTCCTTCATCTATTGAAAGAAGGGACAAAATACAATTAATGGTTGTTGATTTTCCACTACCATTGGGTCCGAGTAACCCTAAAATTTCTCCTTCAAAAACCGAAAAGGAAAGAGCATCCACCGCTGTTTTTCCTTTGTATTTTTTGGTAAGATTTGCGACTTCTATAATTTTATTCATATAAATACTCCTCATTCAATCGTGGCGTCAAAATCTCATAACCCTCTTTGGTGACTAAAACGGTATGTTCATAGTGCGCTGCTGGTTTTCCATCCTCTGTCTTGACAGTCCAATTGTCCTCTAAAATATAGATTGCCTTATCACCATAAGTTAACATAGGTTCTACACAAATGACCATTCCTTCTTTGAGTCTAGGTCCCGCTTTCTTGATTCCATAATTAGGTACCTCTGGGTCTTCATGCATCTCTCTCCCAATTCCATGTCCACAAAGTTCTTCTACGACTCCCAAATGATGTTCTTTGGCATACGTTTCAATAGCTGAAGAAATATCTCCAATGTGTGCCCCAGGTTTAATCTGTTCTATCCCTTTATACAAGGCTTTTTCTGTGTGTTCCATTAAATATCTTTTGTCAGCACTTACCTCTCCCACCGCATAAGTCCATGCAGCATCGCCTTGGTATCCTTTATACCCTATCACCATATCCACAGAAATAATATCTCCCTCTTTTAACTTTTGATTAGAAGGAATACCATGCACAACAGTATCATTCACGCTGGTACATAAACCACTTGGAAAACCTTCATACCCTTTACAAGTAGGAATACCACCAAGACATAGAATATATTCCTCGGCCATACGATTTAACTCTTTCGTTGTTATGCCAGGTCTTATATATTTCTGCAAATACTCATGTGTTTTCGAAACCATGAGGCCTGCTTCCCTCATGAGAGCAATCTCCCTTTCACTTTTTATCGATATCATACGTTCCTCCTTCAATTCCATTTTCTCTATTATACAACATTTACTCTCTCTATACGAAAAAAACTTCACATTTGAAGTTTCTAACCTAAAAAAGGAAATTTTCTTTGCTACTTTTTTCTATAAGAAATTTCATGCACTTCTTTTCTTTTTTGCTTTTCTTTACTAGGAAGAACATATTGATTCATAAATGTTGCAAAAGAATCTACTCCATGATTTCTAAGATAAATCCAATCTCTTTCGTCAAAAAAATCGATTCCCCTATCTTTAGCAAAATAACTATCATCTTTTCGTATATGATATCCTATGGCATCAAATTTAGATACAGCATCTATAATCATGTCCATATCTATAGGACTATCTCCTATACAAAAAATCTGATCTATTTCATATCTATTCTCTAAAAACATACGAAGAATTGGTCCTATAATATTACGCTTATAGATAGCATTATGGCCAATTGGTATTTTTATATTTCCTAAAGTGACTCCAGCACAAAAAGGTGGAAGTCCTATGATTTGGTTTTTGTATTCACTTAAGCTTTTCCAAAGTGTTTCTAATCGTTTATTTTCATGAAATAGAGTGGATTCATGATTTCCAGTTGTGATAACAACAATGAAGTTTCCCTCTTCTAAAAAGGACTTCATTTGTTCAAAATGTTTTTGCGTTTGCTTAAAAGAAGTAACAGATAAAGTTTGATCACGATCCGTGAACAAGATAGAAAATTTATTTTTTAAGGAAGCTTTTTTAAGAAAAGGTTGATAAAGGATATCTAAATTTGTTGCATACTGCATACTTTTCTCTAAAGAAGTTTTCTTTATCTCTTCTACTAGGCAACTTTCCCAACTATCTATAGGCCTCACATATCGAATTTGATTTGCTTTTGCATAATTTTCTAGTTCTTTTATTATTTCATTTGAATAAAAAATCTCTTGTCCATCTACCCATTCATAGATTTCTTTCTCACTTTTTTCACCTTTTAAAAAGAGAAGAATATCTTCAATTTCAATTTGCTCTTTTCTATAGTAGTCAAGGACGGCTGGAATAAAATCACAATAAAAATTCCCTGGTACTGCACATTTCGAAGAAATATTGGCTGCCCCTATATTTTCTTTTTGAAGTGCTCCAGCTTCTTCTATAAGACAACCCTTACCAACAAACAAAATACGATTTTTATCAATAAGTTCGTTTTTTATAATGTTTTTTATGATGTTACCATTTAAAAAATTATAAATTAAACATCTCTCCATCTCATGTTTTGGTAGGTAAAAAACAATATTAAAGTCCTTCTTAAGTAATGTATTTAATAGATTACATGCCTTTGTATCTTGTTCTTTAGGTAAACTAGGTAAAAACAGCAATTTCATAAAATCCCCCCTTGCTCATTTTTTTATGCTTTACTTTTCTTCACTACGTATGGTCTTTCCAATACCACCATTTTAATTTTTCTGCTTCATGCACTTCATGTTCTGCATAATAAACCATCATACGAAAAACATAAAGTTCACATTTGTCTTCTATATACCCTTTCATAGCACACTCTTTTAAATAAAGTTCTTCTGGGTTTTTACCGATTAAATCTTCCACACAAGTGATTCCCATTTTTAACAAAAGTGCTTTCGTCTTTTTCCCTACATAAGGAATGGTTCGTAAATCTGTTTTCAAATTTTCCTCCTATAGAACATCGTTTCTTATTTTATAAATCAATTCTTTTACCTTTTCCTTAGGAAAAGAAGGTGTAATAGAAAATTTTTGTTGCATATTTTGACTTTTCACTTGTTTCTCTATCCATTTCTCTTCTTGTTCTCTTTTTAGAATAGCATAATTTTGGGTATAGCGTTTTAATGCAAGATTTTTATTTTTCTCTCCTTCTTCTAGATAAAAAAGAATTTCCCTCAGTATAGAAACATAAATTTCTTTCTTTTTAGCTATGGCATTTAAGTCCTCTAGCATTTCTTGCATTTCTTTTGGTGTTGTCACTTCTAAAACGCTTCCTACTACGTAATCTTTCACTTCTTCTCCTGTAATTACCTCATAATATGCTCCCTCTTTTCTGATCGCATAAACACCATAAATGGAAGCATACGTAACGATTTCCCTTTTCTGATCGTATTCAAATCCATCCAACATAAAATCATTGCAGACGGGATAGTCTACTCTTTCCAAACCATAATTTTTATATACTTCTGGAAATAATTGCATCGAAGGAATTCTTTTGCCTATCACTTCCTCTTTTTCTACAACTTTCTGATAAAAATTGGTATGTGTAGAATAAAGAGGATGGTATTGCTTTGGGCTTAACCTTTTCTTTTCATAAAGTGTAAGCATTCCCTCATAACCACGAAATTGCATTCTAAAATAAAGTTCATTTTCACTTTTTGTTTTCATACCTAAAATCCCCTTTTTTTATCATCTATTATACATCAATTTTTTTACAATGCAAGAAATTCTCTCGATTATAAACTTTTGCTGTTAATCTCTTTTCTTCTTCATCATAAAATAAAATGAAGAAAAAATGTGCTTTGCTATACTATATCCAAATGGAAAAGGAGGATTAATGAAACCAAATCATAAAAACTATCTTTTGGATTTTACTATTCCAGAAGGAATAACAGGAAAACTAGGTCCTACAGGACCACAAGGACCCATAGGACCTACAGGGCCTGCCACTTTAGAAGATGTTATCTTTGTACAATACAATAATTCCTTTACAAACGGCCTACTCACGATTTTTAATGCAACCATCTTTCCCAATCACTCGTCCCTTTTCGGCACCAACGGCAATCAAATTTCGATTAAGCAGCCAGGAAATTATGAATTCACACTTTGTGGGAAACTCAATGGAAATGCTGTCGTAAACATACAGTCTGTTAATACACAAGGGAGGCTAACTAATTTAACCACGATAACAGCACAAAAGGCTTCGATGTTATTTTCAAAAACGGGAATTTTAAAAATAACAGAACCACAAAAAATGCACCTTTTGTTTTCAGCAAATACGACAGGAGCCAATGCAGAACCCTTAAAGTTTATGATAAAAAAATTACCTTTTTAAAAGTAATTTTCTTTACATACCTTCACTTTTTTCTATTTCGTATACTTTTTTGGAAATAGGAATATACGCACATTAGAAAGGAGATACATATGCAACAAAAAAATGTAAATTATACTCTTGATTTTGTCATTCCTTCTGGACAGGATGGAGCAACAGGACCCCAAGGAGTACAGGGAGAAATGGGACCCACAGGACCCGCAAGTTTAGAAACCCTTCTTTATACAGATTTTTTTGATTCTTCCAAAGAAGGATATTTAGACATCTTTAAAAATACAATTTTACCTAACAATGCAACTGTTTTCACACCTAAAACCAACCAAATAGAAATCAACGAACCTGGAAATTATGAGTTTATAGTAAGTGGTTCTATGGAAGGACTTACTGCCAATGAAGTCCTATCAATTTGGTATGACAGTCACCAATGAAGATGGCGTTGGTTATAGTGTGATGCTAGCATCCATTGTAGCGGATTCTAGACAAGAGTATTTTTCTCAAACCATGCTAATGACATTTCAAAAAAAGCAAACCATTGCTGTGTACTTTAGAAAAGATAGTACTTCCTCTTCTGAAACACAAGATATTTCTTTACTCATTAAAAAACTTAATTTCTAAACAAAATTTATCTCTATAAGAATTTGTACATCAAAAGGAAATTTTTCATCCATGAAAGGATATTCAAAAGAGAATATCTTTTTTTATGGAAAACTTTATTTATACTTTATACTTTTTCCAAAGATATAATGATTTTATTTTTAAAGACGCATACATAAAGTCACCGAATGATTGACTATTATTATGATTAAGTGTTATGACAAATGATAATATCAATTTTTTAAAGTGTTCTTAGCGAAACAGAGTAAAAGGTAAATCACTTCTTTATTTAATAACGATTGGGGTATTTTTGTTTTGCCACTTGTACTATTCTTACTACAAAATCAGTTTTTCCTTTGGTATATAAATCTCGATTTGGTCTATATTTTTCATACAAATCTAATTTCAATTTTTCATACTCTTTCGCTATTTTTAAATTTTCATTTAAATAATCTCGAAAATAAAGTTCATCACAATCTTTGTATTTCCTTATATGAATATGAAATACTTCTCTTGCATACCCCTTGTTTGTATACCCCTTATTCAAAGAAATTCTAAGAGAGGCCCAATCCTCACCCATCAAAATATAGTGATGACTAATCAATATTTCCTTTACTTTTTTTATAGCACTCTTCGTTTCCACTTCCAGTAATATATCCACAATGGGTTTTGTTTGTATATTGGCAATCGATGTGCTTCCTATATGGCTTATTCTTTTAATATAAGGTTGCAGTATTGTTCTTCTTTTTTATATTGTACTTTATACTTTTCATGATTATCAACTAGTGTGATAGGAAATAAATTCCATAATTCTTCTAAAGAAAGCTGTTCTAATTCCACGGA
>CAMXQX010000002.1 GCA_947246355.1 uncultured Bacillota bacterium | reverse complement strand
TTTAACAAAAGGGCTTCCTTTTTTATACTCTATCCCCAAACCATTTTACACTATCGCTAGTTGGTATAATTTGACAAATGTGAAAAAAATTATATAATATAGATTAAATTAAAGATTTATTCTTTAGTGAGTATCTAGAAAATTAATTCTAGGTAGAAAGGAAAGAAATGACAAGAAACGTACAGGTTTATGATGTAACAAGTAGTAAGTTGTTTGTACCCAATAATATCATTAAGTTCCCTACAAATGAACGGCGAAAAGAGAATTTCCATGATGAAGGCCTTTGTATAGAAGTATTGGCATTGTTTAATACATATATGGATATGCAAGCCAAACAACAAGATGTGGCAACCAAAGAAGAAATGGTGTATTGTAAGCTGCAAGAAAAGCTTTTACTTTTGGATAATTATGATATTCATAAAGTATTTTCTGAGGATAGAATGAAACATTTAGGGGAAATCGAAAAAACGCATGAATTAGAAAAATTTATCCAACTGGTCAAAATTTGGTTATCCTCTGAGGAATCTTTAGAGAATACAGAATCTACCGAGAAAGTAGAAAAACTTCATTTATAAGTTTTATAACAAAAGGGACTAAATTAGTCCTTTTTTTCATATTCTTATTATAGGTGATAGAGTGAAAAAAATAGGTTTTATATGTATAATATTGCTATTATCGATGAAGGCAATGAATGTTTATGCTATATCGACATCTGCCACATCGGCAATTTTAATGGATATGGATAGTGGTCGAATTTTATATGCACAAGATATACACAATGTTCGTAGTGTTGCTTCTATTTCTAAAGTAATGACAGCCATCGTTTCTATTGAAAATAAAAATATAGAGGACAAGGTAGTAATAGGAGAAGAGATAAAAAAAGCATATGGATCTGGAATATATATCAAACCTGGTGAAGAATTGACGATGAAGGATTTATTATATGGCTTAATGTTAAGAAGTGGAAATGATGCTGCTCTAGCTATTGCTCATCATACAGCAGGGAGTGTAGATAAATTTGTTTCCAAGATGAATGAAAAGGCAAAGGAATTAGGTATGACTAACTCTACATTTCATAATCCCAGTGGATTAGATCAAGAAAAAGGAAATTATTCAACGGCTTATGATATGGCAATTCTAATGAAATATGCTTATCAGAATGAGACCTTTAAAATGATTACAGGAACCAAAAAATATACATTAACAACGAACAAAAATGCTTATAGCTGGACGAATAAAAATAAATTACTAAATTCGTATAAATATACAACAGGTGGTAAGACTGGTTTTACTGAAAAGGCAAGGAGAACTTTAGTAACAACAGCAAGCAAAGATCGTTTAAACTTAGTTGCTGTAACACTCAATGATGGAAATGATTGGCAAGATCATCAAAATCTATTTGATTATGGTTTTTCTACGTACAAAGCCTATACACTTTTAAGCAAAGGAAATCTTCAAATCTATGATGAAATTTATTATGAAGATTATGATTTGTATATAAAAGAAGATTTTAAATATGCTCTTACGGAGGAAGAAAGAAAAAGCATTGTATTAAAGTTTGAATTGGAAAAGATGCGAATTATAGAAAATGAAAGTACTGTAGGGGTTGTAAAAGTATTCTTGGCGGATGAGCAAATTGGAACAAGGGAAATATTCGTAAAAGAAAAGGAAAAAGAAGCTAAAAAAAGTAATTTTCAAAAGTTTTTAGAATGGTTTAAAAAAATATGGTAAACAAAATTTGGGCGTTCTTTATCCTTTGCGGTGTCATTTTCTGTATTTTTACAGGGAAACTTGATATACTAAATGAAGAAATTTTGTTAAGTGCAGATACAGCATTCTCTATGATTTTAAAAATTTTTCCTGTGATGGCTTTATGGCTTGGAATTATGAAAATAGCCGAAGATTCGGGTTTACTTAAAAAACTATCCAAACAAATTTCTAAAATTCTCAAATACTTGTTTCCAGAAATTCCTAAAAACCACGAATCTTTAAGTTATATCGCCTCCAATGTCATTTGCAATATGTTTGGACTTGGAAATGCAGCTACCCCTTTTGGACTAAAAGCGATGCAATCGTTACAAAAATTAAATGACAAAAAGGATACAGCAAGTAAGAGTATGATCACTTTTTTGGTATTAAATACGAGTGGATTAACTATTATTCCAACAACTATTTTATCCCTTCGTATTCTTTATAAAAGTACAAATCCAACTGCTATTGTTCTTCCCTGCTTAATTGCTACATTTGTCTCAACAGCTGTAGGTCTTTTCTTTAATTATCTTTTTTCAAGGAGGCATTGATGGAAACGATTTCAAATCTCATTATTCCTTGCATGGTTCTTTTTGTTGTTTTTTATGGAATTTTAAAAAAAACAGAGGTATATGATTCTTTTGTTGAAGGCGCGAAGGAAAGTTTTCCTATGATTTTAACGATGTTTCCTTCTATGTTAGCGATGGTTTTTGGGATCAATCTTCTTATGAAAAGTGGATTTTTGGAGTTTCTGTTATCTTTTTTAAATCCTTTCCTTCAGTTTTTACGGATTCCCATTGAAATCGTAACTCTTGCTATAATGCGTCCTATTTCTGGTTCTTCTTCCCTTGCTCTTTTAAATACAATTCTAGCTACCTTTCATCCTGACAGCTTTGTTGGAAATTTAGCGAGTATCATTCAAGGATCTACGGATACCACTTTTTATGTACTTACGCTTTATTTTGGAAGTATTGGGATTAAAAAAATCCGCTATTCCCTTTTCGCAGGTTTGCTTGCTGATTTAGCAGGTATTCTTGCAGCTTTTATTGTTGCTCATTTTTTTTTCGCACCTTGAAAAAGAAAAAAGACCGTGTTAAAATGGTATTGATGTGAGGGTATTTTATGGATAAAAAGAAAATAACTTCGAAAGAAAAAGTAGAAGCATTGAAAAAAAGTAGTAAGTCTGCATTGGAGGAAAAAAGCAAGGCAACTATACAAAATATGGAATGGGGAAGAAGTACCAAAAAAGAGGAAAAGGAAAAAAGAAAAAGGAGTAAACCACTACGAAGTGAGTTAAAAAAAATAGGGGAACAATCGAAAAAAAATTTTATTTTTTTATCTACTTCCTTTACTAAGATGGATCTTATTTTGCAAATCTGTATTATTATCCCTATTTTATTGATTCTTCTCCTTATTTGTAATCAAATTTTCCTCCATAGTTCATAAATGATAGAATTTTACTTAGCCAATGATTTATTGGATATAGTGGTAAAGAATTAAAAAGAGAAAAAATTTCCAAAGATGATAGAAGAATTAGGATGCTAATTGGAATAGATGACGAAAAGGAGGATAACAATATGCATTTTGAGAAAGAGAAAGAATTAAAAGAAGCACCTTTAGGGTATTGGGAAAAAGAATCTTATATGATAATCATTCCCAAGGAAGCGACAAGAACTTTATTAGATGGCATCGTTGATCGTGTTGCTCAAATAGAAGGTGTAGAAATTAAAGAAAAGACGGCCTTAACCGAGCAAGAAGTAGGTAGAATGAAAATCAATTATGAAAACGAGGACTTTGAAATTGGTTATTATCCATCGAGTTTTTCTTTACCAAATTTCTATTTGGATGATCCAAATTATTATTTTTCAAAAGGAGAAAAGGAAGAATTTAAAAATGCAAAAGCTTCTTTGACCCTGTTTATGAAATTTAATAAAGATGCCAAAAAATCTTACCATTTACAGTTAAAGTTGGCTGTAGCTATGGTCCCTAATCTAATTGGAGTTATGGATGAAAGTGCAGAGAAACTCCTTCCAAAAGCTTGGGTAGAAATGACAGCAAAATCGAAAATTTTGCCAGGATCGAAAGATTTGTATACAGTTCACGCAGTAACAGCTGAAAATGGAGAAGTATGGTTACATACGCATGGACTTTGTCGATGTGATCTTACAGAACTTGAAGTTTTAAATTCAAATAAGGAAAATTATAATAGCCATTATGAACTTATTACCACATTTGCAAGTTACCTTATCGATAAAAAGATAGAATTTGAGGGAAGTGCTTATATTGGTGCATTATTAAATGGACAGCCCATTGTAGTAACGTATCTTCCATGGACCGAAGGTTTAAGCGAATATAAAGAGATTACCTTAGGGGGAATTGAAGATAGACAAGATGGACATAACAGTAGAACGAGTATTATTTTTCTTTATAAAAACGGAGAGGATGAAAAAAAGAAAAAACGTTCTAAAATTTCTATATTCAATGATTTTTGGAATAACAACCCCCTGTTTTTTATAAGCAATGAAGAAACTGCTCGTATGAAAGAATTAGCGATGGAACGTTTTTCTTTTGTAAAGGAGGCATTTAATAACAAAGAGAATAAGATTATCATTAAAATTGGCCTTCCTGTTGACAATGAGAGTCAATTTGAACACATATGGTTTGAACTTCTTGCATTCGAAGGAGATCGATTTAAAGCAAGATTAACCCAAGAACCTTATGATGTAGAAAACATGCATGAAGGAGATATAGGTTGGTATACCGTCCAAGATGTAACCGATTGGACAATCTATACCCCCTCTTTTCCAGTAACTCCAGGAACAGCTTATCTTTTGATGAAATAGAAATTGCAATTTCTATTTTTTTTCTATATAATGGGTAAAAAGGGTGATCAAAAATGGAAAGACTGCAAAAGGTAATTGCAAATAGTGGGTATACATCAAGAAGAAAAGCAGAAGAGTTGATCCAAGCAGGAAAAGTAAAAGTCAATGGACAAGTTGTACGAGAAATGGGAGTCAGAGTCACTTCTAGGGACACCATTGCTGTAGAAGGCTATATCCTAAAAAATGAGGAAAAAGAGTATTATTTATTAAATAAACCAAGAGGAATTATAACTTCTACAAATGATGAATTAGGGCGAAAAACGGTTACGGATTTCATTGCAACGACGAAAAGAATTTATCCTGTAGGAAGACTTGATTATGATACAACAGGTGTGTTACTGCTTACAAATGATGGAGAATTAACGAATTTATTAATTCATCCTAGAAACAGTATAGATAAAATATATATTGCCAAAGTAAAAGGTTTGGTTGGGAAAAAGCAAGTAAGTCTACTTCAAAATGGCGTAATGCTTGATGGAGTAAAAACCGCCAAAGCCAAGGTAAGAGTAAAAAAATATGATAAAAAAACAGATACTTCTCTTGTTGAACTCTGCATCCATGAAGGAAAAAATCATCAAGTAAAGAAAATGTTTGAAGCGATTGGTTATACGGTTCTAAAATTAAGAAGGGATCAATTTTGTTTTCTTCGCGTCGATGATTTAAAGGCCGGTTCTTATCGTAAACTATCACCAAAAGAGGTAAAAAAACTCTATTTTGAAGCAACAAAAAACGACAAGTAGTCGTTTTTTAAGTCATAAAATTATTCTTCTACTTCTTGAATGGCTTCTACAGGGCATCCATGAAGAGCTTCAATAGCAGCCTCTTTTACTTCTTCAGACATTTCATCTAAGATATTTTCTCCATTCTTTGTCTCTACGTCATCTTCTTCTGTAAAAGTATAGACCTTGGGACAAATCCCAACACAAGCTCCACAGCGAATACATCTTTCCTTATCCACAATTACTTTTTTCATAAATTCAACTCCCTCACTACCATTATAGGAAAAAAAAGTTTTTATTGCAAGGGAAAATGTTTTAAATGAATAGAATTTATGATATGATGAATATAAGGTGGTTGTTTGTGAATAGTAGGATGGAAAGATATTATAAGACAAATAAAAAAGTTTCAAAACGAAGTGAAAAGAATCGAGAACTTTATGATGAGGTATATACCATTGACGATGTAGAAGAATATAGTAATATTGCGGCAGTCGCTCCTTTAGACAAAACAAATGAGATTGATATTTCAAAAATAAAAAAAATGTTAAAAAGTAGAGAAGATTATAAAAGACAAAGGGAATACCAAAGAATTCTAGATGAACGTAAGAATGAAAGTATTTCAGTGAACGAGGAAAAAACGGAACAAACGAGGAGTTATGACATTAAAGACGAATTAGAAAAGATCAATACAGGAAAAACGAATTCTGCGTATCATACATTGGATGATACAAGTTATCAAATTTTAAAGCAGTTGAAAATAGATAGAGAAAGAAAAAAGGAAGAACAAGTAGAACCTTCCTTAAACAAAAAAGATATCCTTTCTAATACCGCTATGTTAAGAAGCTTAGATGATGAGCAGCTTAGTCTAAATATGTTTGCAGATTTGGCTTCTCCAGAAAAAGCGGCTTCTACTATAAAAACTTCTATTACTTCTCTTTTAGAAGAAGCTAAAAGGATTGACGAAAAGAACCAAAGAGAAAAGGAAGAAAAGAAAATGGACAACTCCTTTTATACATCAAGTTTAAATATGGATAGTAAAGACTTCGAAGGGTTATACGATAAAAATGATTTTAATATAAATCTTGATAAAAAAAAGAAGCTGCTCCTTATTGGTATACCTCTAGTGACCATTGTTTTTCTTCTTCTTTTCTTCTTGTTAAAATAGAAAGGTACTTTTTAGAAGAAAAAACACATGGAGTGAATAAAAGGATATTGTAGAAACCCATTCAATATAGCCAGTGTAACTTTAATAGAAATGCATTTTCCTACAAAATTGTACTTAAATTAGTGTAGACAATACACTGATTTTTTTTAAAATTTGAAAAAAAAGGGAGGAAATTTGACAACACTGTGTTATAATAGGAAACAATTTGAAGGAGGCAGTACATGAAAAATAATTTACCAGTTGTTATTTTAAAAGGAATTGTTCTTCTTCCAAATTGTGATTTAAGAATAGAATTTGATAACGATTACCATAAAAGTATATTGGATGTAGCAGAACTGTTTCACGAAAATAAAGTACTGATTGTTATAAAGGAAAATGAATTAGAGGAGACCGATGATATCAAAAAGCTTCCTAAAAAGGGAATTATAGCAAGTATTAGTCATAAGATAGATTTGCCAAATGGAAAAATACGTCTTTTACTTACTGGAATTCAAAGAGCAAAGGTATTAGAATATTTAACTTATGCAAGTACACAGAATATGCTAGAATCCATTATAGAACCCATTTCAGCGGAGCAGATTGAAAAGCAAAGGGAAGCGTTCTATATTAAGAAATTAAAGGAAGAAGTGAAGAATTATATTGATCTTGTTCCGTATGCGAATAATAGTATACTTTCCTCTTTTAAAGAAGAAATCTCCTTAGAGAAATTAATTGATGTAGTGGCTTTTAGTTTAAATATTGCAAAAGAAAGAATGCTTGCTTTTTTAAATGAGGAAAAAGTATGTACAAGATTAGAAATGGTTCTTTCTGATTTATATTTAGAACAAGAAAACTTTAAATTAGAAAGAGAACTAGACGCGAAAGTAAAGAAGACGATTGACGAAAATCAGAGAGAATTTTTATTAAAAGAGAAATTAAAAAGTATAAAGCAAGAATTAAAAGAAACGACTATAAAAGAAGATGAAGTTACATTTTTAAAGAAGAAATTAGAAAAATTGCGGGCAAATGAGAAAGTAAAAGAACGTCTTTTGGACGAAATTAAAAGATTTGAAGCTATGTCGCAATTGTCACCAGAGGTAAATATTATAAGAAATTATATTGATTGGCTTTTGGATTTACCTTGGGAGGAAGAGACAGTTGATAACGATAATTTAGAAGAGGCACGTCTTATTTTAGATCGAACGCATAATGGACTAGAAAAGGCGAAAGAGCGGATTATTGAATATTTAGCTGTAAAGCAGATGAAAGGAAATTTAAAAAGTCCTATTCTTTGCTTAGTAGGCCCTCCTGGGGTTGGAAAAACTTCTCTTGCGTTTTCAATAGCCGAGGCAATGAACCGAAAATTCGTGAAAATATCTGTTGGAGGTATCAATGATGAAGCAGAAATTGTTGGACATCGTAGAACCTATTTAGGCTCCTCTCCAGGGAGAATCATGCAAGGAATAAAAAAAGCCAAGAGTAAGAACCCTGTATTTTTAATTGATGAAATTGATAAAATGACAAAGGATTATAAAGGAGATCCTGCAAGTACTTTACTAGAAATTTTGGACCCAGAACAAAATAAATATTTTAGTGACAATTATATAGAAGAAGAATTTGATTTATCAAAAGTTGTATTTATTACAACAGCCAACTATGTAGAACAAATTCCAGAGGCATTGAAAGACCGTTTTGAACTTATTCATTTATCTGGATATACAGAATATGAAAAATTAGAAATAGGAAGAAAATATCTTCTTCCAAGGATTTGTAAGGAACATGGTGTAAATGTAGCAGGAATTAAGATAAGTGATGATGCTATTTTAAAAATTATCCGTTTTTATACAAGGGAAAGTGGGGTAAGAGAACTAGAAAGACAACTTGCAAAAATTGTACGTAAGATTGTAACACAACTGGTTATTAAAAAGATAGTTGTGAATAAATATATTATTGATAATAAAAAAATAGAGCAATTTCTAGGAAAGGAAATCTATCATTTTTCAAAGGCAGCCAAGGCAAATGAAAGTGGTGTAGTGAATGGGCTTTCTTATACTTACTATGGTGGAGACATTCAAAAAATAGAAGTTACTTATTTTAAAGGCAAGGGTAATTTCATTTTGACGGGTTCTATGGGGGAGGTTATGCAGGAAAGTGCGACCATTGCTCTTGATTATGTAAAGGCAAATTATAAAAAATTTGGAATAAATTACAAGGATTTAGAAGAAAATGATATTCATATTCATGTACCAGAAGGGGCGGTAAAGAAGGAAGGACCTAGTGCTGGGATTGCCCTTACAACGGCTATAATTAGTAGTTTTACCAATAAGAAAGTAGATAGAAAAATTGCTATGACGGGGGAGATTACACTTCATGGTGATGTCTTAAAAATAGGGGGCTTAAAGGAAAAGACAATTGGAGCACATCGAAATGGGATCAAAGAAATTTTCATTCCTAAAGACAATTTAGTAGACGTTTTGGATATTCCTTTAGAAGTAAGAGAAGATATTACTTTTATACCTGTTAAAAATTATAAAGAAGTTTTTAATTATGTTTTTATGGTTGAAAAGGAGAGAGTGTATGAAGAAGAGTGAAAATAGAAAAATGCAAAATACAGTATACTATTATTATTTTACAGAATACCTTCTTTTTTCCAATCAATATGAGAAACTTTTAGAAGAAGGGTTATTAGATGTAGATATTCAAAATGGTTATCTTCAATGGTTATGTTATTTTGTTGATGACATGCTTTCTAAAAACATATATCCAATATCCATTGTTGAACGGTTATATACTTTTGCTTCTTTGTTAGAAAATTATGTTAAAGATGAAGTTGAAAAGGAGATTCTTCATTGGATAAAGGAAGCAATCAGCAACCAGAATTGGAAAGATGAAATGGAAGTGTATAACCGAGAATATGATTCAAGATATGCTACAGTGGCATCGGCTAAAGATTTTGATGCCATCTCTGTGCATCAGTTAAGATTAGATATTCAAAAAGATTTTCAATATTTAAACACCCTCTTCATGAGTGATAAAGAAGCAAAGATGTATATTGATGAAGATTTTCCTTTTTTTTTAAATAAGTTGTTGTTGGATTACCCACAAGTTATACAAGATAGAAGAATACAAAGTAAAATCATTCGTATATTAAAAGAAAGCAATTTTGCGAACAAAGAAAAATATATTCATTTGTTTCAAGATAAAACAAATTATGCAATGCCACAAGGATTTGATTTAATAAGAGTTGAAAATTTTTATTCTTTTACTATTCTTAAAAAGATGTTAGCCTCTAAGGACATAAAAAAAGAATTAGATGAAGTGCCAAGAGGGTATGTGTATCATAATAGTTTTATATTAGCCATACAATCTTTTATAGAACAAATAGAGATTGATGCAGATATTATAAAAAGGGAAAGAGATAATTTAAGGGAAATTCTCCTTTATATGCGACAACATCTAAAGGATACTCCTCTTTATGATCGTGCTGAAATAGTTGCTGTAATCAATAAGGGACTTCATCTAATAAATATTCTACAGCCTATAGAAGATATCGTTTTTTATACGAAAGAATATATGAGAAGGATTGGAAAGGGATTTTATTATCTTTTCCTTAGTTCATTTAGAAAAGAGGAAGTAAAAGAATACCTTGACTTTCTTATTGCATTTACACCGCAAGTATTTGCATATCTTCTTGGTAAAATAGAAGAAGAACAGATGATGACAAGATTGCCAATTTATGAAGAAGAGATAGGTACAAATTATAACCATAAAGATATTGTTGTTGTGCTCAATTATTTATTTAGTAATTATCCAAGAATGTTCTTTGATGATATCATTTATCGAAGAACAGAAAATTTATTAGATGGGATACCACCAAAAGAAAAAAGAAAGGTATGTAAAAATATAGCTAGGATAAGAAAAGATTTTGATTAAAGGGATAGTTTCTATAGAAAGAACTATCTTTTTTAATGATTTATTTTGAACAGAGAATGTAAAAAACGAAAAAAAGAACTACGATAACTTTTATCATAGTCCCTTATTTTCAAGCGCAATATCCATATGGGAGGAGGTATTAATTGTTTTAAAAGACAGTATATATAATGTGATAATAAATAGAATAAACAAAATATAGAATCCATCATTTTTTCCCAGCAAACAGTAGTTGTATATACCATGAAGAAATGTAGGGATTAAAATACTGTAGATTGTATGAATAGAACCTTCTTTATTTTCAAAATTGGTATAGGACATTTTTGCCATACCAAGAAAATATCCCATATAGATGGCAAAGAAAGCATGCCCAGGAACAGAAATGATAGCACGAAGCAAACTAGTCGAAATCCCATAATGAAATGCATAACCTATGTTTTCAATAAAGGCAAATCCTAAAGATACAAAAATACAATATACAATTGCGTCAAATTTATAGTCAAATTCTTTGTTCTTCCATGTGAGTATATATACAAATATCCATTTGCAAATTTCCTCTATAAATGCAATTTCTATAAAGGATGTATAAAAAGGATTATCAATAGGCAATATCATTTTTAATTCCCTAGATAGAGCAATGACAATTAATGCAGAAAATATACCCGCAATAAAGAGTTTTAGTAATAATCGAAATGGTTCTTTTTCAATGGCGTCTTTGTCAAAAACATATTTTAGTAAAAGGGTAATGGGTATTATAGCGATCAAGATCAGTATTAAATTTTTTAACATAACATCACTTCCTAAAAATATCATAACATATTCTAGAATTATATTGTACAACAAATGTAAATATATTCTTTCACTCTGTAAACAAAATGTATACAATTTTATTTTATTGTTTTTTCGATAGATAGAAAGGTAAAAATAGGTTTTAAAATAACAAAAATGTGGTATGATTTATTTAGGTGATACTATGGCTAGTAGAATGGAGAGATACTATAATGATGAAGCAAAGACGACTAGACGTAGTCAAAGAAATCAAGTATTATATGATCAAATCGATGAGTTACAATTGGGTTCATCTTTGAAAAGAGAAAGGGGATTAGAAACCACAAGAATAGAAAGGCTTTTTGAAAGTTATGATGCATATAAAGAGCAAGAAAAAAGAGACAAAACTTATGAATTAGAGAATAAAAAAGAGCATTATACAGAAGACGATATCATGTATCAAATGCTTCTAGAAATGAATCAGAATACAGAAGAACATCTTCAGAAAAAGAGGTTTCCGAAAGGAATTAGCAATGAAGAAGATCAAAAAATACGAGAATTGATTTCAACAATCACAGCAACGAATCGTGTAGAAAAAAGGTATAAAAATGAAAATTTGGATATAGTAAGGGATTTATATAAACCAAGGAAAAAAGAAGAAAATTCTAAGAAAAACATCGATTTTTTATTAGAACAAGCTAAATTTTTAGTTCAGAAGAAAAGAAATGAAATAAAGCTAAAAGAAATGAATCGCGCTTTGTATCCATATAATGAAAGAACAAAGGAAGAAATGCAGAAATTACATCTAAAAATTAAGTATGGTTCTTTAATTCTCTTTTTCATTTTCTCCTTTATTATCTTACTTTTGCTTTTTATGAAAACAATGAAATAGAAGCTTTTTATGGTATAATGGAGGTATAAGAGGAATTAGAAAAGAATTTACTTACATGGGGAAAGGAAGGAAATATGATTCTAGACATAACCAATTTAAAAAATGGGTACCAAAAGGCGATTGATTTTAATCAAACATGTTCATTTGCAAAAGAGCTGTTAGAAAAAACAGAGCTTATTGCACTAGAGAATGTACAAATAAAGGGAAGCATTTGCCTGTATTATGAGACGTACCATATTGAGGCTACTTTAACAGGTGTGATGCTTCTTCCTTGCTCAATCACGTTGGAGGAGGTAAAATATCCATTTTCGGTAGAAATTGATGAAGATTTAGAAGAGGAAATACAAAAAGATAAAAAAAATACGAAAAAGTGTGAAAATTCTATTGATATTTTACCAATTATATGGGAAAATATACTAATGGAAATTCCCATGAAAGTTGTTAGTGAAAAAGCTAAAAATATTCATCTAGAGGGTGATGGATGGCGACTAATGACAGATGGTGAAGAAGTAAAAAATTCACCTTTTGAAAAATTAAATGATTTGTTAAAGTAAAGCGAGGTAGAAAAGATGAAATTAGAAATTCAGTTATTTGCAGTTCCATTTAGAAAAGTAAGTAAGACAAGAGGTAGAAAGCGTCGTACGCATTATAAAATTTCTGAAAATACAACAACAACTTGTCCAAAATGTGGTTCTATAACAAAACCACACCGTGTTTGTAAAGAATGTGGAACTTACAAAGGAAAAGAAGTTATAAAAAAAGAAGATGCCGCTTAATTGTTGCATTTTTTTTTGTTCAAAGATATAATAAAGATAAGAATAGAGGGAAATATATGGAGAAAAAAGGATTTACTTTGGTAGAAATGTTAGCAGTCGTTGTTATTATGGGATTATTAATTATTGTTGCTATTCCACAAATTCAAAATTTAGTCGCATCTAAGCGAGGAACAATTAGTGAAACAACGAAACAGATGATTTATGACGCAGCAGATAGTTATACAAACAGTAATGCGGATACGTTTCAGAAAATGTATATAAGTGATACCCAAAAATCCATTTATTGTATTACACTTAAAGAACTAGTAGATACAGGTATGTTGGATGAAGAAAAACTAAAGGATTATATTGATTATAGTTCTAGCAATAAGACAGAACAAAATTTTTTGAATCGAATTGTTTATGCTACAACCAATCAATACAATGAATTTGTATATACGTTATCGGAGAGTACAATTTGTAGTTCAGATGCACTTAATAGCCCCAATAAAGATAACAATCTGTATGTAGAAAATGCGAGCATTTCCTCCCCTGCATTGCATGAGGGAATGATCCCTGTTGAATATAAGAATGGTTCATGGGTAAAAGCTGATTTGACCAAAGAATGGTATAAATATGGGGAAAAGAAATGGGCAAATGCTGTTACGGTTTCCCCCCAAGCATCGGATTGTGAGAAACGGGGAAATTGTATTGATAAAAATGGTAAGCATACAAGAGCTTATTACCAAAGGGCTATTCCTGGTACTAAGATTAGTTTGGATGATGTAACAGGTATGTATGTTTGGATTCCACGTTATGAGTATCAATTAAATGGAACTTCTTTTAATATTAATTTTATTACGACATCAAAAATTTCTCCAACGAGTGGTTATACGATTCACCCTGCTTTTCAATGGGGTGGAAAAGTACTAAATGGATTATGGGTAGCTAAATTCGAAGCAAGTGCACCCATTAATACAAGCTGTTTCCAAACACCAGGCATCTCTTCTTGTAATAAGAGTCATATTGATTTAGTGGTTGTTCCTAAAAGAAATGCTTGGACGGGCATCTCTATTGAAAATGCTTTTCAAGTTGTTGCCAATATGGCAAGTTCCCCCTCTTTTGGACTAGATAGTACGAAAGTGGATTCGCATCTTATTAAAAATACAGAGTGGGGAGCAGTAGCTTACTTAACCAATTCAAAATATGGAAAAAATGCAGAAATTTATATAAACAATTATTATAAGGATAAAAAAACAATAACAGGATGTTCTAGTGGAAATACGACCGCTTTAGTAAGCACAACTTGTGCAAATAGTTATACAGATAATAAAGCAATGGAAGGAACAACTACAGGCAATATTACAGGTATTTATGATTTATCTGGTGGTGCGAGTGAATTTGTTATGGGTGTTTATGGAACCGCTTCTACAGGATTAATGTGGAATGGTACTAAAATAGATAATCAATATGTAGATTATTACCAGACTTGTACAACAACAGAGTCAAGTTGTTTAGGTTCTGCTTTATTTGGAACATGGTATAATGATATGCATACTCTTGTCAATGCAAGTAATAAATATATGATTCGTGGGGGAGACTATTCCAATGGGACAGCGAGCGGGTTATATGCATATAGTCATTCCAATGGAAGTGCGAATGAAAAAATAGGATTTAGACCCGTTATTACCTTTAAATAAGAAGAAACTACTCAATTTTTATTTATAACGGTTTGTAATATTCATATAAATTGCCATAATTTCTTATGTTTTTCGTTTCGAAAGTAGCAAATTAGTAGTAAAGATTTCGACTTGTGAAATTAAGAAAAATTTATATAAAGTGTTTGGGGGGAACACAGATATGAAAATAACCAATCAAACAATTTTTTCAAATCAAAATACAGATTTAAAAGTACTTGTTATTTCCGATTTACATGTATTTAAAAAGAGAGATATCCACGATTTAGAAAAAATCACAGAAGTACTTAAAATGAATGAATACGACGCTATATATGTATTGGGCGATATTTTAGATGGGACAGATGTATTGTATAAAAATACATATGTAGCTGAAAAATGTATGGAATTCATTTCTAGTCTAGGTGAAATGGCACCTACTTACATTGTTTATGGAAATCATGATGTTGCTTATTGTCAAAATCGACAGAGTGTTTATGATTTTGATTTTAGCAAATCCTATTTTTTAGATAAGATGAATTCTTATAAAAATGTGTATGTATTAGATAATGAAGTGAAAATGGTGAAGGATGGCTATACCGTCAGTGGATATAATCCGCCTTGTAATTACATGGAGCGAATGAATGAGATTCTTTTGGAAGATGTAGAACATTATGCTTTTTTAAAGAATTTAAGTAAAGAAAATATGAATACATTATTGTGCCATGATCCTAATGTGATTCAATATCTAAATCAAAACGGATTTTTATCTCATATAGATGTTGCTGCAGCAGGACATACGCATAGTGGAGTGACACAACTACGAATATTTCCTTTGCAAGCTATTTTAAATTTAGTTGGGCAACCGAATCGAGGATGTATTACTCCAAATCATTCTATGGCCTTCCGTGATACAAAGTATTTAAGGGGAAGAATTCCATTGCGGGATGGACCTGTTTTATTAGTTAATCCTTCTTTTAAAACTTTCTCTGCGTGTACAGGTGGATTGCAGTATTTGGATAGTTTATTTTATAAAGGGGCTTCAGAAATACATTATGTTGCTAAAGAAAAAATTTTGAAGAGATAGTAGATAAGGTAGGTATAAAAAAGAATAGACAAATCTATTCTTTTTTAATAGGGATGATAGTGTTTTAATGCTTCATTTGAAATATTAAAAAGAATGCCCACCATAAACATATAACTTAAAAGACTGGACCCCCCATAACTAATAAAAGGGAGAGTAATACCTGTGATAGGGACAACTCCAAAAGTCATACCAATGTTTTGGAGTTGTTGATAGATAAGCATTCCTACAATTCCAGCAGTAATGTATTTATAGATATTCGAATTTGTTTTTAAAGCAGTTTGGATAAGCTTTAAATCAAAGAAAAGGATTAAGCATAGTAAAAACAAAGAACCCAATAATCCAAAATTGGAAGAAAAAACTGCAAAAATGAAATCGGTATGGGCCTCTGGAAAATAGAGAGGTGTTTTTTTAAGACCATGCCCAATCAGTCCAGCAGAACCGATGGAATATAATCCATGTTCTAACTGAAATCCACTTTTACTACCCCAGTCAAGCAAACGATCAACTCGAAGAAAAAAACTGGTTCCAAAACACTTTATAAATAAATCTTGGTTTTGAAAATATACAAATAAAATACTTGCAACGCCGATAAGGCAAAGCAGAATAAGAAAGAGAAACCAGCGAAAGCGAATACCTGCTATAAAAAGCATTACAAAGGTAATCAGTAAGTAGATTAAAACAACGCCTGTATCTGGTTCTAAGAAAGTTAAAAGGCTAGGGATGAATACAATGCCTATTATCTTTAATAGAAATAAAAATTCCTCTTTTATAGATGGATTAGGAAATTTTCTTCGAAATTCATCAATTTGTTTACTTAAGAAAAGGATTAAAATGATTTTCATAAATTCACTTGGTTGAATAGTACCTATTCCTTTGATTTCAAACCAACACCTTGCATCATTGATTGGTCGAGCAAAAAGAAGAAGGAAGAGTAAAATAAAGTTTCCAATACTATAGAAAAAAAGACTATTCTTAATAAAAAAATCATTACCAATGTACATAATAAAGAATACTAAGATCGTCCCACAAGAATACCACATCAGCTGTCTCATATATAAAGTAGAGTTATCTTTATCTAAAAAACCAGCACTATAAATGGTAATAATACTAATGACAAAGAATAAAAACATTATAATTACTAATGACTTTTCTACCTTATATTTTGTTACATTCATTGTTATCACCAGGTTTATCTTACTAAAATATAGGGTAAATTACAATGTAGTTTCCTTTCTTCGACATAGTTTTTTTCTAAAAAGTAAAAAAAACTATTCAATAAAAAAAATATATAGTATAATTATAATGGTGATTTTATGGATTATATACAATATATTATTATCGCTTTTGTTTTAATCATTGTTGCTATTGCGATTATAAAGTCAAAAAAGAAAGATTTTCAATTTGAAGTAAATAAGTTAGTGACATATTTAGGTGGCAAAGATAACATTTTAAATTATGAGGTAAACAAATCTCGATTTATTGTGACACTTAAAAATGTAGATATTGTCAATAAAGATGCTATTCAAAAATTAGGGGCACAGGGTATTGTCGAGATCGATAATCAACTTAAGATTATATTAGGAGAAGGAGCCTATCAATTAAAAAAGCATATTGATGATTTAAAGTGATTGTATCACTTTTTTTCTTTTCTACAGAATTCGACAAAATGTGACAAACACCCTATTTATAATGGTAGTAGGTGATTTTATGACATTATTTGACAATATTCTATTACAGATTCTTTTTGTTACTTTCCCATTATGTATATGGATAATTTATCAAATCTATACTCAAAATATAGATAAAGAACGAAGGGAAGTAGCATTCGATGTAGCCCTTCTTACTATGATTTATTTGATGGTAAAAATAAATACAGCAAAGTATTCCTATTTGTTGTATTTCTCTTTAAATATTCCTCTTATTTTGGCTTATATCAAAAAAAGAGAACTCCCTTTTCTTATCATTAGCCTATTTCAAATTTATTTCATGCATATTAATTTTCATGAAAATGTGGTTATTCTTTTTATTGAAGGAATGAGTTGCTATATTTTATATAAAATCTTATTTTTTCGGAAACATGAATATACCAAAGACGCTTTTATTTTTGTTTTTGTAAAATCGATTTTTGCTTATAACTACTTTTTATTGCAAAGAGAGAGTATTGCCTCTATTTATGATGGCTTTATAACCCTTCTTATTTTTTATATGTTGGTGAGTTTTACGATTTTTTTATTAAAAAAGTCAGAGGATATGATTTTATATTCCAATGCCATCTCTTTATTAGATCAAGAGAAAAAACTTAGAAATTCTATTTTTAAAATCACGCATGAAATCAAAAATCCCATTGCAGTTTGTAAAGGATATTTAGATATGTTTGATGTTGACAATATAGAACATAGTAAAAAATATATTCCTATTTTGAGAGGGGAAATTGAGAGAGTTTTAACTTTATTGCAAGATTTTCTTTCTATCAGTAAAATTAAAATTGAAAAAGAAATGTTAGATATCAATTATTTACTTGAAAATGTAGTTGATAGTGTAACGCCTTTATTAAAGGAAAAGAAAATTAAAATGGATTTGTGTATTTCAGACGAGGAATTATTTATGGAAGCCGATTATAATCGACTCAATCAAGTTATTATCAATATCATTAAAAATAGTATTGAATCCATGGAAAAAAAGGAGAAAAAAATTCTTAAAATTTATACAAAAGAAAATAAGGAAAATATTAAAATCACTATTGAAGATAGCGGAATGGGAATTACAAATGAAAATTTAAAAAAGTTAAGTGAGCCTTTTTTTACCACGAAGAAAACAGGAACAGGACTAGGTGTTTATTTGTCAAGTGAGATTATTAAAGGGCATGGGGGAACCATGCATTATGAATCCAACATTGGAAAAGGAACCCAAGTGGTGATTACTTTACCATTAATGAAAAAATTAAATTACACATAAAAGGAGATTCAGTTTGCATCTCCTTTTTTGGTATTCTTGCTACTTTTAACATCCATAATGACAGGCAAAATGATAGGACGTCTGCCTGTTTTTATAAACGCTTGGTTTTGTATATTTGAAATCAGATCGGATTTAATCTCTGCATAATTGACTGGTTTATGGAGCCCTTGTAAAATTGTTTTTCTAGCAACTCCTTCTAATTCATTTAAAAGCTCTATATTTTCATTGACAAGAACAAATCCACGTGTTGAAATGTTTACCTTTCCAAGAAGGGATGGTTTTGTCGCATCAATACTGGCAATGATGATGATGATTCCATCCGATGCCATAATCTTACGATCTCGGATAATGGATGTCGAAACATCTCCAATGCGATTTCCATCCACATAGGTATCACCCGCTTGAATTAGCCCTCCTTTTTTTATGACTCCCTTTTTCATGGATAAAACTTCTCCATTTTGGAGTACAAATGTGTTTTCTTTTGGAATATCACATAAAGCTGCAATATCAGCGTGTCTTTTAAGCATTCTGTATTCGCCATGAAATGGCATAAAGTATTTGGGTTGCATCAATCGGATCATTAATTTTAGTTCTTCCTCATTGGCATGTCCACTGGTATGGATGTCGTTTAGAGAAGTATTTGTGTATACCTCTACTCCCTTTAAATAAAGTTTATTGATAATTTTTCCAATTGCTGCTGCATTTCCAGGAATGGCAGACGAGGAGAAAATAACAACATCGTTTGGTTGCAATTTAATTTGCTTGTGTGATCCATCGGCTATTTTTGATAAAGCCGCAAGAGGTTCTCCTTGGCTTCCCGTACATAGGATACATACTTTATCAAGAGGAAGATGGTTGGCCTCCTCAGCGGTTACAAATATATCTTTGTTTTTGATATATCCCCCATTAATAGAAATTTCAATATTATTCTGCATGCTTCGCCCAAAAATGGCAATTTTTCTTCCATTTCTTTTACAGGTATCAACAATATGCTTTAACCTATAAATGTTGGATGCGAATGTTGCGATAATAATTCTACCTGTCTGCCTTTCAAAAATATCAGAAAGAGCACTGTCAACACGAGATTCACTAAGTGAAAATCCTTCACTTAAAGCATTGGTAGAATCGCTAAGTAGTAATGTAACGCCATGTTTACCAATGGATGCCATTTTGTGTAAATTAGCCATAGGGCCAATCGGTGTTAAATCGAATTTAAAATCGCCCGTTGTTACAATGGTTCCATTAGGTGTGGTAATACAAATCCCATGAGAATCTGGAATCGAGTGGGTTGTTCTAAAAAATTCTATTTCAATATTTTTGAATTTAACTTTGGTTTTTTCGTCATAAACGACTAGATTCTTGTATTGTATATTTCTATCTTCTAATTTTTTACGAATGAGACCCACTGCTTGATTAGGAGCATAGATTAAGGGAATATTTACTGTTTGTAGTAAAAAAGGAATTCCTCCAATATGATCTTCATGGCCATGAGTTATAAATAAGGCTTTAATTTTATTTTCATTTTTCTTCAAAAAAGTATAGTCAGGGATAACATAATCAACCCCCATTAAAGTACTATCAGGCATCAACATACCTGCATCTGTGATCACGATTTCATTTGCGTGCATGACGCAATACATATTTTTTCCGACTTCACCTAAGCCACCAAGCGCGAATATCTTCGTATCGCCCTCTTCTTTAAATTTCATTTTAAACTCCTTTCTTTTTGCAAGATGAAATGAACATGTTTATTATAGACTATTTTTTTATCTTTGTCCACTTTAGGTTTGTATTTTCTACTATTTTATAGTAAAATGAATGTTAGGAAAGTGATACAATGAAACTATTTGAAAATTTAAAAAGAGTATTAAAAAAAGACGAAAGAGAGAAAGAAGAAGTAAAAAAGTATACAGAAGGGCTTAGTAAAACAAGGAATGATTTGAAATCAAAATTGACAGCACTCTCTCTTCGGCATAAAAAAATAGATGAAGGCTACTTTGAAGAATTGGAGGAAATTTTAATTACGGCGGATATTGGTGTTGCTACTGTCATGCAATTTGTGGATCGTCTCCGTAAGCGCGTTGCGAAAGAAAAAATAGAAAATGCTTCCGATTTAAAAGAAATTATAGTAGATGAAATGTTTATTATTTATGTCGGCGATGCTATTTTAACCAATAAAATTAATTATAATAAAGAAGGCCCTACTGTTTTGTTGTTTGTTGGGGTTAATGGGGTTGGAAAGACAACGACGATAGGAAAGCTTGCCTATAAATTAAAAGAAGAAGGGAAAAAAATTTTGCTGGTGGCAGGAGATACATTTAGAGCAGGGGCAACAGAACAATTGGAAGAATGGGCAAAACGAATAAACTGTACTATTATAAAGAAAGAAGGTAGCGACCCCTCTAGTGTTATTTACGAAGCGATGGAAAAAGCCAAAGAGGAAAATTTTGATGTTGTATTGGTTGATACAGCGGGTCGACTCCAAAACAAATCCAACTTAATGAATGAACTGGAGAAGATGCACCGTGTTATTCAAAAAATAGATCCAAGTGCTCCACACGAAACTTTGCTGGTATTGGATGCAACAACAGGCCAAAATGGCATTAGCCAGGCCAAAGGATTTAAAGAGGTAACCAATATAACAGGAATTGTTTTAACAAAGCTAGATGGTACAGCCAAAGGGGGAATTGTTCTTGCTATTAAAGAAGAAGTTGGCCTTCCTGTTAAATATATAGGACTTGGCGAAGCTAAGGAAGACTTAAAGCCTTTCGATATCGAAAAATATATTTATGGATTGTTGGGGGATGCGAGTGAAGAATAAAAAAATAAACCAACCAGGTCTCTTGGTCCAAATCATTCTTATTGTGTTTGTTTCTTACTTTTTAGTAATGAGTATTTTTAGAAGGGAGTTTATACCTATTTTAGAGGCAGTAAGTGGTTTAACACTACTTTGCATGGCTTATAATAGTTATAAAATCACCAAAAGAAAAACGATGACTCTTCTTTACTTTTTAGTAGGAATTTTCTGTTTAGGGGCTTCTTTCTTTTTATGATGGAGAAACGCATTTATTTGGGTAATTTATTTGCCATTTATGGAGACTTATTTACCGACAAGCAAAAGGAGTATTTTATGGATTATTACTTTCAAAATTTGACACTTTCTGAGATGAGTGAAAACTATAAGGTGAGTCGCAATGCTGTACATAAAAATATCAAAGAAACAGAAGAAAAATTATTGTTTTATGAGAAAATATTACAGATATACGAAAAAAATAAAAAGATTTTGGAAATTGTTAAAGATAGCGATTTGAAAGAGCAGATTGAAAATATTTTATAAAAAGGGGATGAGAAAATGATAGGGAAAATTATATATATATCCGATAATGTGGCACACATTAAGGTAGAAGGAAATGTTTTAGCGCAAGATATGATGAATATGCATATCGTTTTTGAAGATGGGACCCAAAAAATTATTGGCGAAGTAGAAGATATGGATATGGAACTCATTAAGGTTCGTTTTTTAGGGGAAATTAAAAATAATCGTTTTTTGGGAGGGGTTATACGAAAACCAAGTTTATCTGCACATGTGCGCATGATTACCGAAGAGGAATTTGGTTTAATTGTGGGAAGAGAAACTCCAAGTAGTATGTTAATCGGAAAATCTCCCCTTTATAACGATTTTCCTCTTTATGTCGATGTCAATGATCTATTTTCAAACCACTCAGCAATTTTTGGAAATACAGGAAGTGGTAAATCGTGGGGACTTGCGAGATTGATGCAGAACGTGTTTACTAACAAAAACGTTGTACCAATACGCTCTAATTTCTTTATTTTTGATGCGTATGGAGAGTACCATACTGCATTTAAAGACATTAATAAAATCAATCCAAACTTTTATTTCAAATATTATACAACGAATGTGAATGATGCAGAGGGAAACCTTCTTTCCATTCCTTTGTGGCTTTTGGATGTAGATGATATGGCTTTATTATTGGATGCAACCGATCACTCTCAACTTCCTATTATTGAAGAAATGCTTAAATTGGTGCGTATTTTTTCAGAATCCGGGGAAATGGCTACGAAATATAAAAACCATTTAATTGCCAAGGCAATTATGACCATTTTATATACAAATCAAAGTGCAACAGCGAAGAGAAATGATATTTTCTCGATTCTTGCTACTTGTTCGACAGAAGCCTTCAACTTAGAAGCTCCTGTGCAAGGTATTGGATATGTTCGTAAATTTAGGGATTGTTTTATTATTGATAAGGAAGGAAATTTTACAGAAAGCATTTTAGTCACCCAATATATTTCTGATTTTATTGATGATCAGCTTGATAAGTATGAGTCACGAGAAAGCCATTATTTCACTTTAGAAGATTTGGAGAAAGCTTTAAGTTTTACTTTGATTTCAGAGGGGCTTTTAAGAAATCAGAAAACGTATAGTGAGGCTATAGCTTTGAAAGTAAGACTCCATTCGATTGTGATTGGAGAAAACGCCAAATATTTCCATTTCCCGCAATATATTACTTTAGAAAATTATATTGCATCTCTTGTCACGGTAGCACCAGGTAAAAAGGCACAAATTATTAATTTTAACTTGGAAGATATTGAAGATCGAATTGCTAAAGTCATTACAAAAATTTATACAAAGATGCTGTTTACATTTACCAAAGCTTTAAAAGTAAGAGCTTCTATTCCATTTCACATTTTCTTGGAAGAGGCACACCGTTATGTGCAAAATGATAGTGATAAATTTTTACTTGGGTATAATATCTTTGATCGTGTAGCCAAAGAGGGAAGAAAATATGGACTCGTTTTTAACTTAATTTCGCAAAGACCAGTTGAAATTTCAGAAACGGTTATTTCACAATGTTCCAATTTCCTAATTTTTAAAATGAATCACCCAAGAGATTTAGATTACATTGCCAAAATGCTTCCTAATATCAATCAAGAAATTATTGAAAAACAAAAGAGTCTACAACCAGGAACTTGTGTTGGATTTGGAAAAGCCTTTCGCATTCCAATCATTATAAAAATGGATCCACCAAGCCCACCTCCACATAGTAGTAACTGTGATGTGGAGGCAAGATGGAAGGCATAAAAGAAGGATTTTCTTCTTTTTTATTTTGTAGAATTTATTTTTTGTGAAGGCAAGGCACAAATAAAAAAATAGGCGATACCAACAGCATCCAAAGTAGTTTTATCGTTAACTGTATTATCCTTATTTTAC
Source organism: uncultured Bacillota bacterium (assembly GCA_947246355.1). GTDB lineage: Bacteria > Bacillota_I > Bacilli_A > RF39 > UBA660 > CATOJL01. Next base: position 29,824 of record CAMXQX010000002.1, on the reverse strand, counting down.
TTTGCATATTCTTTGCAATTGGGAAATGCATAAAAATGAACTCTCTTTCTTTTTAAGAGGGTTACTTAGTTCATCGTAGGGATATGTTAAAAGGGTAAATTTTTCTTTGGCCTTCATTGCTTTTTTGTATTAATTGCAATATAATAAGAGAAAGGTGAGATTATGAGGCTTATTGTACTTGGTGATATTCATGGAAATATTGAAGCTTTTAATAGTGTGATTGAAGATGTTTTCCATAAGTATGGAAAGCAAATCGATGGATTTATTTTTTTAGGTGACTACTGTTGTGATTTCTTAGAAGGAAAAGAATGTTTGGAAGTGATGGATCTTTTAAAGGAAACGTTTCCTATTTATGTAATTAGTGGAAATCGTGAAACAGGAATGGTTAGGAAATATTACGAGGCCAAAAGGGCTGGAAAACAGGTAGACTGGAGTATAGAGACAACTATGGGTCCCCCTCTTCTTTCTTGCGAAAGAATGACAGAGGAACAATTGAAATATTTATCAACGCTAGAAGAAAGTAAAATCGTTTCTATTCCAGGAACCGATGCTATTTATTTACAACACAAAATGCCCATCGAAGAAGAAATGCGAAAAAAATTAAAGGAAAAAAATATAAAAATAGTTTTAACTGCTCACGTTCATGAAAGCCATATAGGGGAATATGGAGATTTTACTTTATTTAACCCTGGTTCCGTTGGTCTTACAGATACAGGAAAAGTGGGTGCCTCCTATGGTGTGATGGAATGGAAAAATCAGCACTGGCTCATGCAAGTGCATACTGCAAACTATAATTATGAAGCTGCAATCCATCGTGTTTTAGAAAATCCAATTTTAATGCAAAAATGTGAACATTGGGGAGAACTATTAATTGCATCTGTACAATATGGAGTCAATGCGACTTCTATGTATGCAGCAGAAAAAACAAGAATTGCTAAACTATATAGTGAGAATCCAAATTCATGTGATTTTTCTATTGGTATTTCCCCTTTTGGCCAAAATCGTTACGGGAATGTAGGTGCCAATGGAGAGCATCTAACAGAAAATATCATTTTAGGAGATACAATCACCAAAAAAAGATATAGAACGATCGAAAATGGACCAAAAGAAGAAAAAAAAGCTCCAGTTGCGAAATGGATGTGTGATATAGCTTATCAAAATACACAAACTTATTTAAAAGACCTAAAAGAAAAAAACATTTTAGAAGGAACAGTTCATATGGAACGTAAGTTTTAAAAGGAAAGAAAGCGAAGTTGATGATGCTATGAAAAAGAGAATGGCATTGTATAAAAAATATGAGGAAATTATTAATTATCTTATAGTGGGCGTATTAACAACCATTGTATCGCTTGGAAGTTATTATTTAGTGGTTTTGACGCTTCTAAATCCTAATCATGCCTTTGAATTACAAATTGCTAATGTTTTCTCATGGGTTTGCGCAGTAACATTTGCTTATATTACCAATCGAAAATTTGTATTTAAAAGTAAAAATCAAAACAAGAAAAAAGAAATTATTTCCTTTGTTTCTTCAAGAATCTTTACTTTACTTATGGATATGGCCATTATGTTTATCACTGTAACTGTATTCAAAATGAACGACAAAATTGCTAAATTAATCGTGCAAGTTGTCGTTACAGTTATGAATTATTTTTTAAGTAAATGGTTCGTATTTCGAAGAAATAATCGTTAAACAAAAAAGAGATGTTTTTAAAAGAACAGAAGATATGTTGACAGATTGAAAAAAATATATTAAGATAAAGACCATTCATGAACGGAATAGTTGCTGTATAAGATTATGGAAGAAAAATAAAGGATATTTGGTAACCGCTTATAGAGTTTTTTGTGGCAAAATACGGGGGAAAATAGTATGTATGATCAAAAAATACAAGAACTACTAAAAATAAAAGATAATTTATTTCTATGTAGTTATGATAATAACCAAATCGGCTTATTTACAAAACAAAACATAAACGTATCCAAAGACGATACCTATTCATCAAGTCGCTATGCAGAAGTATATACGATGATAGATTCTGAAACCAAAGGAATTAGAATAGCAACATCTACAAATCCTTTCGCGTTTTTTTTAGCAAAACACCAGTTTATTACAGACGAAGTGAGCACCTGTATAGCAACCTGTACTTTGAAGAAAGTAATCGCTTTTACTGAGTTATGTAAGCAAATGTATCAAATCGGAATTTTATTGCATTACAAAGAGGGGCAAACATTAACAGACTTAGATTTTAACCAAATTTTAGCTTACGGGTGCCATATGATGGGGGTATCGCCCTTTGATTTCTTAAAACCAAAGAAGAAAGTAATAAAGTTTGCAGTAGACAATTACTTTGTATGTATTTATGATAAAATGGAAATTGGTTTATTTCAAAAAGAGACAGCAGACATAGATGAAATTTATGGTGTTGATGTTTATAAGCAAGTGGATGGAGAAAATGTTGGAGCCTTTTTATTGGGAAATCGGCTTTGTAAAAATAAGGAAATTACTTTACAAAATTATAATAAGATAGATATTTCTTGTGATATGATTAAAGCTATACCTTTTGATGAAGTTCGATGGCATATGCAATGCAATCATGAAATAGATTCCTATGAAAAAAAGTTTTCTACTACAGAAGAAATGGCACAAGTATTGGAATATGCGCATACCTATTTTGACATAGAAAAAACAAAAGAAAAAGTGAAAAAATAAAGAAAAACTGTACGGAAGGCGATCTCCAAAAGAAATGGTGGAAATCGCCTTTGTCTTGTGTTTTTTTTTAAAGTAGTCTATAATTGATTTAGAAACCTAGAATGGAGATGTGTATATGACTTATGTAGAAATACTAGCAGGTGGTAAAGGAACAAGAATGGGAAATACAGAGATGCCAAAGCAGTTTTTAGGCCTTGGGACAAAACCTATTTTTATTCATACCATTGAACAATTTCTGCTTTTAAAGGAAGTCGATAAAATTATTTTATGTTGTTCAAAGGAATGGATTTCACATGCAGAAGATGTGATTGAGAAGTATATTGCAAATAAAGAGAATGTTTTTGTTGTTGAAGGAGGAAAAGACAGAAATGAAACCATTATGAATGGTTGTAGATATATTGAGAAACATTTTGGACTAAACGATGAAGATATTATTGTAACTCATGATGCAGTAAGACCTTTTATTACACAAAGGATTATTTTGGAGAATATTGAAGCCGCTAAAAAGTATGGCGCAGTGGATACCGTCATTCCTGCAACAGATACAATTATTGAATCCAAAGATGCGAAAATCATTAGCAATGTACCACTACGAAGCCAAATGTACCAAGGACAGACCCCTCAAAGTTTTAAAATAAAAGATTTAATGGAAATCTATATTTCTTTAACAGAAGAAGAGAAAAAAATATTAACGGATGCTTGTAAAATGTTTGTCATAAAAGGAAAAAATGTTCATATTGTTGAAGGGGAAGTATACAATATAAAAATAACAACATTATATGATTTAAAAATAGCGAATGCTATTTTAAAGGAAAGAGAGAATAAATGATAAATCAATCCTATCGTTTGGTTGCTCCTAAGCAAATTCGAACGGAATTTATTGATGAGGAAATTACCGCAGATTGTCTTTTTATTCGGCCAACGTACTTATCCATTTGCGCGGCTGATCAAAGATATTATACAGGTAGTCGTGGCAAGGAAGTGATGGATAAAAAACTTCCTATGGCCTTGATTCATGAGGCTGTTGGAACAGTATTATATGATCCTAGTGGGGAATATGAAAAAGGGTGCAATGTGGTCATGATTCCTAATACCCCTCACGAATATAGTAGTGTGATTAAAGAAAATTATTTGACAAGTAGTCGTTTTAGAGCAAGTGGTATGGATGGATTTATGCAAAGTGTTGTAAAAATAAAAAAGAATCGCGTGCTTCCTTTTTATAAGGCAAGTCCCAACATCGCCGTTTTATTGGAACTTTTAAGTGTTGCTATGAATGCACTGGAACATTTTGATAAATATAGCCATTTGCAAAAACAAATTATTGGAGTATGGGGGGATGGAAATGTTGGTTTTGTGACCTCTTTGGTTTTAAAGAAAACATTTCCAAATGCAGAGATTGTTGTTTTTGGAACAACAGAACAAAAATTGAACTACTTCTCTTTTGCAGATCAAACCTATCTTGTTAATCATATTCCGCCAGATTTAAGAGTGGATCATGCTTTTGAATGTGTTGGTGGAAGTGGTAGTGAAAAGGCAATCAATCAAATCATTGATTATATTAATCCAATGGGTTCCATTGCTTTAATGGGTGTGAGTGAAAATAATGTAGCCATCAATACACGCATGGTCTTGGAAAAAGGTCTTACCTTACTTGGAAATAGTCGAAGTGGATTGGAGGACTTTGAAAGATCGATTGCTTTTATTGAAGAAAATGAAGATGTGAGAAATTACCTACATTCTATTATTTCAGAAGAAGTTACAGTTCGGAGTATTGCCGATATGCATAAGGCATTTGAAAACGATTTAAGAAATGAATTTAAGACAGTAATGAAATGGGAGATTTAAAAGCTAGTTTTAGCTTTTTTTCTATTTTGTAAAGTAGTAGGTAAAAATATATACTTTTTCTACTTTCCTGTTTTACATTTTTTAAATTGTGTTATAATATTAAGGAAATTTGGTGATAAAATGAATGATTCAATGGAAAAAGAAAAAATAAGTAGTACTCTATTGAGAACAAGAATTTTATTATTTCCACTAGTTTTAATTGTAGTTATAACGGTTGCATTTACAGGCCATAAGCAAAAAGAGAATACGGTTCAATATTGTGCAAATAATGTTTGTGAAGATTATAATCGTATTTTAAGCAAGGGAATGAATCTTGATAATATTAAAACAACAGCAAAGAAGGTCATGTTTATAGCTCATCCTGATGATGAAACACTTTGGGGAAGTAGTGCTCTTTATAATGAAAAATATTTGGTTGTTTGTATTACTTGTGGGGGTCGCAAAGATAGAGTTCGTGAGTTTGAAGAAGTCATGTCCTTAACAGGGGATGACTACATTATGCTAAATTACCCTGATTTGGTGAAGGGTAAAAAGAGTGACTGGAAAGCAGATTGGAACAATATTAATAAAGATATCCAAGATATTTTATCTTATAAAGATTGGGATTTAGTTGTTACACATAATCCAGATGGGGAGTATGGACATATTCATCATAAGATGACAAATCAAATTGTAACGAAATACGCGAACCATGATCAATTAACGTATTTTGGTAAATTTTATTGGGGAAAGATTCCAAATGAGGGAGAACTTTACAAGTTAAAGGCGAATGAATTTGCCTTTAAGTCTAATGTTTTAATTCCTGTTTATGCTACCCAAACAAAAGCCATTGATAATTTAAAGAATATGGTACATTATGAATCATGGATTACATATAACGAATGGTATGGTGATGAATTTGAAGAAAAAAAATAAGTTGCTCTTTTATGGAATTTTATTTTTTCTGCTTTTTCTTTTGTGCTACTTATTTCCTTATTCACATGACGATTGGGCATGGGGCTCTCGTTATGGTTTAGAAAGACTGGAAACCTATTTTAAAGGATACAATGGTAGATGGGCCGGCAATCTTGTTGTACTTGCTCTTACAAGAAGTAATTTCTTTAAAACATTGATTATGTCTTTTAGTCTTACCTTTCTTATCTTTTGTATAGAAGAACTTACCCATAAGAAAAAAACATATCTTTTACCTTGCTTATTACTCCTTGCCACTCCTATTTTGATTTTTAGAGAAGCGATTGTTTGGACGGCTGGATTTTCTAATTATGTTGCCTCGATGGTGTTTGTTTTCTTATTTATCTATATGAATAAGGATATTTTTATAGGAAAAACAAAAGATACTTGGGGAAGGAGACTCTTTTTTCCAATTTTAGGTTTTATCAGTGTTCTTTTTGTAGAACATGTTACTCTTTATGTTTTAGTACTTGCTCTCCTTAGCATCTTTTACTACCTTCTTCAATATAAAAAAGTGAATTGGAGCTTTGTTTTGTATTTTGTAGGAAGTATTGTGGGAACTATTTTAATGTTTTCCAATAGTGCTTATTCCAATATTTCTAGTGGGACAGATACTTATAGATCCATTGGCTTATCTAGTTTTCTTACGAGTTCGATTACAAGTTATTTTACAACCATTTATAAATACCTTAGTGCCGAAAATTATGTATTGAATGTTGTTTTAAGTGGACTTGTTTTGCTTTCACTTTATCGCTATTTAAAAAAAGAGAAAAGATATGAAAAGATAATATATATATTAAGTACGATTTTAGTTATTTATCCTATTTATAATCTTGTTCTTCGTTATAGCGGCATCTCTTTATTTTTAAAGTATACCAAGTATATCAGTGGTTTATTTACTGTTATCTACTGTCTTAGTATTCTTACAAGTGTATTCTTTATAAAGGAAAAAGCAAAAAGATGTAAACTTCTTTTCGCCCTTATCAGCATCATTACTTTAACGGCTCCTTTGTTTGTTGTAACACCCATTGGAGGAAGATGTTTCTTTCCTATTTATTTGTTTTGGATATGGGTAGTGTCTCTCTTTTATGAGAATGTCATTCAGGAAGAATCCAGTTATATCAAAGTACTTTTAACCTCACTTCTTGTCTTCTTTTTTATCTATTTGTTTTGCATTTATGGGTATGTTTTTAAAGTAGATAATGCAAGAAAAAAAGAAATAGAAGAACATAAAACAGAAGAGACTTTGATTTTACCTAAACTTCCTTATACGAAATATATGTGGTGCCCAGATCCTGTGAACGCAGAATTTTTAAATCGATTTAAATCTTTTTATGGAATTGATTCTACTACAAAGGTAAAATTTGTATCTTATAAAGAGTGGAGAAAAGAGGTGAAAAAATGAAAAAATACCAATACGATATATCAGTCATTATTCCTGTATACAATAATGAAAAATATGTGGAAGAGTGTATTACTTCTGTTTTGAAACAAAGTTTTGACCCCCAAAAAATACAAATGGTTTTAATCAATGATGGTTCGAAAGATAAAAGTTTAGAAATCATACAAAAATATAAAGGGGAAAATGTTGTTATTATTGATAAAGAAAATACAGGTGTATCTGATACAAGAAATATAGGAATGCAGCATGCTCTTGGTAAATATATTTTATTCCTAGACTCCGATGATGCTTTATCAGAAGAAACATGTAAAAATTTATTTCATTTTTTTGAAAAACACTATGATGAGATTGATTTAGTGACCTATCCGATTATTTATAATGTAAATGGAAATCTTAAGCCTCATGTTCGTTATAGTAAAATGTTTGAAAAGGGAACTGCTGTTTATGATTTGGAAGAAAATTATACACTCATTCAAGCCACAGTAAATATCATGATTAAAAATAGGTTTGATAAAAATTTTCTATTTGCAGTAGACCAAAATTTTTCTGAAGATGAGAGGTTTGCTACAGAGATAGTAATGCAGAAGAAAAAAATTGGTTTTTGTAATGATGCTTCTTATATTTATAGGAGACATGTAGGAACTGCAAATGATACCATTACCAAAGCCTATTACAGTTTTGAGACAATTACAAGTTATTATGAATACTTATTTGATAGATACAAAGTAAATGGACACGTTCCTAAATATATCCAAACCCTTTATGTAAATAATTTATCTTGGCGTATCAAACAAGATGACTTGCTTCCTTATCATTATGAAAAAAAAGAATATAAGAGGGCAATGGATAGAATTGTAAATTTAGTGAGTCAACTTGATAATGAAGTCATTCTTGCCCTTCCTTATATGAATATATTTCATAAAGTATATTTGTTAAAACTGAAAAAAGAAAATTTTAATATCACCGTGGAACAAGATGGAACGTATACAGTTTGTTGTGGTTCTTTGGAAATTGTAAAAAGAAAAAATATACCTTCTACGATTTATCGTTTCTTTATAAAGGATGACCAACTTATTTTATATGGAAATTTAAACACCATTCTTTATGAAGATGAAAAACCAAATGTATATTTAGATATACAATATAAAAATAATACAGAAAGAGAAGAAAGAATAGATACTTTTTTAACCAATTATTCTTATTATGAATCGAAGATGAAGACCAATACCATCTATGGATATAAGATAAGTATACATTTTAGAGATGTAAAAGAATTTAAGCTTTATACAAAGGTAAATGGAATAAAGATACCCCTTTTATTTAATTTTAATAAGTTTACATCTCACATTTTATATGATAAAAAACTTTGTATCGATTGTAATAAAAAGAAATTCAAAATTAGAAAGAATACAATTTTTTTACGAGTAAAGGATAGTGCTCGAAATATTTTTAAATATGGGAAAAAAAATTATAAGATTGTGCTCTATCGCTTTTTAGCGAAAACGTATCCTAAAAAACAGCCAATTTGGCTATATTATGATAATGGAAGAGTACCTGATAATGGTTGTGTTCAATTTAAACATGATTTTAAGAAAAAAGATGGAGTTTTGAGGTTTTATGTATACGATGATGATTATGGTAAAATAAAGAAGCATTTTAGTAGAGAAGAGCAAAAATACTTATTAAAATTTAAGACTTTAAAACACAAAAAGATATTCTTACGTTGTGATAAAATTCTGACCTCTTTTACGGATTTACAAGTTTATTGTCCTTTTAATAATGGAATTGAATGGTATACTGATATTAAAAAATACGAACTTATCTATTTACAACATGGGATTTTGCACGCCAATTTAAGAAAAATGTATTCCAAAGAATTTACAGAAATTTCTAAATTTGTAATTTCAACTGAATTTGAAGAGAAAAATTTAATACAAAAATATAATTATGAAAAGCATGATTTTATTAAATCAGGAATGCCTAGAATGCAAAAGAAGAACAAATTAGTAGAACAAAAGAATAAAATTCTATTTGCTCCTTCTTGGAGACAATACTTAATTGGAAATTTGGTCAAAGGAAAAAGAGATTTAAAGATCCGTGAATTTTTAAACTCTAGTTTCTTTAAAGAAACGTATGATTTACTTCATTCTAAGAAGTTACAGTCTTTACTTAAAACAAATCATTTTACTCTTGATTTTAAATTACATCCTATTTTTAAGGAATATGCGAAATTTTATGAACTTGAGCATGTAGAAAATGTTCATATGGATTTTGGAGAAACCAACATAGAAGAATATAAAATTTTTATTACAGATTTTTCTTCGTTTCAATTTGATTTTGTTCTTTTAAAAAGACCCATTCTTTATTTTGTTCCCGATAAAGTAGAGTTTGATGCAGGACTTCATACTTATAGAGAGCTGGATTTAGAGCATAAAGATGCCTTTGGAAATCTATATACGAAAGCAGAGGCTTTGTTAGAAGAACTGTCTTCTTTAATACAGCAAGGGTGTAAACCAAATAAAAAATATGAAAAAAGAATGGAAGAATTCTTTCTACTGATTAATAATCCTTGTGAAAAAATATATAGGAGCTTAAGAAAGTAAAACCTAAAGGGTTTTATTTTTTTAAATTAAAGTTTTTTTAAAAATCATTTACATCTTTTGTAAATAAAAAGTTTTAAATTTTAGTATAAAGCATTGATTTTTGGAAAAATATATAAGATTCTAACCGTATTGTACTACCAATTTACTACTTTTAAATGAAGTTTCTTTTCAAAATTATTGGATTATTTAAAAAACTAGTGATATATACTAACTACTTAAAGAGATTTTTGTATATGAAAATAATTACTGATAATGCTGTATATGTTCAAAAAAATGATATTGCTTATTTGAATCAAATTGATCTAGCAATACCAGCATCTGTATTTATGAAGTTTTTTGGGAATGGCATAGTTATTAATGATAGTAATAGATATGAATTTGTTAAATTTGAAGAACTAGAAGAAATTGACTTTTTTAAAGGCATTGATCGGATGATAGATTAAAATGAAGCTAAAGATTTATCAGAAGAGGAAACTATTGCATTAGGTCAAAGTATTGCAGAAGAAAAAAATAATATTACACAGAGATTTAATTCTATGACACTGGAGGAAAGAAAAAAGAATATGAATATGGTATCTCAATGCGAATTGCTTGACTTCAAAATGTATTCATTAAGAGATGTTTTATGGTTTAAACAAGGGCATATAAAAATGGAATTGCTAGAAGGTGTGGATTTACCTATTGGATTTCAAAAAAAACAGGTATTAGAAAACTAATCAAAACTATATTTAATAAAAGGAAAAATTAATAAAATTATTGGGATAGTTACTTTATAACTAGTAATTTTTTGTTTATTGATTTAAATTAATATTTAAAAATTTTTGTGCTACATGCTTCATGCTATACAATAAAGGTGGTACTATCCTTATTATGTTATGGCAAAAATTTTAAGAGAATACAATTCTCTTTTTTGTTCTATTTTGAAAGACGCTATAATATGATTTTATTAAGGAGATGATGTGATGAAAAAAATAGTTCCTTTTAAAAAAGATTTACTGTTTAAAACGGATGTCTTAGAAATCGCTAGTATTTCATTAGAGCATACATTAAGTATTAAGGACACTTATTTAATTAGTGGAAATTTCTTAGTAAATGGAGATTATCGTATTACAGAGAATTCTACTTCTTTAGAAAAATTTTTTTATGAAATTCCTTTTGAAATTCATATGGATGAAAAATATGATTTAAAAAACGCAACCATTGATATTGATGATTTTTACTATGAAATTATCAACAATAAGGTATTAGCAGTAAGTATTGACGTTTGTCTTGATAAATTGGAAGAGAAAAAAATAGAGGAAAAAGAGGAGATGAAAGAAGAAATGGTAGACAATAGGAATGCAATAAAAGAAGAAACGGAAGAGGTGATAGAGGAAGAAAAAGAAGAGGTAAAAGAAGTTTTGGAAGAAGTAAAACCAAAAGAAAGATGCATTGAAGAAGAAGATACCGCTTTTACGGCTATGAGTGCAGAAAGCACAGAAACGTATAAAAGCTATAAAGTATATATCGTAAGAGAAGGAGATACTGTTGAGTCCATTTTAACGAAATATGGAGTTTCTAAAAGTGACTTAGAGGATTATAACGATTTATCAAATATGAATATAAATGATAAAATTTTAATTCCATTTATTAATGAAACAGCTTCATAATTTTTTAAAAAAACATAATTTAAAGCCAACTCGTTATGAAAAATATGGAAAACTTTATTTTATAGAATCAGATGGAGAAGTGTATGCTGTTAAGAAAAAAAGTGAATACAAAAAGGATATATATAGATATTTGGATTCAAGGCACTTCAATTACTATCCAAAAGTATTAAATGACGACGATGACTATGAAATTACACCTTATATTCCTAATATAGAGTATCCAGAGGAACAAAGAGTTGTTGATTTAGTGGATTTGGTAGCACTTCTTCATAGTAAGACTACTTTTTATAAAGAAATAGAAGTGGATTATTTTAAAAAAATGTATGAAGACATTTCTGGAAATATTGAGCATTTAGAGGAGTATTATAGCGATATGATTGAAATGATTGAAAAAGAAATCTATCCCTCTCCCTCGGCTTATTTATTATCGCGTAATATCAATTTGTTATTTTCTTGTCTTTATTATGCAAAAGAAAACTTAGAAAAATGGTATGAGCTTGTCCAAACAAAAAATAAAGCGAGGTTTGTTGTTCTTCATAACAATTTAAAATTAGATCATTTCATAAAAAATCAAAATTCCTATCTTACAAGTTGGGATCAGGCTAGAATTGATATCCCTATCTTTGATTTATATAAACTGTATAAGAATCATGCCCTTGCCTTTGATTTTGCCTTTCTGCTACAAGAGTACGAGAAAAAATATCCCCTTCTAGAGGAGGAGAGGATACTTCTTTTGGTATTGATTGCTATCCCTTCTAAATTGGAATTTGGGGATTCCTTATTTGAAACTTGCAGCTATTTTACAAAGGAAATTGATCTTTTATACAAATGCCTTAAATGGGTAAATTCATATCGTAAACAAGAAAAATAAAAAAGTTAAAAATAAGAAGAAAAAGAAAAGAAAAAAATTAAATCTTGTAAGAATAAAAAAAGTTAAAATGAGTTGGTATAACGCTAAAATAATAAAAATAAGCATACAAGGGTAGCAACACCCACACCCCTTATTATGATTGCAACGATTGCAATTGTTTTGCATAGATAATCACCTATCATAAAGTATGAAAGAGAAAAGAAAAGATGTAGTACATATAACTAAAGGAGGATTATGGAAGAAAATTTAGAAAGAACATTTGTATTGTTAGATAAATGGATGGAGTTAAAGAGAATTCCTAGAGAAAAACAAAAGGAATATTACCATAAATTAGTTATTAGTTTAGAAAAAAAGGAAAAAAAATTAAGAGAAAAGTTAATTTGTTTTACAACAGGAAGCATGGCTTTTTCTTCTAGTCTTACCTGTTATGTTTTAGGAAATGATAAAATGGATTATGTTTTGGCTACTTTTTTTCTTTTCTTTTCTATTATTATAGGGACCATTCCTTTTAGAATGGAAGACATAGAAGACATTATTGATTTAGAGCAAACAGAGCAATATGGTGAAATTGAAAAACAAAGAAGGATAATAAAACAAAAATTTGAAAAAAGAAAAGACTAGTTTTCTTTTTTTTTGTATGCTAAAATAAATATATATAAGGGAAGTGTTCTATGGAAAGGGTAAGACCAGATATTTATCAAAACAAGATAACAGATATTCATTTTGATTCCTTGAAAGAAAAAGGAATTCGATTGATTTTAATCGATATGGATAATACAATATTAAAAAATAAAGAGCAAGATATTCATTTTGAAATAAAGGAAAAAATCGAATTTTTAAAAGAACACTTCAAGGTAATATTGTTTTCCAATGGTCCTAAAAATCGAGTGAAAAAAATAGGAGAATCATTAAAAATACCCTTTGTTTTTTTAGCGTTTAAACCATGTAAGAGAAGTTTTTTAAAGGTACTGAAGGAATATAAGGTAGAACCCTGTGAAGTTGCTATAATTGGAGACCAGCTTTTAACAGACATTAAAGGGGGAAACAAAGTGGGAATTACAACTATTCTTGTTTCTCCTTTAGCGAGTGATACGAATTTTTTAACACGTATTCATCGCAAAAGAGAAGAAGCTATTTTTAGAAAGATGTCGAAGAAGGGTTTGTTTTATAAGGAGAGATACTATGAATAAAAAGTGTACAGGTTGTGGCTTATCTTTACAGAGTGAGTTTGAAGATAAGGAAGGTTTTATAAAGAAAGAAAATATAGATAAATCAAAACTATGTGAAAGGTGCTTTCGCATCCAAAATTACAATGAATATAAAGTTGTTGCTAAGACAAATCAAGACTTTGCCAAAATTTTTAAAAAAATAGATAAAAGCAAAGACCTTGTTCTTGTTCTTGTTGACTTATTAAACATTGGTGGCATTCATGAGCTTTGCCAATATATTCATAATGATGTCCTTTTGGTTTTGACGAAAAGAGATTTGGTTCCTAAACAGATTTATGAAGAAAAACTATTGCATTATTTTGATACGTTGCCATTACATGTTGTGGATAAAATCATTGTCAGTAGTAAAAATAATTATCACTTAGACGAATTGATGGAACTTGTATTTGAATATAAAAAATCCAATAAAGTTTATGTGGTTGGAATTACCAATGCAGGAAAGTCGACTTTAATTAATAAGATTATTTATAATTACTCCAATTTAACAAATCGAATTACAACCTCTATTCTTCCTTCCACTACTTTAGATATGATCGAGATACCTATCAGCGATGAGCTTACCTTTATTGACACCCCAGGTTTACTTGTAGAAAATAGTATAGTTGATAAAGTTGATTCCGAAACGCTAAGAAGAATTGTTCCTAAATCCGAATTAAAGCCGACCATATTTCAAGTAAAATGTGATCAAATTTTTTTGATAGATTCGCTTGTCCGATTGGAAGTAGAAGAAGACAACAATATTGTTTTTTATCTTTCAAATAATTTGCCTATTTTACGTTTTTATAAAGACAATGACAAGTTAAAGAATTTAGAGAAAAAGGAGATTACCATTAACGAAAAAGAAGATATTGTTATCGAAGGCTTAGGTTTTATTAAAGTCATGAAAAAAGCAAAAATAAAAGTGTATACTTTAAAAAACGTGGATGTTTATACAAGAAAAAGTTTTTTATAAAAAGAAGAAATGGGAGGCTTTATGATAGGAAAAGTGGTTGGTGTTGAGGAAAATATCATTTATGTAAGACTAAAACAAGATATATTAGAAAGTAGGGAATTAATTCATCATTATGTATCTTTAAAGACAGAAGAAAAAAATGTAATTGGAGAAATTATCAATATAAAAAATGAAATTGCCGATATTCACTTAGTAGGACAGATGCAAGGTTCTGCATTCGTTTTTGGTGTTATTTCTAAACCTGGTTTTTCTTCTATCGTTGAACTGGTTCCTGAATTTTTAGTGAAAAACATTATTAGTGTAGCGAATTATGAGGATACAAGAGATTTATATTTAGGAAAGAGTCCTATTTATAAAAATATGGATATTCATGTCAATATTAATAAATTTTTTAGTCAACATTTTTCGGTTTTTGGTTCGACGGGTACAGGAAAATCTTGTGGAATTGCTAGAATTTTTCAAAATCTTTTTTCGAAGGAAAACCCCCTTCCTTATAAAGCAAGCATTTTTGTTTTTGATGCATATGGAGAATACCATACTGCTTTTGAAAAACTAAGCGATAAAGTTTTTGGAATTCAGTTTAAAGCCTATACCACGAATGTAGATGATAAAGATACAGAACTTCTTAAAATTCCTTTATGGCTTCTTAGCGTGGATGATATTGCTCTACTCCTTGGGGCAGAAAAGCATTCTCAAATCCAAATTATTGAAAAAGCTTTAAAATTGGTTACTATTTTCGCACAGGAAGAAAAACAAGTTATCAAGAGTAAAAATGATATTATTGCGAGGGCTTTGCTTGATATATTATCTAGTGGAAGGCCGTCTACTGCGATTCGTGACCAAATTTTTTCCATTTTATCCTATTATAATACAAGCGAATTAAATCTAGAAACCTTAATTGAACAGCCAGGGTATACAAGACCTCTTAAGCATTGTATGAATATTGATGCAAGCGGTAAGATTCGAGAAATGGAACTGATTATGAATTTTATTTCCTCTTATTTGACCGATGATTATGTTTTAACTTTACCTAATGGAACATTTAAATACAATTTAAATGATTTAAAAGATGCTTTTGACTTTGCCCTCATTTCAGAAGGTGTCCTTAAAAGTGATAAGGTTTACGATGAGGCCAATGTATTAAAGGTTCGAATGCATTCTTTAGCAAGTGGAGATGAAAGTATCTATTTTGATTATCCCAATTATATAACAAGAGAAGATTATATCAAATCACTACTAACAACGAAAGAGGGATATAAAGCTCAAATTATCAATTTTAATATCAATTATATTGATGACCGTTTAGCAAAAAATATTACAAAAATTTATTCGAAGTTATTATTTGATTATGCGAAAGCATTAAAAAATCGTGCGAGTATGCCTTTTCACATTGTTTTAGAAGAAGCGCATCGTTATGTGCAAAATGATAATGATAACTTTTTACTAGGGTATAATATTTTTGAACGTATTACTAAAGAAGGTAGAAAATATGGTGTTTTGTTGGGCCTTATTTCGCAAAGACCTTCTGAGTTATCAGAGACTTGCTTATCACAGTGTTCTAATTTTTTAATTTTTAGGATGTTGCATCCTAAAGACATTGAATATATTCGTGAAATTGTGCCAAATATCACAAATGAGACCATAAAAAAAATAAAAATATTACAGCCAGGAACTTGTGTTGCTTTTGGTTCTGCTTTTAAGGTTCCTGTCATTATTTCTCTAGATATGCCAAATCCAAGCCCTTCCAGCAGTAGCTGTGATATTCGAGCGAATTGGTTTGTAAGGAAAAAATAGTTCATTTGAACTATTTTTTTCCTTAATAACTATTTTTTTCCTTAATACATAATAGGACTATTTTTATATTCTTCCTCAATGGTTTTTACTTTGTCTTCTTCATTTAAAATACTAGCATAAGCAATGGTGGATCTTAATTCTAACTTTAAAAGAGGATGATTGAGGGAACTAAATTTTGATACAATGGGTAAAGGAATTGTGTTTTTTATTGCATTTAAGTATTTTTGTCCATTGTAATTGAAACCCAAAATTCGGATATATTCAGGATGTTTAAAGGAGTTGGCCTCCTCCTTTGTAAAACCTACTAAAATATGAATTAGCATTCGCTTTAAACGATTGTAGGTATATCTTTTTGTTTTTACTTTTAAGATAAATTCCTCCATAGACTTACTGTTTAATATATATTTTCTTAATCGATTCTCTATTCCCTCCTCTACCGTTTGGTATTTACCTAAATCATTGTCCGTTAAAATTTTATATTTCAAAAGTGCGAAAAAGTCGTTATTGAAATAAAGAGGACCTTTGAGTATTTCTGCTGTTTTATTAGGAACATAATCGGTGATATCTTCTTGGTGATATAAAGCGTGTCTAATACTTGTAGCACTTGTTATATTTTCTGTTAAATCTTTACTAGAAAAATCATTGTTTCTTTTAATGCAGATGGGTTCAATAGAACTGTTTTGCTTATAAATTTCTCTTATATAGGAAAGACCTAAAATATCATTTGGCTTTTCGATTTTTTTTCCTGTGATTTGAAAGATGGCTTTTGATAAAGCACTTGGATAAGAAATTCCTTCTTCTATGAAATTGGAGATAAGCTTATGGTACCGTTTGTCTTCTAATTGTACCTTGGCTATGTTTTTGAGTAATGCAATGTTATCGGATTCACTTCCAAAAACCAAAACATCTACCTGTAGAGCTTCTAAAAGAAAAATAGAAGCTTGTGCAAAAATATCAGCACTTTGTGTTGCAAAGGCAAAAGGAAGTTCCACCACTAAATCACATCCATGAAAATGGGCTAATTCAGCTTTCTTCCATTTATTTATAATACTTACATCTCCACGTTCTGTAAAATTTCCACTCATAACAACTATAATTTTATGATTAGGATACATTTCTTTAACTTTATTTATGTGATACAAATGGCCATTGTGGAATGGATTGTATTCACAAATAATACCAACAGCTTTCAAACTATCACCTATTTTTATAATAACATAGAAAGAAAATACTGTCTATTGTCTTTCACTTGTGTGTGTTATTTTCTATAAAAAATAAAGAAAATTTAAAAAAATTTAAAAAAATTTTGATTTTGATTTGACAAATATAAAAAAAAGTTGTATATTGGAGCTAAATCATTTTTTTGATTTGGTTTGTTGAATTCATATTCACCTTTAGATTTCAAAATATTGCTTTTCAACATTCCAATATTTTTGAAGGGGGAAAATAGAATGAGAAAAGAAGAATTTACAGAAGAAAAATCAGAAAAAAAATACGCAATTCAAAGAGCAGGTTTAACTGCAGCCGCAGTTTTGTTGGCAGTTGGGATAGGCAGTTGTGAAATACAACGTTTAGCTAAAGAAGATGCTAAAACGAAAAAAATCACTATGAAATTTGGGGAAGAGGATAAAAATTTTCGATTACCATCTACGAAAGAAAAGGAGACAGAAACATCTATAGAGACAGAAGAAGTTACCACTATAGAAGAGGTTTCTGAAGAGGAGTCTGTCTATGTAGAAAGAAGTATTGAAAATAGTGCAAGGGACAATGAAAATGAAATTATAGAAGAAGAAACGTCTGCAATTGCATTTTCATCAGAAATTGAGACCGAAACACAAGTAGAAACAGAAAAAGAAACAGAGTCGCAATCTGAACCAAAACCAAGTCAAAGTTCAGAAGAAGAGAAAGAAAGCGAAGACAAAGAGGATAACCATGAACATAACTTTAAAGTAACTAGTAAAGTTTGTAAGTCTAATGAAGATGGAACCCATACATTTATTACAAATAAAAAATGTTCTTGTGGTGAAAAAATAACGATTAAAAAGAAACAAGACTGTGAGTATGGTGACTGGGTTTCGAATGGAAAAGAAGGGGAAGTTGCTTCTTGTATCCAATGTAGTTATGAACAAACAAGGGATCATGATGTAGAAATGTATACTTCTTACCTTGATAACGAAAATGGAACCCATACACAAATTATTGGTAATACTTGTAATACTTGTGATTATACAGAAGAAATTTCAAAAAAAGTAGAACCTCATAATTGTGGTGAATACTATAATGCTTTCGAAAAAGGAGAAGAAAGTAAGTGCGATAGCGGCTGTGGGTATACACAAACGCGTGGACACAAAATAAATACGGAAAAAAGTTATGAAGCTGGAGAAGATCATCAACATAAAGTTATCTCTACAAGCACATGCGAAACTTGTGATTACACAAAGGAGGAAACTTCTTTAGAAGACTGTATTCATGAAATATGGAAATCGAATGGAGCTTACTATGAGGTAAGTGTATGTCCAAGCTGTGGCGATGAAATGACAAGGAACCATAGTTTCGACTATGAGAATTCAACTACAACTTATATTGCAAAAAATGATGGAACTCATATTGAAAGAATAACGTATGATTGTCAAACATGTGATGAAAAAAGAGAATTTGATACAATAGAAGATTGTGTTGGAACTTGGACTTCTATAGGAGAAGCAGGAGAAAAATTGACATGTGATCATTGTGAAGCTGAACAAACAAGAGACCATGATTTAGCTATAACAACAGAGTATAAGGATAATCATAATGGAACACATGAAAAGAATGAAGATCAAAAATGTAATACTTGTAATTATGAAACACATTCATCAGTAAATGAAAACTGTAATTATAGCGATTTTAAAAATAATGGTGCAAATGAAAAAAGAACTTGTGGAGATTGTAAACATGAGGATACAAGAGATCACACTATGGAACACCAAACAGAACATGTAGATGATCAAAATGGAAAAACACATACAACTATTGTTAAAGATGTGTGCGCAACTTGCGATTATGAAGAAGAAATATCTAAAACCACAGAGGCACATAGCTCTAATAGCCCTTGGGAAAATAATAACGAAAGTGGCGAAAAAAATAAATGTGAGACTTGTGCTGGTGAGATGACAAGAGACCATACCATGAAGCCAGTGGAAGAAACAGGAGATTATCAATATGTTTCTAATGGACAACATCTTCTTGGAAAAAAACAAGATTGTGCTACATGTGATTATACTATAGCGGTTGAGGGAGTATTAGAAGATTGTGATTTAACAGGAGCTGAATTTACAAAAGAAGATGGAAAAACAGTTGCTGTAACTTGTCCAAAATGTAAACATGATGAAACTGTGCATATTCATGAATTTAGCGAACCTCAATATGAGAAAGATACAGTTGAATCTCATTATGTCAAGATAACTTGTGAAAATAAGAGAAGTGATGGAAGTGCTTGCTCTTATGAGTCAAAAACACATGAACAACATAATTGGGAGCCAACTGGTATTGAAAATACATGGGACCATCCAAATGAGAAACAAGTAGAATGTAATAAATGTCATGATACAGATTGGGTTGTAATGGAAAATACTTTCTCATTGGATACAACAATGATGGAAGTAATGGAAGAAGAAACTGTAGTTGAATCACAAACAGAAGAAATAGTTGAAGAAGAAACAGTGGTTGAATCACAAACAGAAGAAATAGTTGAAGAAGAAACTATGGTTGAATCACAAACAGAAGAAAAAGTTGAAGAAGAAACTGTAGTTGAATCACAAACAGAAGAAAAAGTTGAAGAAGAAACCGTAGTCGAATCACAACCACAGGAATGCGTACCTATTTCTGAAAAAGCAACTAGACAAATTGTTGACGAGCTTGCAAAAGAGTGGTTTGAACAAAGAAAAAATAGAGAATCACAAAGAAGACAAGAAGAAAATAATAAAATGGTATTACTTACCAATGAATTGCCACTTGCCAAAAAAAAGTATTTAAGATATAATAGAGGTAATAAAATTTATTGCTAATAGCAAGTGGAGTGATGAAGGATGAAAAAGGGAAAAAAATGGTACAAATCATTTAGTAGTTGGCTAGTTATCATTGCTTGTATATTCTTAATACCAATCTTATTAATGAATGTATTTATTATGTTTCAATCAACTACAAACAAAGATAAAGTCCCAAGTGTTTTCGGATATAAACCCTTCATTGTTCTATCGGGGTCTATGGAAGGAAAAATTCATAAAGGTGATTTAATTATTACAAAGATGATTGATCCTAATGTTTTAAAAACAGGTGATATTATCGCCTTTAGGGATGTTGAAAATACAGTTACGACCCATAGAATTATAGATGTTGTTGAAAATAAGGGAACAAAAAAATTTATTACAAAAGGAGACAACAATAGTACACAAGATAGAAATTTAGTTGCTCTAGATGATGTAGAAGGAATATATGTAACTCGTATTGCTGGCTTTGGAACAATGATGAAAAGCTTAGCAGAACCGACAACCGTTTTAACTTTGGCTCTCATTATTACTATAGTATTTGTAATCTGTTTTGCAATTTCAATGCGAAAAGATAAAAATCTAGAAAGAGAAGAGTACTTAAAATTCAAGATGATGAAAGAGTACCAAGAAAAAGAAAAAGAACGTTTGGAAAAAGAGGAGTTGCAAGAATTAAGAAGATTAAAAGAGATGCAACAAAAGGAGCAGCCTCAAATTTCAAGAGAAGAGTTTTTAGAATTGCTACGCTTAAGAGAAGAAAAGGAAAAAAAAGAAGATAGCAATTATGAAGATAGATACAAGTTTTAATTAAATTGGGTAAATCCTCTACCAAGAGATTTACATAGATTAGGAAGTTATTCTTCCTCAAATTATTCATCAAAACTAGTAATGATAGGAGGTGAAATTATGAAAAAGAAAATGGCAATCTTAGCAACACTACTTATTGCAGTAGTTGGAACTGGTTTTTCTGTAAGTGGAACTTATGCTAAATATGTATCTGAAATTAACCTTTCAGATGAAGCAAGAGTTGCAAAATGGCAAATTGGTTTAGGAACTGGAATTGATACTGAATTGGATCTATTCAAGAGTTCTTATACCTACGATGCAAATGGTGTAGTTGTTGAAGCTTTATCAAGAGATTTAGATCCAACTGATGTAACAGGTGCAAAAGACAACGTTGTAGCTCCTGGAACAAAAGGTCAATATACCTTTGCTCTTGATGGTACTATCGAAACAAATTATACATTAAAAGTAAATACAGATGGTAGTACAAACGGTGTTAAAACAACTTACGTTGTTACAGACACAAGTACAGGTGTTGCTGTTGACACAACAAAGACATATGATCCAATCAAGTTCTATGTATCTACAAGCGATAACATCGATATTGATACAGTAGCAGCTGATGACTTATTAACTTTTGAACAATTGCTTACAACACTTGAAGGATTATATTCTGGAACAGCTAATAAAGTTTTTGCTCCAGGTACAGTTGACAATACAGCATATACTATTTATTGGAAATGGGACTTCGAGGTTGATGATGCTACAAATAAACTTGATACAAAATTAGGTAATGAAATAGCAGCAGCTCCAAAAAGTCATGTAATTACATTAAATATTGATATTACTGCTGAACAAACAAGAGAGGCAGTAACACCATAATGCACGATGATAAACTGGAAGTTATTTAACTTCCAAATAAGCCTATGATTTTCATAGGCTTATTTGGAAACTAAATTATAGTCTAGAAATGGGGAGAAGTTTGTGGAAAATTATAATAGAAATAATAAAGAAAAAGATGATGGTAAAAAGATTATTTTATTGATTATACTTGCCATTGTACTTCTTCTTTTAATTACAAGCTGTAGTTGCACATCTCAGTTCTTTGGGAAATTAGGAAGCTCTTTGTCTGATAGTATTAATAATGTATTCAAAAAAGAAGAAGATATTCCTATTGATAAAGATACCAATGATAGAGAAACAATAACCAATCAAGAATTAAAATTTGATACGGATAGCTTAGAAATAGCTTTGGATGCAGAAGACGGTCGACTTAGTTTTTCTTATTCTAAAATAACACCAAATGGATTTACTTGTTCAACAAGTAATGCTGATATAGCTTATTGCTATGTTAGTGGGGGCCATGTCGTTATCGTTCCTAAAAAAGTGGGAAGTGTGACCGTTACTCTACAAACAACAACCAACGGAAAAACTTACGAAGCTAGTGCAACTGTAACCATTACTGATTCTAAAAAATATATTGATTTATCTAGTAATAGCGGAACGATTAATTTAAGGCAAAATAACCAAAAAACGGTATCCTATAGTTTGATTGGAATGGAGGGGGATGTTACTGTAACTTCCAGTGATGAATCCGTTGCAACAGCAATAGCTAGCCAAGGAAAACTCTTAATTACAGGCCATAAAAAGGGGACTGCAAAAATTACCTTATCGATTACATACAATGGAAAAAGATATACCAATACGTATACAGTTACTGTCATTGATCAAGAGGTAAACCAGTCAAACAATAATAAACCTGGGGGAAATAAGCCTAATACGAATCCAAGTCAACCTGGTCAAGATAAACCAAGTGAAAATAACAAAAATCGAAATAATTATTTAAAATCACTTGAGGTTTTAAATTCAAATTATAACTTAGACCAATCATTTAACCAAAAGATTAATAATTATAGTATACGTGTTAGTTATAATGAAAAGGACTTGTCTTTAAAGGCAGAGGTGGAAGTAGCAACCAGTAGTATTCAATATAAACTAAATGGTATCTCGATTATTGATTTGAATAATTTACATCTAATTGAGGGAAATAATTATCTTGAGATTATTGTTATATCCGAAAGCGGAGAAGTAAACACATATACAGTTAGCATTTATAATCCAAAACGTACGATTCGTTTTGAATATAGTGCTTACACAACTTACCTCTCTATTCCATCCATTATTAATTATGTTGTAGAAGAAGAAGGCAATGTAACAGAAGAATACAATTTGGCTAGTATTAAAGCTAATTTAGATGCTTACGGAAAGGAATGTGAAATTGAGGTTCATAAAGGATATATTGTGTTAACACCAAGAAAGACGAATAGTGGAACTCAAGCCAATCTATCCATAATTTATGATGGAAAACAAGCACAAACCAAAATTTTATTTGATAAATATGTCGTTTCTTCTTTGAAAGACAAATACGATATGAGTTATGTAAACGGCGCAGGTGAAAGAGACATTGTTTTAAATACCAACTTGTTTGCTGGAAAAAGTACGCATGTCGTAAATTCTAATCATTCCAAAGAAGTTTCCATTTGCAACGATGATAATAGTTACTGTGTTACTTTAACAGTAGATAGTGCCAATGACACAGGAGATATTACTTTAGAATATGTGGGAGATCATACGGAACCCAATGCACTTCCATTTAAAATTCAAGCAGGTTCTATAGGAAACTCAAAAATTCATGTAGTAGGAAAAGTGCAAGGAATTCTTATTTCCGAATTTGATATAGAGATTGCAATTGGGAATAAGTACCATGTTATCATTTCTGCCAATGGAGGACTGTTCAACGAATTTACAGATACTTATGAATTCTTCTTATCTTACGATGAAAGTATAGATTTGTCTAAGTACGATGAACCATATAAGATAGGAAAGGTAGATGGAACTTGTGTATACTATAAATTTAAGGGATATAGTACATCTATTGATGGGCCAATTATCTATAATAGAACAGATAAAAGTATCATAAAAGAATTGCAGGATCATTTGGAATTGTATGCAATTTATGAGACAAGTTCTAGTCCAATTGTAGATAATCCTATTAAAAAAACACTATGGTTAACAGAAGTTGATTTATTCCATAATGAAGAGTATTTTAAACAATATGGGGAAGATAAAGTCATTTATCCTGGAGCAGCAGGTTCTTATAAAATGAACTTTACAAATGAAAGTGATGATGTGATTACCATAACAGGTATGACATTAAAAGAAAAAAATATTTGTATTCCTAATAAGGGTTGTCTAAATATGGGCTATATGATTCGTTATTCGGCTTTTGAAGACGATAACTATACATACTATTACGGCGAACCTGGTGAAAAATATTGGATTTTAAATAGAAAAGATGATACAATAAAGGAAACAGGAGATCGTTTTACTGCTATGATTCCATTTAAAGAGGATGAAAAAATAGAATTAGCGCCTAACGAAACTGCTGTCATTACTGTTTTTTGGAAGTGGCAAGAAATTGATGATGAATTGGATACTTTAATTGGAAACCACGCAGCAGAAAAATTGACAGATGCAAGTATTAATGATAAATATGGATTATCTATAGGCCTTGATTTTGAAACAGAAATTAAAACTTGCCAAGAATAGGTCTATAGCATGAAAATAGTAAAAAGGGTCTTGGTTGTAGGGCTTTGCCTCCTTTTGTCCTTAGTGTTTGCCTATAATATATATCGCTTTGTTTGTATAAGGATTTTAAAAAAGGATATGGCAACCATTGCGGGATACACAGCATTAGAAGTTGTATCTGGTTCGATGGAACCCACCCTTCATATAGGGGATATGATTATTATCAATACAAAAGAGAAAACCTATAAAAAAGGAGATATCGTAACGTTTTATGATAAAGAGGGTTCCTTTGTAACCCATAGAATTATTTCTATCAATGAAGTAGAAATGGTAACCAAAGGAGACAACAATAATAAAGAGGATCAACCCACGAATGTAGAAAATATTGTTGGGAAATACGTATTTAAAGTGAGTAGGGGCCAAAAGTTACTAAGCGCATTAAAAAGCCCCTTGATCGCGGTGTTAATTTTGATAAATGGCATTTTTCTTGGTATTTATGTGAGTATAGATAAACAAGGAAATCTGATTTTAGATGATGAAGAAAAAGAGTACGAAGAGTTTAGACAATATCTAAATAAGAAGAAGAAAAAGTAGGTGGAAAAATGAAAGGGTTATTACAGAGTAAGAAATTTAAAAAAAGTTTAGGAAAATGGTTATTTATGTATGTCATTTGTATGGGGCTGTTTACAACTGTAATCACCTATTCCAAGTATATTTCAAGTATGTTGGATGATGATAGTACAGCAAGAGTTTCCAAATTTAATGTTGCTCTTAAGTATTGTGCTGATGAGAAATGTGAAAAAGAGGAAACCACCCCTTTTGATCCAAAGAAATATCGTCCCTATGAGGAGCTTGTATATTATTTTTCAGTAGATAAAAGTCAGATTGAAGTAAATGCCGAATTATTATTGACAATACGAGTAGATACTCATTTTAAAATTACGAAAGTTGCATTATCTGGAGAAGATGATAAAGTTGTTCCTAATGAAAGTGAAGCAAAAGGAAATAAAGTATTCACAATTAGCAACTCTATTTCCCCAGGAAATAAAGACATAGCTATATATAAGGTTAGCGTTATGTATGACGAAACGGTAGTAGATAAGGATAAACAAGGAAATATCATTAATGGTATTGTAAAGGATGAATCAGGAAATCCCAAATATATATTTAATGAAAAACAAGATTTTAATGTGATGACAGTAGATTATTCTATTGAACAAAAGAGATAGTGAGGAAGTGATGAACTTGAAAAAGATGAAAGAAAATAAAAAGAATCTAAAGCTAGGAATATTTTTATTACTTGTTTTATCTAGTTTTGGGTTGACACACTTACCTAAGACCTATTCACGTTATGTGGATGGAGGGCAACTGGTTTATAAGGCAAATCTTTATAATATGTATAATGAATATACTATGGAAATAAAAGAAGCAAAGTTAGAAACAGCGAAATTAGAATTTACTTTTTTACCAAATAAAGCCATTGTAAATAAAAAGGATCGTTATGAAATTACAATTCCTAGTACTTGTACATTTGATAGTGTAATTTCAAAGGGAGAAGTTAAGACGGTTAATGATAAAACGAAGACAATTACTTTTAATCCTGATACCGAAAAAGGGGATACCAATATCATAACAATGACATGTAAAATTGATCCTAATAAAGAGTATGTTGATTTTACTTCCAAGATAAATGAAATTATTGTCGATGAAAACCGTAAGTTAGCATATATTAAATATACGTTTAAAGAAAGTTATCAAGATTATTTAAAACGCATTTCTATAGGCGTCGAAAACCCAAAAACGATTCCATATTCAGAAAATATATATGACATTTTTATAAAATGGATTACAGAATATGCAAAATCTATTCATCGTGAAACAGAAATCCTTTCTTATGTAAAAAATACGTATCCTAATAAAGAAGCCTTAATTCATCCAAATAATTATGAAGCCTTGTTAGGTTTTAAAATAAGTTACAATAGTGCGAAAAAAGAATATACATTTCATATCGTAGATAATTTTGTAGGCTATGCTAGAACCTATTACGAAAATCATACTAAAATAGGTCAAAATGAAATGAATTTGTATTTTTCAACGACGGATAGAGACCTACTAAATCAAGCATTTAAACATTACTTAAATTTATATGCTTACCCTAATAATACGACATCTGTGAATTCTATCTATAAATACGTTACGGATAAACAAGGTATATATTCTGTTATTTTCTATGGTAATACGGGTATAAAAGGATTGGAGCTTGTAAATCACGACACAAAGACGCTAGATACACAAATCAAATTGACTAAAAATACGATTTTAAACGGTTCTAACGATTATTTAGTTAGTCCACCACAAGTTGATTTTGATACATATAAAAATATGCTTATGCTCTTTAGAAGTCGTTTAGAGTCAAATTATAGTAATATTCCTTTGGAAGTCAAACAAGCAATCTATTATAGAGAAGAAATTAAAGATTCCATTACTAAAAACTGTACAAGGGATAAAAATAATATGAATGTATCGACCCCTCCCGTAGCATTTACGGACTACTTTATACATAAAGATAACAATCGTTATTTATTAGTAAAGATCGCATCAACGGGACAGGATTACAATACTTTTGAAATTGAAGAACTCACTGTTCCAAGCGGCATGACAATTTCTTTTGAGAATAAAGAAAATAATACGCTAAAGGTATCTGTATCTCATACAACAAAGACCTCTGTTATGGATATTGTAGCGTATTTAAATACTTACTTTAAAACAAATATCACAGAAAGCAATGTTACTGTTTTATCTGATACAAGCAGTTCCTATGCGATAGAGTATACCATTACAAAATAGATAATTATACAAAAACGATGTAGCTTAACCTATGAATCTATGTCGTTTTTTCTTTTTCTGAACAATATATTTTATGGGCATACATTGACTTTGCATCGAAATTTAGATATAGTATATTAAAATAAAAAAAGGTGAAAGGATAAAAGAATTATGAATGGAAATCATCTAAAATACTTTGAAATCAAAAATTTGTTTCATCAATTTGATGTAAAACTCCCTTTGGAAGAAAATATTAATATTTTCCTAGGGGAAAATGGAATGGGGAAAACCACAATTTTAAATTGCTTGTATTATGTTTTAAGTGGCAATATGGAAAAATTAAATGCTATCGTATTTGACGAAGTGATTGTAGCTTTTAAAAACAATAGCAAAATAGAACTAAAGCATCAAGACATTACTGCATATGTTGAGGAATATATTTATAGCCCTCTTTACCGAAGAAGACATGTTAATATAGAGGGAGTTTTTTCAGAAAAAGAACTATTAGAAATTAAGAATATTATTGAAAAAGAGGATACAGATACAGATTCCTTAAAAAAGTATTGCTATAAATTAATGGATATTTATCGATTATCGCCAATGGTGGCAAAACAAGAATTGCATCGTTATGTTGTATCCCATCTAAATAAAAAAGATAGAGGAGATTTCCGAAATGTAATTGATTTTAAAAAACAGATAGAAGAAAATTTAGATCAAGAGATTCTTTATTTTCCAACTTACCGAAGAATTGAAGAAGACATGTCTAATTTAGGAATTGACGTCGAAGAAGATCGAGTAAAAAACAGATTGATACGTTTTGGTATGGCAGATGTAGAAAAAGCAACAGAGAAAATTCTATCGACAATTCGTTCGGCTGCGATTAATGGATTTACAAAGATGACAGGAGTATTATTAAAGCAGTATCTTAATGGGGAGTTGGCCTCTGATTCTCAGCAAATTGATTTAGATAAATTATCTATAGCTTTAGATCGAATTGGTGATGAAATTGATAATTATGATAAAGAAATGATAAAACAGCTCGTTTCCACCTCTGAAATTTATAACGAAAAGAACATCTACCTTTTGAATTTAATTAAAAACTTAATTCATAGTTATGAAAAACAAAGTGCATACGATGAACGTGTAAAAAAATTTGTTGCTGTTTGTAATAGTTATTTGAATGGAAAAAGTTATATTTATGATGAGCGGAATGTAGAGCTTGGAATATATCGAGACAATAGTAAGACTCCTATTAGTATTCAAAGTCTTTCCTCTGGTGAAAAACAAGTAATCTCTATATTTTCAAAATTATATATAGAAGAAGTCAAAGATTGTATCATTTTATTTGATGAGCCAGAGTTATCCTTATCTATAAAGTGGCAGGAAAAATTTTTACCAGATATTGTTGATTCAAAAAAATGTAGTACCTTAATTGCAGTAACCCATTCTCCATTTATATTTGAAAATCGATTTGATCATTTAGCTAAAAATATGGGAGAATATCTTGAAGAGAAAGAATAGGTAGATTATAGAATGGACGTACAAGAAGTTAGGGAAGCAAGAGGAAAAGGTGTTGTCGCTTTTGCGAAATTTTGCCAAGATAGGAATTTTTATAATAATTGCCTCTTTTGTTTTTTGGAAGGGGAAGATGATTTTAAGTATTATAGTTCTCGTATTGAAAAGTATGCACAATATGATTACGGGGAGATCATTCATTACAACTGTTGTGGTAGAAAAGAAGTATTAAAGGCTTATGATCTTATTAAGAATAAAAAAATATATGATAGGGTAAATAAAATATTTTTAATTGATAGGGATTATTTCCCACTTCGGCAAACAAAAAAAGATATTTATCAGACACCTTGTTATTCCATAGAAAATTTTTATATATCCTCCAAATGCTTTTCTAAAATTTTGAATAGAGAGTTTGGAATTAATGTAAGTGATGCGGATTATCAAAAATGTATTAATGATTTTGAAAAACGGAAGGAAGAGTTCCATAAAAAGATATTATTTTTTAATGCGTGGCTTTATTATCAAATGAACATGCAACAGAAGAAACAGGATCATCGGATATGCATTCGAGATTATAAAATTGCAAAACTCTTTTCTTCTATAGAAATTGATGAACTTAAATCCAAATTTACCATAGATCTACCTTTTTTAAAAAAGGAATTTCCAAATGCATACAATGTTCGGCTATCAACAATAGAAAAAATATGCCATCTCTTTAATAAAAACAATTGCCAGCAATTATTTAGAGGAAAATTTGAACTGGATTTTTTAAGTAGGATTTTAAATTCATTAAAAATTAAGAATCAAAATGGGACTTATTTTACTACAAAAAGAACTTCCGTGGAGCTTGAACCACATACCAATCTTTTGTCCTCTTTAAGTGAATATGCAGATACGCCAAATGATTTGATCCTCTTTTTGGAAGAACACAAAAAGTAATTTTTGAAAAATTTCCCCCCTCCCCCCCAATAAAAAAGATAGAATGAAAATTCTATTTTTTAGTGAAATAATAAGGGTTGACATTTGTAGGGGGGGGGGGGTAAAATAGGGGTAGGATAGTGAATACAGGATTGTAAAACAGTAT
>CAMXQX010000001.1 GCA_947246355.1 uncultured Bacillota bacterium | reverse complement strand
ATTTATACACATGTACTAGAGAGTAATAAAAAAGCAAGTGTTAATGTATTTGCAGAACTCCAAAACAATGTCAAAAATAGCGATGAAACATCAGTTATGGCACAAAACTATGGCACAATTCAATAAAAAAAAAGACTTTTGATAAGTCTTCTATTTGAAAGTTCGAGTAGTTTCGAACAGGGTTTCTTTAATGGTAGCGATGGAGGGGGTCGAACCCACGACCTTTCGGGTATGAACCGAACGCTCTAGCCAACTGAGCTACATCGCCATATCAATTAGAAACAATAACAATATACCATATTTACTTGTACTTGACAAGATGCTCTTGCGCAATTCTTAAAAAAATTTTAAAATAGAGGCATAGAATAGATAGAGAAAAATGTATCTTTCAAAATAAAGGAGCAGTAAAGTGGTAAAAAGAAAAAGGAAACTAAAAAAAATGTTTAAAAGAATATGTGTTTTGCTATGCGCTTTTTTTCTATTAGGAAGTATATTCTTCTTTAGTTTTCAAGGACTGAAAAAGAAGAAAAAAGGGGGATTTCAAGCACGTTATACCTACCAAGCTTCTGTTTTTCCAGAAAGTGTCTATGAGGTCCCTGTCTACACCGATTTAATTGAGGAAAATACGAGTGCTAGACCTACAACGAAAAGAATTATTAAATATATTGTTCTTCATGAAACTGATAATTTTGAAAAAGGGGTGGGAGCCAAAAATCATGCTCATTATTTAAAATACAATAATGATAGTGCAACGTCTTGGCATTATACAGTGGATGATCATGAAATATACCATCATATTCCAGATGATGAGGTGGCCCATCATGCCAAAGATGATGTTGGAAATACCTATGGGATTGGAATTGAACTTTGTGTGAATCAAGATGGAGATTTTGAGGCAACATTTGAAAACGGAGCCAAACTCGTGGCTTACCTATTAAAAAGTTATCATCTCAATTTAGATAGTTTAAAAACCCATCATGACTTTAGTGGAAAAGATTGCCCCCAGTCTATTTTGAGAAACAATCGCTTGCTTGAATTTAAAAATAGAGTGAAGTATTATTTGTCGAAGTAGCAAGAAAATCAACTTTTTTCGTTATTATTTTAGAAGTAAAAACAATAAAAATTCATAGAATGTACTATGGATGAGAGACTAGAGAGATTAAAAGAAATTAGAATAGAGAATTTTATATGGGTCATTTATATTGGAATTATTCTTTTAAGTTGGTATGCCAATAAAAAAGAAAAAGAGTATTTTTTATACAACAATTTAAAAAGTAAGAAAGAATACCGTAATTTGCTCATCCTTATTTTTACTATCCTTCTTTTTATTTATCTTTATTTTACGAAGGATAGTTATGAAGATGTCCAAAAACTAAATGTCTTTGATTCTAATAAGAAAAAGACACTTACCTATGCTTCCTTTATTGGCTCTATTCTCATTTTAATTAGTGGTGTGCTTTTTTTAATCATTGCTTTTGCAGATGAAGATATTGATACAGAAATTGCTTTTAGTTAACGTATAAATTTATCCATTTGTTTTATAGTAATAAGGGAGGAATTTATGAAAGAAAAAAATGAACTTGTAGAACATATTTATAAAGATGCAAGTATGGGAAGTCTTACATGTAAAAAATTAGTGGATGCTCTAAAAGAAAAGGACAACAAAATTAAGGGTTGCTTAGAAGACATTCTAAAAGAATACCAAGAATTTGAACGAAAAGCTAAAAAAATGCTAAAAAAAGAAAATGAGGAATGCAGTGAAGAAGGCTTTATGGCAAAAATGATGGCCAAGATGGGAATTCAAAAAGAAGTAATGATGGACAATTCGGACAGTGCCATTGCGAAAATGTTGATAGAAGGGCTTACCATGGGTTCATTAGGGATGAATACTAAAATCAAAGACTATGAAAAAGAAGCGAACAAAGAGGCAATTCATTTGGCAAAAGATTTTTTAAAATTTCAAGAAAAACAGATAGAAAATTTAAAAAAATATTTGTAATGGAAAGGAAAGAGAACAAATTTTTCTTTTTTTCTTTGCAAATACAAACAAATGTGATATTTTAAACCAAATGATTCGCTTACTGTTATCATGGATGCTAGTGGAAAGACCTATGTAGAATCCATTTTACCAGTACTAGAGCCATGGATGGATGGAGAAAAACCACTTTATCGCTATGATTACCAAATGGAAAATGGGAAAGTGCAAATGGTAATCGAATGGGAAAAACAAGATCCTATCCGTCGTTTAGAAGAAATCAAAAGGCAGTCTATGGCAGAAAATCCTGCTATTTTTCATTTAGAAATCTACCAACAAGAAAAAGAGAGAGAAAACTTTATAAAGGTAAAAACAAGGAAAAGATGGATAAAATTAAAAAGAGAAACAGGTGATGTCTTTGCTAGAAGGCATGACTTTTTTCTTTTCCTTTTCATAAGATAAATAGAGGAGGAAAGTATGAGAAAAACATCCATAATTGTACTTACATATAACAATTTAGAATATACAAAATCTTGTATAGAAAGTATTTATACGTATACAGAAGAAGGTACTTATGAACTCATCGTCGTGGATAATGCATCGACCGATGGGACAAGAGAGTATCTTTTAAAGTATCCCCATATAAAAACCATTTTGAATGAAGAAAATGTGGGATTTCCAAAGGGATGTAATCAAGGGATTGCTTTAGCAAACCAAGAAAATGACATTTTGCTTTTAAATAACGATACAGTCGTAACGAAAAACTGGCTTACGAATTTAAGGACGTGTCTTTATAGTGATGTGAAAATAGGAGCAGTTGGACCCGTTTGCAACCAACATGAAAATAGGCAAGGGGTTTCTTTTACATATGAGAGTTTAGAGGAAATGCAAAAACTTGCCTTAGAAAACAACCACTTAGATAAAGAAAAATGGGAAGAAAAAATTTTTTTGATAGGATATTGTTTACTCATCAAACGAGAAGTGATGAATCAACTACAAGGTTTGGATGAAGGATACACACCGGGGTATGTTGAGGATAACGATGTATCTCTTCGCATTTTAAAATTAGGTTATAAATTAGTATTATGCCATGATACGTTTATTCATCATCATTTAGGGACTACTTTCAGAAAAGATTTAAGCCAGTTTTATCCTGTTTTATATAAAAATCGAGCATACTTTCAAAAAAAGTGGGGATTTTCTGCTTTTGCATTTGACGAGCGAAAATCCGCCTCTTATCCAATGATAAACCCATGTACAAGTGTACTGGAAATCCATTGTGGTATTGGCGTTACTTTAAAAGAAATTGCCTATAAAATAAGACCAAAAATCGTAGAAGGCGTAGAATACGACCCTTCTATGCGAAAGATTGCTTCTACTTCTTTTTGTACCTATCCTAATTTAAAAAGTGTGAAAAGAACATACGATACCATTTTAATTGGTGATTTTTTAAAAATAGTTCGTTATCCCATTTCTTTTTTGCGTAAAATAAAGCCTTACTTAAAAAAAGAGGGGAGTCTTCTTTTAGAAATAGAAAATATGGCAAGTGTGAAAAACATTTTATCTATCATGCAAGGAAAATTTTATAAAAAAGAGGAGAATCATTTTAATTTTTTTACACTACAAGATATCGAAAAAATATTATTGGAAGCAGGATATACCAATATAGAAGTTTATTCGTGGTACCAAAATTTCAACGAAGAAGAAAAGAACAAGATACAAATGCTAGAAGAAATAGAGAAGGGAAATTATCAATATACCTATTATACAATACGGTGCAAAAGGAAAGAATAAAACTTCCTTTTTTCTTTTCTATAAAACGATAGAAATGTCCATTGAAAAAGAAAAGAAATTGTGTTAAAATAAGATAAATTTGAGGTATGTTGTATGGAAAAGAAGTTTGATTTACACAAAATGATTTATTTGTTTTTTGTAACCTCTATGTTGGGCTGGGTAGGGGAAGTATTCTTTCAACTACTGATTCATCAAAAATGGGTCAATCCAGGAACGCTTTGTGGTATGTGGTGCCCTATTTACGGCGTTGCTTCTGTTTTGATGGCTCTTTTTCTAAAAAAAGACGACAAGTTACTCAAAAATTTTCTTTCGATTGTTGTTATCTCTTTGGTTGTAGAATATGTGAGTGCCTATATTTCTGAAGAATTTTTTCATCATCGTCTATGGGATTACTCCCATATGTTTCTGAATTTTGAGGGTCGGATTTGTCTTTCGATGGGAATTTTATTTGGCTTAGTAGGACTTTTCTTTTTCTATCTTTTGCTTCCAAATCTTTATCGTTTGTATCAAAAACATACCAAAGGATGTAGGTATTTAAACGTTATTTTTATCATTTTGTTTTTCCTAAATATCCTTATAGAATGTATCATATAGGTGTCTTATGGAATATAGAGATTTATACGATAATAAAAGGCGACCTTTAAACCAAGTGATACAAAAAGGCGAAAAACCGCAAGACGGAATGTATTATGTAAGTGTTTTGATTGTTTTAGAAAATAGCGATGGTACCTTTTTGCTTCAAAAAAGGACAGTTGATAAAGGTGGACTTTGGGGAGTCATTTCTGGGCATCCTAAAAGGTGAGAAACTTCTTTAGAGGGAATGATGGAAGAAATGAGAGAAGAGATGGGAATTTGTATTCCAAAAGAGTTAATCAAGAAATTTAAAACCATCCAAACAAAACATAAATTTGTTGATTTCTATTATGCAAAAGCCTCTATTTTAAAAGAAGAGATTCAGTTACAACAGGAAGAAGTAGCAGATTATATGTTTGCTTCTAAAGATATGGTTTTAAAACTCATTCAAGAAAATCAATTCCATTACAAACATGCAAGAATGGTGGAAGATTGTTTTCAATATTTAGAAAAGCAAAAAGCATAGGGAAAACTATCTTTTTTTGTTATAATGAAAGTGGTGGTTATATGGACAAGTGGCAAAGGACAGAACTTCTCTTAGGGGAGGATTATAAAAAAATAAGAAAGTTAACCGTTTTGATTCTAGGTCTTGGTGGTGTAGGGAGTTATGTAGTAGAAAGTTTAGCAAGGTTAGGTGTAAAAAAACTTGTTTTAGTAGACTTTGATACGATTTCTCTTACCAATATTAATCGGCAAATGGAGGCTCTTACTTCAACCATAGGGAAGTATAAAGCGGATGTATTAAAGGAGAGAGTTCTCGATATTCATCCTACTTGTGAAGTCGTCACTTTAAAGGATAGAGTGACTTTAGAAACGGTTGCGTCCTTATTTCGAGAGCCAATCGATTATTTGGTAGATGCCTGTGATACCATTGGTGTAAAAAAAGAGATTATGAAAGAATGCGTTAAAAGAGGACAAAAATTTATTTTGTGTATGGGAACAGCCAATAAATTGGACCCAACCAAATTAAAAATCATGGATTTAAAAGATACATCGTATGACCCTATTGCTAAAATTTTAAGGAAAGAGGCGAAAAAAGAGGGAATAGGTACAAGAATTCCTGTCGTTTGTTCAGAAGAGATTCCTAGGAAAAATTCTTCCAATGAACTCGGTTCTATTTCTTTTGTTCCCTCTGTTGCTGGTTTACTTATGACCAGTTATATTGTAAAGGATGTGCTTTATGCAAAAGATAAATAAGCTTTTTTCTTTGTTAGAAGGAAGGGTTCTTTGTTTTGGTATTCAAAGGGAAGAGGAGTTAAAATCTATAGAAAAAAATGATAAAATTAAAGAATGCTTTCTTCTAAATTCCATCGATTTGGATACAAAGAATCAGAAAAAAAGAAAAAAAAGAGCAAGGACAACCACTTCGAAACAACTTCTTAAGAAATTGGGGAAAAAAGGGATAGATGTTTTGGTTATACATGAAGAGGAATTTCAAAGTTATGAAAAAAAATTACTCCCTTTGTTTATAAAATTGACTCGATTTAAAATCTATCTTTATCATGTAACCGATTTTGAAAAGTTGGAAAAGAAATACAAAAGGTATCATACTACCATCTATCCGCAGAAAGAATATGTAGAAGTAGATGTCCAAAAGGCCAAACAAAATTTTTTTAGGGATAAGTGGTATTTTTTTATAGATAGTTGTATGGATTTTTTTGATATGGTGAGTGATATTCTAAGCAGTTAGAAGATAAGCTTGTATAAAATAAAACTTCATGGTAAAATAAGAGTGTACTTGAAAAAGGTAATTTAGAAAAGAGGAAGTATGAAAGTAATCGGTCTTGACTTAGGAACAAGGACATTGGGTGTTGCCATTTCTGATAGAACCAATACAATAGCAACATTTTATGCCAATATTCGTTTTATGGAAAATGACTATGCGGGTGCTCTTACTTCTTTATCAAAAATCATCCAAGAAGAAAAAATCGAAATGATTGTTTTGGGATTACCTAAGAATATGAACAATAGTGTTGGAGAAAGTGCAAGGAGAACATTAAAATTTAAGGACGCGTTAGAAGAAAGGTTCCAGATTCCTGTTGTGATGCAAGATGAAAGACTTTCTACGATTGAGGCAACCCATTATTTAATTGAGGCCAATGTGTCAAGGAAGAAACGCAGGAGAAAAGTAGATGGTGTTGCAGCAACAATTATTCTTCAAACCTATTTAGATAAAAGAAAGGCGGGAAACAATGGAAGAAAAAATGACGTTTAAAGTATTTGATGATAATGGGAAAGAAATAGAATGTGAGGTATTGTTTACTTTTGAATCGGACGAAACACATAAAAATTATATTGTATATACAGACAATACAACCGATACAGAAGGAAATACAAAAGTATATGCCTCTATTTATACTCCAAATACAGAGGAGACAAAATTAGAGCCAATTACAACCGATGCCGAATGGGCGATTATTGAAAAAATTCTTGGCGAATTGCAAGAGGAAGCAAAAAAGGCAGTGGAGGAAAGCGAGCAAGAATAGCTCGTTTTGTAGTATTATGAAACGAAGAATAAGATATAAAAGGGTTGTTTTAGCGGTTATAGGACTTTTTCTTTTTCTTGCAATATGCTTTGTTTTTGGTTTTGTTCTCTTCTACAAATCCAATTTAAAAAGTGTTTCTAAACAAAGTGAAGAAGTTTCTTTTAAAGTTGAAAAGGGGAGTACTTATATGAGTCTTTCTTCTTCTTTAAAAGAAGCCAATTTAATTCAATCGGAGTTTGCCTATAAATTGTATTTAAAAATGAATAAAGTAGGAAATTTACAAGCGGGGACGTACGTTTTGAATAAAAATATGTCTGTTGCAGAAATTTTAAAGATTTTAGAAAGCGGAAGCCGTGAAAATCCAGATGCCATTCGTATCACGTTTCCAGAAGGACTCATTGTATCAAAAGTTGCCAAATTGATTGCGCAAAATACAAACCACACAGAGGAAGAATTTTATCAAGTAATAATCAATAAAACCTATCTCAAAGAATTAATTTCTAAATATTGGTTTTTAACAGATGCAATTTTGAATAATGGCATATATTATGCTTTAGAAGGTTATCTGTATCCAAATACATATGAGTTTGCGAATAAAGATGTCAAAATAGAGACAATTGTTGAAAGCATGCTCGATAGTATGGAAAAGAATTTAGAACCGTATAAAGAAGCAATGGAAAAAAGTGTATATTCCATTCATGAAATTATTACGCTTGCTTCTATGATTCAATCCGAAGGGAACAATGTCGAAGATTTTAAGAAAATGGCAAGTGTTTTTCTAACGCGTTTAGATAAAAAAATGAAATTACAAAGTTGTGCATCTGCTTACTATGGTGCTAAAAAGGTGATGGGTATGGATGCTTTTGGTGATAGTTATTTAAAAAGCAATAGTTATAATACCTATGTGATTGCTGGCTTACCTGTTGGGCCTATCTCTTCTCCTGGAAGAGATGCGATTAAAGCCGTTTTAGAGCCAGCAGATAGTTCCTATTTGTATTTTGCGTCGGATAAAAATAGGAAAGTATATTTTTCAGAAACATACCAGGAACATCAGAAGATAATTAATCAGTTAAAAAGTGCAGGCAATTGGTATGGATCTTAGAATACAAGAACTGGAGGCATATGCAAGGGAATATCATATTCCTATTATGATGAAGGATGGAATTTCTTTTATGCTTTCTTATATTAAAGAAAACCATGTAAAAAAAATTTTAGAAATTGGTGCAGCGATAGGATATTCAGCCATTTGTATGTGCTTGGTCGACGAAGGTATTCATGTAACAACCGTTGAACGGGAAGAAGAACGGTACCAAGAAGCTTTAAAAAATATCAAAAAGTTTCACTTAGAGGATAGAATCACCATCTATTATCAGGATGCTTTTTCTCTCGACTTAAAAGAGGAATACGATTTCATTTTTATTGATGCTGCCAAAAGCCAATATATTCGCTTTTTTGAAAAATTTACGCCTCTTTTAAAAGCAGGAGGAGTTGTATTTTCAGACAATCTAAATTTCCATGGACTTACACATACAACAGAACCTATTTTAAGTAGAAATGTGCGTGGACTCGTGCGAAAATTAAACAATTACATTGTATTTTTAAAAGAAAATCCTAATTTTGAAACTTATTTTTATGATATAGGGGATGGTATTAGTGTAAGTAAAAAAAAGGCATAAGTCTTTTTTTCTTTATAATGGTAATATTTTATTTTATAATAGAAGCCATTGGGGGGATCAAAATGGAAAATTATTTGACTTGGGATGATTTTAAAAGATTGATTAATGGTTCTTTTTATTTACAGGAAAAAGAGGAGGGCAAGGTAAAAAAAGCCTTTTTACTAAATAGCTATATGTCTTCTCTTTTTCCAAAACAATATAATTTAGAACAATACGAGCAAAAAGTGCAGCAATTTCATCAAGACGTTTTAGATACACTTCCTGCTTTACCACCAGAGATAAAAAAGATACTTGGACATGTAAGTTTATATCAAAAAGAAGACGGAATTCATTTTAAATTGGATGTAAATCTATTTTTACAAGGATTAATGTATGCTTGTGATTTAAATTTTATTTCAGATAGAGAGTATATAGAAGTGGCTAATTTATATTATAACGAGGACAAGGAGAGATTTATCAACCAAATAAAGGAGATACTTCAAAGGATAAAGAAACATTTAAGTTCCACACTCCTTCAAAATGATCTTGTTGTTTTATTAGGAAGAGATGGAAAAAAATACGTAATCGAACGAGAAAATATGATACAAAGTAGAAGTATCATTACATGGGCCATCCATCATTTGGAAGAAATTTTTGTAGTCTATGAAAAAGAGATACCGAATGAAATTTTAGACTTGTTTTACCAAGAAAAGTTACTTTTATTGCTTGCTCAATCTGCTATAAATCTTTGTTTTAGTCAGCAGCATTTTACTAAAGAGATGTATTCCTTTTTACAAAGGTATTGCTATTATGTACAATACAGAATGCAAGAAGATCCACATTTTAATCCTAGTTACATAGTAAAAAATTCTACAAAATATCAAAAAGCAGGGATAGTAACTGCTAAAGAGGTTTTACAGTATTTAACACAAAACAAAAGAGAAGACATAGAACAATGTGGATTTTCTTCAACGCAAGAAATGTTAGAGACCTGTTTAGTAGATCTAAACGCCAAACTAAAATTAGAAGAAGAGGAAAAAAGAAAGAAGCAGAGATTGGCGTCTTTTAAAAAAGATATGCAGTTAAGCTGGGAGTTCTTGCCTACAGAGAAAAGAAAAGAAGGAAGTACAAGAGGCTTATCAACACATTATGCAACCAGTAGTGAAAAAAGAGACGAAGAGGAGAAAAAGGAAAAACTTTTAGAAGATAAGATCGCTTTATTCCAAAATCTTCCCTATATTACAATATTACGAGGAGTTAATCATTTAGAAGGATACGTTGCTTATGTATTTCCTAATGGGAAAGTTATTATGGAAAAATTTTATAAAAAGACCAAAAAAGGACTTGTTCCTGCTTACTATGAAGCGATCTTCGTCATGAGTATTGAATATTTTGGGGAACTTTCGAAAGAATCAAAAACTAATATTCGTGATTTTATGAAATCAAAGGTAGATCAAAATGCTTGTGTGATAAATCATACTAAAAACTTTATGCATAGAGTTCGGATGGAAGTAGAGAACATGGAATATAGTGATACTATACTTGATTACATAGAAGCATTGGTAAATAATGCCGAAAAGCCAAAAAATTTGGTGAAATCATGAGAGAATATATAGAAAGCAATGGAAAAATTTTAGAAGAAATTTTAAAGATAGACAATCAGATTATGTTTGCTTCTCTTACAGTAGAGGAATTAGTAGAGCATGCGCAAAATAAAAGCCCTTATTCCTTTCAAAATGCTTTACTTATTTATGATGGAGACCCTTTCACTACTTTAAAAATTATGAATAGTGAAATTGAGAACTGTACGTTATATCCAAACTATTCTTATTTAGGTATCAATCGGTTTTTAGCAAGCTACAAAGAAGGTATTCTATTAAGTACTTTAAAAAATGATTTCTTTTACGAAGAGGGACAGAATTTCTTTCAAAATGTAATCTTAGTAAATGCGGGTGCTACTTTAGAGGAATGGCTACAGGTTTATCCAAAGGCAACTGCCATTGAAATTTAATGGATAAAAAAGAAATGGAAAAACGTTTCTTTTTTTATAAAATTTGTTATAATGAAATTAGGAAGTGAGACGTATGCCAAAGATGATGATAACATTAAAAAAGAAAGAAATGCTACCAAAGACTCTTCCTTTTGTAGATGCTTATTTGTTTGGAATAGAAGGCTTTAGCGTCAATGAAGTTGGTTCTTTTTCGATAGAGGAGGTAAAGAATCTTGTTTCTTTATTAAAAGAAAAGAAAAAGCAAATTTTCATTTCTCTTAATAAGAATATGTTTTCTAAAGATTTAGAACCTTTAGAGAATGTATTAGAAGCAATCGAAAAATTGCATATAGATGGTATAGCTTTTTATGATGTGAGTATCCCATCTATTATGAAAAGGCGAGGGTTCTTGACACCACTTTTATGGAGCCAAGAACATTTTACTACCAATTATGCAACAATGAATTATTGGCATGAATTTAATGTTCTTTATACACAATTATCATGTGAGATTACAACGGAAGAAATAAAGGAAATAAGAAAGAATACCAACATGAAATTAATTGCACAAGTATTTGGATACGTTCCTATGTTTTATAGTAAACGCCCCTTCATCAGTAATTACAAAAAAACATTTTCTATCAAAGAAGAAGGAGTCAACTATTTTATAGAAAAAGCAGGAGAAAAATATCCTATCAAAGAAGAAGGAGATTCCACTGAAGTTTATACGTCTACTGTTTTAAATGCTTATTTAGAAATGGAAAAATTAGAGGTAGATTATCTTTTCTTTTCTAGTTTTGCTATCGAAGAGGAAAAATTTATAGAAGTCCTTCGTTGTTATAGAGAAAGAGATAAAGAAGGGCTAGAAAAATTGTATCCTTTCCATAATGGATTTTTTAATACAAAAACAGTCTACCGGGTGAGAGATTTATGAAAAAGCCAGAATTACTTGCTCCAGCAGGAGAT
Source organism: uncultured Bacillota bacterium (assembly GCA_947246355.1). Lineage (GTDB taxonomy): Bacteria > Bacillota_I > Bacilli_A > RF39 > UBA660 > CATOJL01. The sequence continues at coordinate 52,045 of CAMXQX010000001.1, read as the reverse complement.
TTAGAAAGATTGAAATGGGCGATTGACTATGGAGCCGATGCCGTTTATATTGGAGGACCTTCTTTAGGACTTCGTGCCAATGCGAAAAATTTTACGTTTGCAGAAATGGAAGAAGGAATAAAATACGCCCATGAAAGAGGGAAAAGAGTGCATGTCACTCTTAATATTGTTCTACATAATGCAGAAGTAAAAGAGGTGGATACCACATTAGAACAATTAAAAAGAATCGATGTAGATGCCGTGATTGTAAGTGACCCCGCCATTATAAAAAAAGCGATAGAAAAGGGTTTGGAAGTGCATGTTTCTACACAACAATCCACACTAAACCATGAGGCTTGTAAGTGGTGGTATGCCATGGGGGTGAAAAGAGTCGTCTTAGGTCGAGAAGCAACGATGCGAGAAATTTTGGAAATAAAAGAAAAACTTCCAAAACTTGAAATCGAATGTTTTATTCATGGTGCAATGTGTGCAGGAGTTAGTGGCCGTTGTGTCTTATCCAATTTTTTTACGAATCGTGATGCCAATCGTGGAGGTTGTGCGCAAATTTGTAGATGGGATTTTCGTTTATATGCGAAAAATAAGGAATTGAAAGGGGAACAACCGTTTACATTTTGTTCGAAAGATTTATCCATGTTATCCTATCTTCCTCAAATGATAGATGCAGGAATTTCTTCTTTTAAAATAGAAGGTAGAATGCGGTCTATTTATTATATTGCCACCGTTTTAAATATCTATAGAAAAGCAATCGATGGTTATTGTTCTAATCCAAAAACATACCAATACAATCAAGAATTTGAAAAGGTTCTTCGAAACTGTGCCAATCGTGATTCGGTTGTTCAATTTATAAATGGAGTCAATGATGAAAATATGGGGTATTATAATGGGAGAGAGGAAATCTCAAATCAAGATTTTTTAGGCGTAGTCCTATCTTACGATTCCACGACTGGGTTCGCACTTGTTGAACAGAGAAATTATTTTTCTTTGCAGGAGGAGATTGAAATTTTTGGCCCTAATACAAATGTATTTTCGATGACAATAGAAGAAATTTATGATGAAGAAGGAAATAGAATTGATGTTGTTCGCCATCCAAAACAAATTGTTCAGTTGCGAGTCAAAAAAGAAGTACGAGCGAAGGATTTAATTCGAAGAAAAATTTTATAAACAATTTTATGGAGAAAATTGACAAACATATCTCTTTGTGATAGTATGTTAGAAGTTTTGAAAATGAGAAAGAGGAGATAAATATGGCAAACGGAAAAGAAGTTTATTTAACCGAGGCAGGCCTAAAGGAGCTAAAAGAGGAGTTACAATATTTAAAAACAGAAAAAAGGCCTGAAGTCATTGATTTGCTTCGTGATGCAAGAGGTCTTGGCGATTTATCTGAAAATGCCGAATACGATGCGGCAAGAGAAGCGCAAAGAGAAGTAGAAGGTAGAATTGTGCAATTGGAAGCCATGATTGAAAACGCAGTCGTCATTGAAGAATCCCAAAATGGAGAAGTTTCCATTGGATGCAGTGTAAAAGTAAAATATGTAGAAGATAGTGAAACTGATGAATATACGATTGTGGGAAGTCAAGAAGCCGATCCATTTGCAAATAAAATTTCGAATGAATCACCTATTGCGCGAGCAATTTTAGGGCATAAAAAAGGAGAAATTGTGACAGTTACAAGTCCAAATGGAAACTATAATATAGAAATTATCGATGTTTTTTAAAACGAAAAAAGGAATGAATATAAGCATTCTTTTTCTTTCGAATCCATAGAAAAATGAGAGCATTGTCTTGCTAAAGATACAAATTTATTATATACTAAAGAAGTAGTGAAGAAAGGAATTAGGAATTATGGCAAATATAAAAGAAATTAAAAAGAAAATTGAGGGAGAAGCATGGAAAAATGCCGTCGAAAAAGCAACCAAAGAAATTCAAAAAAAGATTTCCATTAAAGGTTTTCGTAAAGGAAAAGCTCCTCTTAATATTGTAATCAAAGAATATGGAAAAAACAACATTTGGTTGGATGCAGCAGATGCTCTTATTCAATCTGTTTACGAAGAAGTCATGAAGGAAAATGGGGATGTTGAAATTGTAACTCGTCCTGATGCTACCATTAGTGGAATGACCGATGACTATATAGAATTTTTATTTACTTTAACTTTAAGGCCAAATGTAAAATTAGGTGAATATAAAAAATTAGGTGTAAAAAAAGAAAAAGTCAAAGTCACGGATGAAGAAGTAAATGCTTCGTTAGAAAATATGCGTAAACGCTATGCAGAGGAAGTAGTGAAAGAGGGATCAGTAGAAGAGGGAGATACCGCTATCATTGATTTTGAAGGCTTTAAAGATGATGTTGCCTTTGAAGGTGGTAAAGGAGAAAATTATTCGTTAACGATTGGTTCCAATACTTTTATTCCAGGTTTTGAAGAACAACTCATTGGAATGAAAAAGAAAGAAACAAAAGATATTCATTTGACTTTCCCTAGTGATTATCATGCGGAAGATTTAAAAGGAGCTTCTGTTGTATTTAAGGTAACTGTAAATGAAATTAAGGAAACAAAAATTCCTGCACTCAATGAAGAATTTTTTGAGGATCTTGGTATGGAGGGCATTCATAGTGAAGCAGCTTTAAGAGAAGAATTAAAGAAAAACATTGAAGCAAGAAAGACACATGAGGCAGAAAATAAATTTATGGATGAAGTATTGGATAAAGCGATTAGTCATATGGAAGTTGAAATTCCACATCAAATGATTCATGATGAATTAGACCGAATGATAGAACAATACAGTCAAAATTTACAAATGCAAGGAATTACATTAGAACAATTTTATAAATTTACTTCTTCCAATGAAGAAGCACTCAAAGAACAAATGCATCCAGAGGCTGAAAAACGAGTAAAATCAAGATTTTTATTAGAAGAAATTGCAAAGATGGAAAAGATCGACATTCCAAAAGAGGAAATTGAGGCAGAAATTAAGAAATTGACGGAAGAATATAAAATGAGTGAAGAAGAATTTTTAAAATTATGTGGTGGCGAAGAGATGATTGCATACGATATGAAAATGCGAAAAGCCATTGCAATTTTAAAAGACAACAATTAAGAGAAACGATTTTGTTTCCTTTTTTGCTTGACGAGAAAGTAAAAAAATAGAAACGAATTGTAGTAAATAAAATGGATAGAAAAAGGGAAGAAGTCGGTAAAAATGCTAAAAAAGCTAGGTGTATTGTTTTTCGTTTGTTGCTTATGTACAAGCTGTTTTTCAAAGAAACAAGAAGAGGGGTCTATGCCTTACGATAAATTAGCAGTCAATACCTTGTTATTAAAATATATTGATGCGATTGAAAACGAGATGGTACTTTCTAAAATAGATGGTGAAAATATACAGTATGATGGGACTTATTTTATGAAAGATGGGATTTTAACAAGCGAAAGAAATGTCTCGTTAAAGACCAAGCTTAAAGTAACCAATGAGAAAAATGCTATTTTTAAAATAAAGGACTATGTAGTCATTTACGCTAAAATAGAACTATATACAAGCATTGCTATTTATGAGGATGGAAAAATAAGAAACGAAGAAAATTGATTTTATGTTGGAATGGATAGATTTTTGTCTATCTTTTTTTATGTAAACTTCCCAAAAGGCAAAGAAAAAAACTTTACAGAGTAAGCAAAAAAGGTTATAATAGTGGTACATGGTGGTTGAAAGTGGCAAAAAGTGGGGTGAAATGCATGTTCATGGGGGAATTTCATCAAAGATTGGATGAAAAGGGGCGTATAACAATTCCTGTAAAAATGCGCAGTGACTTAGGAGAGAATTTTATCATTACAAGAGGACTGGATGGATGTATCTTTGTTTATCCCAAAAAGGAATGGGACACTATTATTTCAAAATATAGAGAGCTACCCAATACCCAAGAAACACGTATCTTTTTAAGAGCTTTTTTGTCATGTGCTAGCGAAGCTAATATGGATAAGCAGGGACGGGTGAATGTTAATTTACCGCTGATTGCATGGGCATCTTTAAATAAGGATGTCGTCATTATTGGAGTGAATGAAAGACTTGAAATTTGGAGTAAGGAGATTTGGGAGAATTATCTAAAGACCAGTAAAGAAAATTTTTCTATTATTGCAGATAAACTCTTCCAAACGAATATGGTGTAGGTATGCATGAGAGTGTTTTATTAAAGGAGACAATAGAAAGTTTAAATGTAAAAGAAGATGCGATTGTCGTAGATTGTACCCTTGGTTATGGAGGACATTCTAGTGCCATTTTAAAGCAAATTCCAAGAGGAAAACTATATTGCTTTGATCAAGATGCCGATGCGATTTTCTATAGTAGAAAGCGTTTGGCAGAAATTGGTTCTAATTTTGAAATTATTTCTAGCAATTTTGTAAACATGAAAGAGGAATTGAAAAAAAGAAATGTAGAAAAAGTGGATGCCATTTTATACGATTTGGGAGTATCGAGTCCTCAATTAGATCAAAAGGAGCGGGGATTTTCCTTTCGTCAAGACGCTATATTGGATATGCGGATGGATAAAGAGGCCACTTTGACAGCCCATACAGTTGTGAATACCTATACAATGGAAGAACTTACGCGCATTTTTTCAGAGTATGGAGAAGAAAAATATGCTAGAAGTATTGCTAAAAAAATAGTAGAGAAAAGAGAAAAAAAGGAAATCAATACGACATTAGAACTTGTTTCCATAATCAAAGAGGCAGTGCCTTTTAAATACACTAGGGAAAAACATCCTGCTCGCAAAGTATTTCAGGCGATTCGTATTGAAGTCAACCATGAGTTAGAAGTGTTTGAAAAATCATTAAAAGAGGCTTTAGAACTTTTAAATGTTGATGGAAGAATTTGTGTGATTACCTTTCATTCTTTAGAAGATCGAATTTGTAAAGCCATTTATAAAGAAGCAAGTGAGTATGATAAAAATTTAAAAAATTTACCTGTCATTCCAAAAGAATATGTAAAAGATTATGAAATAGTGAAAACACTAAAACCTAGGAAAGAAGAAATAGAAAAAAATCCACGAGCAAGAAGTGCGAAGCTTCGTGTGATACAAAAAGTTAGAGAGGGGAATTTCTATGCGTAAAAGACGTAAAAAAGTAGTAACCAAGGGAGAAGTATGCTTGTATTTCTTAATGTTTTTATGCTTTATTTCTACTTTTGTAGTAAAGATTTTTTGTGGAGCTTCTGTTTCTAATTTAAGTATGAGTGTTGAAAAAATTCGCTATGAGATCGACGTACAAGAGAAAAAGAATGAGAGTTTGGTAATGAAAGTAAACGAGCTTACTTCTTTTGATAAAGTCAAAGATGTTGTCAGCAATATGGGTTTGGCGTATAATAATGACAATGTTATTATTATTAACGAATAACTAGAGGTGGGGAAATGAACAGAAAAGAGAAGAAAAAAAAGATTTGGATGGTACCACAAAAAACATTTTATATCTTTTCTTTTTGTCTTTTTTTGTTATATGCTAAATTTGCATATCTTTCTTTGTCTTCTACGGTTTATGGTAAAAATGTATCCGCTTTTGCTAGTACAAGAAATACAGTTCATAGAACTATACAAGCATCTCGTGGAAATATTTTTGATGCATCGGGCAATTCTCTTGCAATGAATGTTGCTTCCTATACTTTAATTGCCTATTTGGACGAAGGAAGAAGTAAGGATTCTAAAACACCTAAACACGTTGTCGATATAGAAAATACAGCTCTAAAATTGGCAGAGGTTTTGGAAGCAGATCAAGGAAAAATAAAAGATATTTTAGAAAATGGAGTGAAAAATAAAAAATACCAAGTCGAATTTGGAAGCATCGGAAGAGGAATTACAGAGTTGAAAAAAGATGAAATTTTACTTTTAAATTTACCAGGAATTTCCTTTATTGAAAGTTCAAAGCGATACTATCCCAATGGAAAATTTGCCTCTTATATCGTTGGATATGCAAAAACAACAGGGGTGGAAAAAGAGGGGGAAGTGACCAATGAAATCGTTGGGGAGATGGGGATAGAAGCGGCATATGATTCTATTTTGAAAGGACAAGATGGCTATGTAGAATACCAGCAGGATCGCTATGGATATAAAATTGCTGGAACCAAGGAAATTAACGATAAGGCTTTAAATGGCTATGATATCTACCTAACTGTTGATGCCAGTATTCAACGATTTATTGAAACAGAGATAGAGGATATTGCCTCTACTTATGAACCAAATTTCTCTGTTTTAGCAGTTATGGATGCGAAAACGGGGGATATTTTAGGTGCTTCTTCGAGTCCTTCTTTTGATCCCAATTTAAGGGATGTGGTCTCTTACGAAAATCCTTTTGTAACTACTTCTTATGAACCTGGTTCCACGATGAAAATTTATTCTTATTTATGCGCTTTAGAAAAAGGAAACTATGATGGAAATTTTTTGTATGATTCTGGACATGTTGCAATCGGAGAGGATACCATCAATGACTGGAACGAAAGAGGATGGGGAAGAATTACCTTGGATAAGGGCTTTGAATATTCTTCTAACGTTGGTGTTGTAGCCCTCATTAAGGAGTATTTGTCGAAAGAAGAGTTAAAAAATTGTTTGAAAAGATATGGATTTGGCGCGAAAACAGGTATCGAACTGGCTCATGAAAAAGAAGGGAAAATAAATTTTAACTATGAAGTAGAAGTAATGACAGCAGGATTTGGGCAGGGAATTCGAACAACAGTAATACAACAGTTAAAAGCAGCCACGCTTTTAGCCAATAACGGCTATCTTCTAACACCTCATATTGTAAGCAAAATTGTAAATCCCAATACAGGAGAAGTCTTGGAAGAGAGAAAAATAGAAAAGTCAGAACAACTGGTAAAGAAATCGAGCATTGAAAAAATAAAAGAGTTGATGTATAATACAATCAATGGTACAGATAGTGGAACGGCAGGGAAAGCATATAGTATCGAAAATTTTGATTTGATTGGAAAGACAGGAACTGCACAGATTTATGAACCAGGAAAAGGTTATTTAAAGGGAGATAACAACTATATCTTTTCCAGTTTAATTTTGTATCCAAAAGAAAACCCAAAAATTATTATTTATGGTGCGATGAAGCAGCCAAAATATGGAAAGTATACAGGGCTGTCCAATGCTGTAAAAAATCTTGTTAAAAATATTGCAAAGTATAAAAATATTTATGAAGAAAAAAAGGAAGTAGAACAGGTGAAAGCCTTATCTTTAAAATCTTATGTTGGATTGTCTATCGAGGAAGCCCTTCGAAATTTAGAAAGCTACCAATTTACGCTTGTTTCTTTAGGAGAAGGAAGCCAAGTCATACAGCAATACCCACAAGAGGGAATTACACTTGTAGAAAGGGACAAACTCTTGTTGCTTACGAATGGAAAAAATATAAAAATGCCCAATATTTCTTCTTGGAGTAAACGGGATGTACAAGCTTTGACCGCCATGCTACATCTTGCTTTAGAAGAAGAGGGGGATGGGTATGTACAGTCGTTTAGTATTGAAGAAGGAGCTCCTATCGAAGAGGGAATGTCCTTAAAAGTCATTTATGGAAAGAAGGAGGAATAGAATATGAAAAAAGGATTTACGCTTGTAGAACTTTTAGCGGTGCTTGTGATTATTGCAGTGATATCACTTGTGATTTTACCGGTCGTATCCAAACATATTGATACTTCTAAAGAAGATTTATACAAAGTACAAGTCAGTAGTATTGAAAAAGCAGCTAAGGATTATTTATTAAGTGATGAGGGAAAGCAATTACGAAAAGATGCAATGAACAAAGATATATTTATTACGCTTTCTTATTTGCAAGAAAATGATTATCTAGAAAAGGAAGAGATAAAAAATCCTCTCAACGGCAACACGATGTCTGGGGTTATCCGTGTAACGTATCAAAATAATAATTATGTGTTTTCCTACTTAGAGATGGATGTTGTCGAGGCTGAAAAAACAACTTTGACGATCGAAAACTATATTTTAAAGAAGGAAAATATTTATACAATGGATTCCTCAAATGATGGTCTTTATTTGACAACAGTTCGTGATGCAGTGGATATGGATTTGAGTAGTCAAGAAAAAAGAATTTATTATTATCGCGGAAACAATCCAAACAACTATATAAAATTATTATTATCTCCTGGAAATGCGGAGATTTGGAACATTGTAAGCATTGATACGACCAATCGAGTAGCCAAATTGGTAAGAACGAGAAAAGTAAAATCAAAATGGGCAGATAGTAACGAGACAACCGATTATTTATTGCATACCCCTTCTTTAAAAATGAACAAATATTTGCAAGAGACTGTTTACAATGGACTTCCTACTTCTATGAAGGAGAGCCTTGCTTCTGCTAATTGGTTGCTAGGAGAAGTATCTGCATCTTCAAAGACTATTGGTTCAGTTATACAAGAAGAAAAAGAAAAGAACTATACTTCCAAAGTTTCTTTGTTATCTTTAAGTGATTATATGAATGCGTCCTTGCCTTCCTCTTGTAGGACTACAGCCTTTAATGAACAATGTGCTATGACGAATTGGCTAACCAACTTTGTTGTAACGGCTGCAGAGGGGCAAACGGAGGTAGGATATTTTTTAAGGAATACGGTCAAAAATGAACCAAAAAAGGTTTGGTCTGTTACTTCAACAGGGTTAAGCCAAGCCAGTCTTATAAGTGAGCTCTATGTTTACCCTGTTATTTACTTGCCAATTGATTTGGTTCTAGATTCTTCTATGGATGAGACAACGGTTAAGGCGCTTGGATCGGCCGCCAATCCTTATATTTTAAAATTGTATGAAGATTAAGAAAGAAAAAACTTTCTTTTTTTTTATATATATGGTATGCTAAATATATAAGTGAAAGGCCATGATGGAGAAATAGTAATGAATGTTTGTTTAGAAAGAGAACTTATTGATTGGTGAGAGATAAGGCTAAACATGATTTTATGAATTCACCTCCTAGCTTGTAAAACGGTGATGCGTTATAATCTTTGAGTGTGTAAGTAATTACAAAATAAGGTGGTACCGCGTGTAGACACGTCCTTATAGAGGAGGTGTTTTTTTGTGAGGTGGATGTATGAGAACAGTATTTTTTATTCATGGATTTTCGGCAAAGAAAGAAGACAATGCTTATTTATTCGATTATTTAGAAAAGAAAAAAGGTATTCGTTTGAAAACATTTACTTTACCGGGTCATACAGAACATGGTGTGGCAAAAATCACTTATGATAAATGGCTAGAAAAGGCAGAAGAAGAATTATGCAGGATAAAAAAAGATAAAAAACAAATTATTTTAGTTGGACATAGTATGGGAGGGGCTATTGCTGCTATTCTAGCTTCTAAATATAAAGAAATAGAAAAGCTTATTTTGATTGCACCTGCATTTACTGTAGGAAGTCCAGTTCAAAATAGAGAAGACCTCAAAGCGCTCTTTTTACGAAAAGATCATCCATTTGGTACTGGATTTGAAGGTGTACTTCAAAAATTATTCACAGTTCCTTTTAAGGATGTAAGAGAGGTTCGAAAAGTGGCACTTTTAGCGCAAGCTTCTTTAGAACAAATCGAGTGCCCTGTTTTATTACTCCATGGAACAATGGATCAAGTTGTACCCATATCTTCTAGTATAGAGGTATATGCAAAAATAAAGGGAGAAAAGCAATTTACTATTCTAACCGATGTGAGACATCAAGTTTTTAAAAGTAGAAAAAAAGAGGCCATTTCTAAATATATTTATTTATATATTTTGGGTGGCATTCGTTTTAAATTAAACCAAAAAGAACACATATAAAGGAGGAAAAACGATGAACGAGAAAAAAGAACAATTAAAAAAAGAGTTAAAGGAAGCTATCTCACAAATTACAGAGATGCATTCTTTAAATGAACTCAAAGTAGAGTATTTAGGAAAAAAAGGAAAAATTACAGAGCTTTCTAGTAATTTAAAAGAAATGAGTTTAGATGCCAAAAAAGAATTTGGAAAAATCTTAAATGAATTAAAAGAAGAAGCAACTTCTTTAGTAGAAGAAAAAAGAAAAGAAATCGAAGAGAGGCTTTTAAATAAAAAATTGGAAAGTGAAAAAATTGATATTACTCTTCCTAGTAAGAAAGTAAGAAGAGGCAGTAAGCACCCAATGACTAGAATGATAGAACAATTTGAAGATTTATTTGTTTCCATGGGATATACTGTTTATGAAGGACCAGAAATAGAAAGCGATGAAAATTGTTTCCAAAAATTAAATTTACCAAAAGGACATCCTGCTCGCGATGCGCAAGATACGTTTTACTTAGAAAACGAGTATGAAAATTTCCTTTTAAGAACACAGACTTCTACTGCGCAAGTAAGGGCAATGGAAGAAAACCATGAAAAAGGACCTATTCGTATTATTTGTCCTGGAAAAGTATATAGAAGAGATGAAGATGCTACACACTCTCATCAATTTATGCAAGTAGAGGGTCTTGTGATTGATGAAAATGTATCCATGGCGGATTTAAAGGGAACACTTGAATTATTTTGCAAAACCATCTTAGGAGAAAAAACAGAAGTTCGTTTTCGACCAAGTTTTTTCCCATTTACAGAACCATCTGTAGAAGTGGATGTGACTTGTTTCAAATGTGGTGGGAAAGGATGTTCTTTATGTAAACAAACAGGTTGGATTGAAGTACTTGGAGCGGGTATGGTGCATCCCAATGTACTCACGATGTGTGGGTATGATCCTAAAAAATACCAAGGTTTTGCTTTTGGTACTGGCATTGACCGTTTTGCAATGTTTGAATATGGCATTCCTGATATAAGGACCATTTATGGAAATGATATTCGTTTTTTAAAACAATTTGATCGAAAGGAGGAGCAAAATGAAGTTAAGTAGAAAATTTGTTAGTGATTATATTGAAATAGATAACAACTTATCCATAAAAGATATCGCAGAGGCGATGACAGCGGTTGGAAATGAATACGAATCCGCTTCTTCCTTGCTTCCTTGTACGCATTTGGTGGTGGGAGAAATTTTAGAGTGTAGGGATCATCCTAATTCTGACCATTTACATGTTTGTAAAGTGGATATTGGAAGTGAAATTCTAAATATTGTTTGTGGAGCGCCCAATTGCAGGCAAGGTTTAAAAGTGATTGTAGCCTTAGCAGGAGCTCAACTTCCAGCAGGAGAAATCAAAAAAGGGAGTATTCGAGGTGTCGAATCCAATGGAATGCTTTGTGCGAAATGCGAACTTGGACTTGATCATAAATTTTTAGAAGAAAAAGATAAGGCAGGTATTCATGAATTACCAAATGATGCGGTGGTTGGAAGTGACCCCATTGCTCTTTTAGGTCTCGATGATGAAGTGATTGATTTTGAACTTACAGCTAATCGAGGAGATTTATTAAGTATACTTGGTATGGCTTATGAACTTGGTGCTATTTACAAAAAGAAAGTCAAAGATATAGACGTATCTTATACACAAAATAGAGAAGATATCCATGATACATTTAAAGTAGAAGTGAAAACAGATGCTTGCCCTTTGTTCTTGGCTAAAAAAGTAAAAAATGTAACAATAAAAGAAAGTCCTAATTTTATTAAAAATCGACTTATTGCCTCTGGTATTCGTCCTATTAACAATGTAGTGGATATTTCGAACTATGTAATGTTAGAAACAGGGCAACCTCTTCATTTTTATGATGCGTCTCGTTTAGGAGATACGTTGATTGTAAGAGATGCCAAAGAAGAGGAAGAGCTTATCACTTTGGATGGGCAAAGGCGTACATTAGCGAAAGAAGATATTGTAATTGCCAACCAAGAAGGGGCAATAGGACTCGCTGGTGTGATGGGTGGACTTTCTACGGAAGTAGAAGAAGATACCAAAGATATTATCATCGAGTCTGCTATTTTTGATAGTATTCGTGTTCGAAAAACGAGTAAAAAAATTCTTCGTAGTGAAGCCTCTACTCGTTTTGAAAAAGGAATTGATCCAAAAAGAACTTATATGGCAATAGAACGCAGTTGTGCGCTTTTAGAAAAATATGCAGATGCCGAAATTGTTGGTGGGATGGTAGAATATACTACTTTATCTATACAAGATACGATTATTGATATTTCTTTAGAAAAAATAAAAAAAGTTTTAGGTATTTCCTTAGAGCAAGATACAGTAGTAGGAATTTTGGAAGACTTAGGTTTTATCGTAGAGCAAGGAGAAACATTAAAAGTAACCGTTCCAACACGACGAATGGATATTCATATGGAAGAAGATTTGATTGAAGAAGTAGGTAGAATGTATGGTATGGATCAAATTAAAGGAAAACTGCCTCTTTTAAATGTAGTTACGGGAAGTTATAACAAAACAAGAAGAGAAATTAAAAATAAGTTAGTTACTTTAGGACTAAGTGAAACATTAAGTTATTCTTTGATTCCAAAAGGGGAAGTCACTTCTTTTACGACAGATACCTTTACACCTATTTCTTTAGCAGATCCTATGAGTGAAGATAAAAATACACTTCGCTATAGCCTTCTTTATTCTCTAAAAGAAATATATCTTTATAATAAGGCTCGTAGCCAAGAGGATATTTGTATTTTTGAGGTAGGAAAAGGATTTTATAAGGAAGAGGGCGTCTATAAAGAAGAAAATAAATTGGCTGTTTTCATGACAGGAGACTATTATTTAGATATTCAAAAGACAAAAGTAGACTTTTATATTATAAAGGGCGTTTTAGAAGAATTACTCGATTATTTAGGATACCAAAATCGTTATACGTTGGAAGTCGATACAAATATTCCAAAGGAGTTTCATCCAGGACAATCTGCTTCGATTGTCTTACAAGGAAAAAGGATCGGTGTTGTTGGAAAAATCCATCCAAGTATTGTTTCCAAAGATGCTTTTGCTTTTGAGATCAGTTTGGATAAACTGCTTGAAAATAGAGGGACAAGAATGCGTTACAAGGATATTCCTAAGTATCCAGAAATCAAAAAGGATTTAGCATTTATTGTGAAAAAAGAGGTAACGTCTAAAGAAATAGAAGCGGTTATTAAAAAAACAGGTGGTAAGTTATTGAAAGAAATCGAAGTATTTGATGTATATACAGGGGAAAATGTGAAAGAAGATGAAAAATCGCTTGCTTATTCTTTAACATTTACAGATATTAATCGTACGCTGACCGATGAAGAAGTGAATGAAGTATTTAAAACTGTGATTAGCCAAGTAGAAGAAATTTGTAAGGCCAAGCTACGAGACAAATAAAGGAAAAATTGAAAAAGAGCTACAATCAAAAAAAGTGTCTTAAAAGGGACACTTTTTTTAAAATAAGGAAGAATTCGTTATTTTTTAATCTTTTGAATTGTTTTTTCATTTAAGAAAAAGGTAGGATAAAAGCGTTCTATTTCTTTTTCTAAGGCAAGAGAGGAAGGATATAAATCTTTAGCGTTCTTCGAGGGAGAAAAATACAGTTGTTGTTTTATTTCTTCTATTTGTGGTTCTAAATACAGTTTCATCCATGCTTCTACATGCATTTCTGCTTCTTTTACCCTATTTGGAAAGAAGGCATTTCTCCTCTTATTTTCTTTTTGAAGAGAATAAGATGTACTGAAAAGAGCGGCACTTAAAAGAATGGTTCCACCCCATAGCCTTATTTTTCTTTTTTGTAAAGTTTTCATTTTTACCTCCTAGTAGAGCTATTGTAACATAATTTATGAAAAAGGCAAAATAGTAATGGTGTGTTATTTTTTCATTATCTCTGGAATAGGGATAATACTTTTATTTAAAAAATGAAAGTAATGATTGACAATAAGTTCAAAGTCACCAACATACTCAATTGCTTGCCCACCAAAGTTGAGTTTAAATTGATTTAAACCAGCATATTTATTTTCTTTTAATGTCACTTGGACAATCCCCCCTAAATTGAGTCGTTCATAACCCTCACTCGCGTATTTTTCACACAATTTCCAAATTAGTAGGTGTTTGGAATGGAAAGACTTGTATTTTGGATTGTATCCATCCATAAAGACAACGGCTTCTTTTTTTTCTTTAATAATAAGAAGGGAGGAAGTTATAATCCCATTTGGATTTTCTTTTAATAAGGTAGTGGCTTTCATTAATTCCTGTTTTCTCTTTTCTATTCTTTGATCTTGTTTCATTTTTTCGTTAATCCATTTTTCACGATTTTTTAAATCTGTATTGATGTTTACAAGAATTTCATTATAAATGAGTATTTGTTTTTGGTACTCTTCTTGTGCATGCTTCAAATAAGCAATTGTATTAAGCTTTGTATAGAAAAAATCAATTTTATTTTTTCGTTTAAAGTATTGATATGCTTTTGTAAAATAAGCCAAATCTCTAGGATATTTATTTTGCGTGTGGTTATAAAGATAAGAAAGTTCATTTTCTGTACCTAGATGGACTTCGATTCCAAGTTTAGAAGCGGTTCTAATCTTGGTTCGGTATTCTTTTTTAATCCCATTGAAGATTTCATAGTAGGCCTTTTTTAAATCAATTAATGCAACAAATCTTGGCTTTATTCCCTCAAAATACGCATTAAAACCCAAATGTCTGTAACCGAGTTTTTTTAAAGAATGAAAGATAGAATCAAAGTTTTCCTCTTTTACGAAAGTACCTTCTTTCATATTATATGTATGTCTAATGAGTAGAGGATTGAGTCGAATAGACATGATGCCTAATTTTTTTAAATATTTTATAGCCTCTTTTGTAAATGTTTTTAAAAGGGAAGTATTTTGGTAATCAATCAAGAAGCCTCTTGGGGCGTAAGCAATTTTATATTTTGTTCTTTTTTCAATCAAAAGAACAGAGGCAGCTACCACTTTCTCTTGTTCTTTTAATCCAAGCAAAATGCTATCAAATCCTTCTGTATTCATTAAAAGGGCGTATTCGACAGTTTGGTAAATCGAAAACAGGGGACAATTTTTTAAAAAAAGGTCAAATTCGTCATTGGTAAGTTCTGTAATTTTCATATTTCCTCCAATCCAAAGTATTATAACACAAATAAACAGAAAAAATATAGATTTTATATTAAAAATATAGTAGTTTTTGATTGTTCTTTTATAAGTCCTTAAATAGTGTTATAACCTTTATTTATAAGCGTTTACAGCATTTTTATTTTTGAAGGATATTCTTATAAATTGTTATAATTTCTTATATTTTCACTTTCAAAAGTAGTAAATTAGTAGTAAAAATTTAGAAATCTTTTAAAGTATTAATTTTAAATATTTAAAAAATACTATGACATTGCACAGTATAAGAGTATCTATTTATAAAAGCGAGACTTAGTGGCATAGCCACTCAAGTCTTCGCCATAATAAGGTATAGTATTACCCTTATTATGTAGCATATAGCATGTAGCAATAATGTTTTGTAGATGCCAATTAAAATTATTGAAACTGATGACAATATCATAGAAAATTGGTATAATTTACTAAAATTAACGTATAAGTTAAATTTAATTATAAAACAATACTAAAAGGAGAAATTGAAGATGGAAATATCAAAAAGAATTAAAATTGGGAATAATGATTATTATATAATTGTTGACGTGGAATATAGAAAAATAGGAGATAATTTTCCCTCACTGTGCTTAAAAAATTATAAAGATGAACATTGGGATGGAGGCGACTGCTCAATTTTAATTGAAGAAGTAGAGAAACAATATACACCAGAAAAAGCCAAGCATTATGATGAACATATTGGATTTATGGCAGACGTTTTGTATATCTATGATAGAATGCCTTTTATAAGCGGTATAAAAGATATTTATATTTCTAAAAATGATAATATACCATATTCCGAAGGATATATTTCAAAAGAGGAGATGGATAAATATATTAAAGAATTTAATATAAAAATGAATCCTAATCCTAATTTTAAATTAAATGATGGACGAACTTGGAAACTATAATAAAATTGCATTTAAAGTTAATTATAAAGTAGTAAATTAGTAGTAAAAAAATACTATAATTTTGTAGATTTCTTTAGATATAAAGGAGTTTTATTAAAAAGTAAACTTTTACTTAACAAGTTTTAATTATTTTGATAAAATAAAGGAGGTGATAGAATGTTTGAAAATAAAGAAATTTTAATACTAGGAATGGCACGAAGTGGTTATGAAGCAGCCAAATATTTAAGTAAATATCAAAATCATATTGTAGTTACAGATAGGAAGGAACAAGAGGAAGAAAAAATAGAAGAATTAAAGAATCTTGGTGTTACGGTTGTTATTACCGAAAAACAAGAAGATTTAGTGCATGAAAAATTGGATTATGTCATTAAAAATCCAGGAATTAAGTATGATAATCCTTGTGTATTAAAAGCAAAGGAATTGAAAATTCCTGTTATCAATGAATTGGAGCTTGCCTTTTTTGAATAAAGAGACAAAAATTATTGGTGTAACGGGTTCCAATGGAAAAACGACAACAGTTACTTTGATTTATACCTTATTAAAAGAGGCAGGACACTCTGTTTATTTAGGTGGAAATATAGGAACACCACTCACACAGTTTGTAGATGAAATAAAAAAAGACGATATTTTGGTTTTAGAAATCTCCGATCACCAACTTTGTGATATGTATGACTTTAAAACAAATATCAGTGTTTTAACCAATATTTATGAGGAAGTGCATCTTGATTTCCATGATTCTTTTGAAAGATATGTCGAGATGAAAAGGCGAATATTTAATCATCATACCAAAGAAAATATCGCTATTTTAAATAAAGAAAATAAGTATTCTATGGATTTAGTGTCCAGTATTCCTTCTTTAAAACTTTATTTTTCAAAAAGAGAAACAGTTGCAGATATTTTTATAAAAGAAAATGCCATTTATAATCAACAAGGGAAAATTATAGATATAGAATCCATTTTATTAAAAGGAGAACACAATTTAGAAAATAGTATGGCGGCGATTTTGGTAGCAAAACAGTTTTCTGTTTCCAATGAAGTAATACGAAAAGTTTTAACCACCTTTTCTGGAGTAGAGCATCGTATTGAATTTGTGCGAAATAAAAAGGGAGTGGCTTACTATAATGATTCAAAATCTACGAATAATAAAGCAACCGAAATTGCACTTCAATCGTTTGCAACGCCAGTTCTTTTAATCATGGGTGGATTAAATCGCAATATACCATTTGATGAGTTAAAGGAAAGTATGAAACAGGTAAAAAAAGTTCTATGCTACGGAGAGACTAAAGAGCAAATTAAAGAATTTTGTGTTCGAAATGGGATCGATTGCTTTGTATTTGAAAATTTAGAGGAAGCAACCAAAAAAGCCAGTTGTGATGCAGAGGAGGGAGATACTGTACTTTTGTCCCCAGCCTGTGCTTCTTGGGATCAATATAAAAGTTTCGAAGATAGAGGAGCAGAATTTAAAAGAATTGTAAATGCGTTATAAAATTTAGAAAAGAGGATAAATATGTGTAAAATTAAAGATATAAAAGCAAGAGAGGTTTTGGATTCGAGAGGAAACCCAACTGTAGAAGTGGATGTGATTTTAGAAAATGGAGTTTTGGGAAGGGCAATCGTTCCATCTGGTGCATCCACAGGAGAAAGAGAAGCCTTAGAACTTAGAGATCAAGATGCTAATCGTTACAATGGGAAAGGGGTCTTAAAGGCGGTAGAAAATGTAAATACTATTTTGAGAGATGCACTCATTGGTTATGATGTGACTGAACAAGAAGAAATTGACAATAAAATGCTTGCTCTTGATGGTACAAAAACAAAAAGTAAATTAGGAGCCAATGCGATTCTCGGTGTTTCTATGGCAGTACTAAAAGCAGCAGCTCTTTATCATAACAAACCTCTATATTCTTATGTAGGAGAAGGAAGAACTCTACCTTACCCAATGATGAATATTATTAATGGAGGAGCCCATGCTGATAATAAGGTGGATTTTCAAGAGTTCATGATTATTCCTAAAGCAGATACAATCAAAGAAAGAGTACGAATTGGTTCTGAAGTATTTCATGCATTAAAAAAAGTTTTAAGTGAAAAAGGCTATGCAACAGGTGTCGGAGATGAGGGGGGATTTGCTCCTGATTTAAATAGTAACGAGGAAGGGTTTGAATTTATTGTTGAAGCCATCAAAAAAGCAGGGTATGAACCGGGACGAGATGTTGTCTTAGCCATTGATGTAGCTGCTTCTGAATTTTTTGATAAGAGTATAGGAAAATATAGATTTCGTTGGTCTACAGGAGAGGAATTTACAACGGATGAGCTCATTGATTTTTATGAAAAGTTAGTTTCCAAATACCCAATTGTTTCGATTGAAGATCCTATAGATGAAAATGACTGGGAAGGATTTAGGAAAGTAACGGAGCGACTTGGAGACAAGCTTCAAATTGTAGGGGATGACTTATTTGTTACCAATATAGAATACTTACAAAAAGGAATCGACATGCATGCTGGAAACTCTATTCTTCTAAAGGTAAATCAGATTGGAACAATTACGGAAACTTTAAAAGCCATTGCTTTAGCTAAAAAAGCAGGTTACAAAACGGTTTTGTCACATCGTAGCGGAGAAACAGAAGACACAACTATTGCTGATTTGGCTGTAGGACTTTCTTTAGGACAGATAAAAACAGGTTCCATGTCTAGAACAGATAGAATTTGTAAGTACAACCAACTCCTTCGTATTGAAGAGGAAATTGGGAGAAATTAATAAAACGTGCATATAGCAATAAAAAGAGTGATATATAATAAATATTTGCTGTGTTACTAAAACTTTAGAAATCCTTTCATTTGTATTTACATTTTTGTAAATGCGTGATACGATAAATCTATGTTTTACACAATGCAAATTTTATTCTTTTTATTTTCTAAGAAATTTCTTCCTACAGAAAAATCCACAATTGTTTAACTAAAAAAATAATTGGGGAATAGTAACGAATAAAAAATAGGAAAATTAGAAATAAAAAGTGATTGAGACTACTCTTATAATGTAAAAAATTTCATTAAATGAAATAACTACATTATATGGGGAAATCGTGTAAGGACAAAGTAAGAAAAAAACTTATATATTGTGCTTAGAAAGTAAAAAATTATATTTTTTTGAATTTTGTTCTATAAAATCGTTGTATGAAATATAAGGCGAGGAGGATAGAAATGAAAACAGGAATTGTAAAATTTTTCAATAGTGAAAAAGGATATGGTTTTATTACTGTAGATGAAACAAATGAAAGTATATTCGTTCATTTTTCAGCTATTAATGGAACTGGATTCAAAACACTAGAAGAAGGACAAAAGGTGTCTTTTGATGTGGAAAAAGATCCAAAAGATGAAACAAAATTTAGAGCAGTAAATGTTACTGTTTTATAAATCTTTTTCAGAAAAATTGAGTGAATTCTCAATTTTTTTGTGGAGAAAAACGGCTATTTTTATTTAAAAGTTAATATGTAAAAATTTTAAGATAATTTACTACTAAATTACTACTTTTAAATACAAAATTGGTAATAAGATTTTTAAAATTATCCATTTTTATAAATAAGCTAACTATTACTTCAAATAAATAACTAAAAACATGATATAATAGTATCAAAATGAAAGTGAGGAAAAAATGGGATATATAATGAATTTAAGAAAGTATGTTGGCCATGAACCTATTATAGGTCTTGGTGCAACTACACTAGTATTTAATAATAAAAATGAATTGCTATTAAATTTAAGAAGTGATACAAATACTTGGGGTATTCCCGGTGGATCAATGGAATTATACGAAAATATTAAAGATACTGCTATAAGAGAATTAAAAGAGGAAGCAGGAATTACAGCTAGTAACTTAGAACTTGTTGATGTGTTGTCTGGAAAAGAATATTATTTTGAATATCCTAATGGGGATAAAATGTGCACAGTTATAGTTTTATTTAAAGTATTAAATTATACTGGGACAATTAAAGTATCAGATAATGAAAGCAAAGAATTAAAATTTTTTTCACTCAATAATTTACCAAATATGGAATCAAGGGCAAAAGCAATAATAGATAAAATCAAAAACGGCACAATAAAAATTTAAGAGTTATAATTTAAAAAGATTTTAAAGTATTTTGCTACATGCTACATAATAAGGGTAATACTATACCTTATTAGGACGAGACTTTAGTGGCCGCGCCACTAGTCTCGCTTATAAAAATATATACCAATACTATGGACATTCCATAGTATTTTTTAACATTTAAATTAATACTTTAAAAATTTCTAATTTTTATTACGAATTTACTACCTTTGAAAATTAAAATCTTATAATGATAATGTTTAAATAATATGTGTATTTCTATGGCTTTTGTATTTTCGATTTAGATAATGACAAAAATTCTATTGATAACATCATTTGGAGTATAATTATCATATTTAGGTGCTCTATCCATTTCTAGTATATCAAATAAATCTCAATATTCTAATTTAACCCGTTGTGCTAGTTAAAGATAAAAAATAGGAAATAGGGGAAATTTTGTTTTGAAACTGTTTCTCATAGCTTGTTAAAGGGTTATGAATTTAGTATAATAATGTTGGTGAGTATACGATGGAAAAAATTTTATTTATTTTGATAGCTATTTTCTGTATTCTGTTTTTTGTTTTTGAAATGTATACGATGGTGAAAAGTTATCAAAAGGCAGGCATTGCAGGATGGAAAGCGCTTATTCCTATATGGAATATTTTAGCTTTGTTTCGATTAGCCAACCTTTCAAATTGGATGCTGGTTCTCTTTTTTATTCCTGGTGTGAATATTTATATTACATATTTGGTTTTTGCAGCATTGGCTGATCGGTTGGGAAAGGCGAGGAGCTTTGCGATTGGACTTTTGCTTTTTCCTTTTATTTTCTTTCCTATATTGGCCTTTAGTAAGCAAAGGGAATCTTTTATTCCAACAGAGGACGAGAGTTTAGAAAAAGAAGAAATGTTGATGCATGGTCCTATTGCGCCTCTTGGAGCAATGCCAGATTTGGACGAGATTTATGAAGAGGGGAAGCAAGAGGTGGAAACTGAATTCCAGGTACCAATGCAAGAAAGTGTTATAGGGCCTCTAGAGCAAAATTTAACAGATTCTTATATGGTAAACGATTCTACTAAAGGCACTTCTAGTGCAGAGATGATGGAAAACACTATTGCTCCTGTTGTAACGTTGGATGTAGGAAGTCCGATGCATGCGATGGAAAAAGTCCAATATGTTGAGGAAAAAAAAGAAGACGTTTTAGATATGGATACATATAGAGAATGCCCTAATTGTGGCACGAAATTAGGAATGGATGCCTCCGTTTGCTTTTTATGTGGGAAAAGACTTGATGAAGAGTAATTTCTAGGAAAAGGGATTGATTTCTATTTTCTTTTATGTTAAAATCTATAGTTGTGTAGGGCCTCACTCTACAACCACATAGAAAAGGTGAAAACGTGGGTTCACGTACCTTCATAGTGAGTCTTAGAAAATTAAAGGAGGTAAACTGAATGAAGAAAGCAGTTATTGAAACAGGCGGAAAACAATATTATGTTGAAGTTGGAACTGTTTTATATGTTGAAAAATTGGATGCGGAAGCAGGAAGCGATATTACATTTGAGAATGTTTTAATGGCCAATGGCAACGTTGGAATGCCTTATGTTAAGGGAGCCAAAGTTACTGCTACTGTTGTAAAACATGGTAAGAATAAGAAAATTCGTATTTTTAAATACAATCCAAAGAAAAAATATCGTAAAACACAAGGACATCGTCAACCATACACAAAAGTGGAAATTAAAGATATTAAAGCTTAATCATGATTAAAATCAGTATAAAAAAAGAAGGAAAAATGATTTCTTCTTTGGAAATAAAAGGGCATGCCCTTTACGATGACTATGGAAAAGATATTGTTTGTGCGAGTGTAAGTACAATGGTAATTACAACAGTGAATGCCACTTTAAGGTATGACAATAAAAGTCTATCTTATAGTAAAGATGAGGGGTATGTCCAAATTGTAATGGAAAAACATTCCAAAGTTGTTGATTTATTAATGGAAAATTTGATTTCTTTATTAAAAGAATTAGAGAAACAATATCCAAAAAATATAAAAATAAATGAATAGGAGGTGTACCTATGAAATTCATGGAATTATCGATTCAATTATTTGCCCATAAAAAAGGGCAAGGTTCTACGAAAAATGGACGTGATTCTGAATCAAAACGCCTTGGAGCCAAAGCAAGCGATGGTGAGTTTGTAACAGGAGGTTCCATTCTTTATCGTCAACGTGGAACAAAAATTTATCCAGGGAAAAATGTAGGTATTGGAAAAGACGATACCATCTATGCTAAAATAGATGGATATGTAAAGTTTGAAAGACTTGGAAAAGAAAAAAAACAGGCAAGTGTTTACGAAGAAAGAGTTTAATTCTTTCTTTTTCTTTGCTTTTAAAAATAGAAAAACTATGGTAGAATGAATTTAGAAAAGGAGTTGCGGGTATGAAAAATATAGAAGAATATAGTATTCAAAAAATAGTAGTAAAAGAGAGTGTAAAATTTCTTCTATTTGCTATGGCTACCATTCTTCTTTTGCTATTTTCTTATCATGGCTCATTAAAGTATGCTTATACGGAACAAAAGGGCAAATTTATATTTTACTGCTTGTTAGGGTTCATAAGCCTTTTTACTGCCATTTATGTTCTTGCTAGTTGGCAGGCTATTTCTTTTCTTTCCAAATTAAAAAAGCACAGAAAAGGGAAAAAGATACAGAAAAATATTGAAAAAATCATTTTTTGGAATAAAGCAGATATTTTACTAACCGATACTTCTATTTATTTAATGCATAGAACTTTTCTTGGTAAAATGGTCTCTTTTTCCTATCAACAATTAGATAGAATTGAAAGTGTATCAAAAACCTATTTGATTGGTTTAGAAGTAGTAACAGAAAATGCTTTACAATTTACTCTCATTGATGGAACTACGTATAGAATTGGGGACACAGAAAAGAAGCGGGAAGAAATTTCCCAAATTAAAACGATTTTGTTAGAAAAAAATCCAAATCTACAAATAAAATTATAGTCAAAAAAGGAGGTTACTTATGTTTATTGATGAAGTGACGATGGAACTCTATGCAGGAAATGGGGGAGATGGGTGTATGGCCTTTCGCCGTGAAAAATATATTTCGATGGGAGGCCCTTTTGGAGGAAATGGGGGAAGAGGGAGTAATATTCTTTTTAAAGTAGATATGGGTCTGAATACGCTCATTGATTTAAAGTACCACCGTATTGTCAAAGGAAAAAAAGGAGCCAACGGTCTTGGAAAAGGGATGCATGGGAAGAATGCAGAAGATATTACCATTAAAGTACCACCAGGAACGATTATCACCGATATGGAGACAGGATTAATCATGGCTGATTTAACAAAAGAAAATGAAGAAGTAACCATTGCCTATGGAGGAAGAGGAGGAAGAGGAAATATTGCTTTTGCAACACGCTCCAATCCAGCTCCCGCATTCTCAGAAAATGGAGAACCAGGTGAGATAAGAAAGGTAAAAGTCGAGTTAAAGTTACTTGCCGATGTTGGGCTCGTGGGATTACCTAGTGTTGGAAAATCCACTATTATCTCTTCGATTTCTGCATCAAAACCCAAAATTGCTGCCTACCATTTTACCACCATTACACCTAATTTAGGAGTAGTGAGGGCTAGGAACAACAAGTCCTTTGTTGTTGCGGATTTACCAGGTTTAATTAAAGGAGCCTCTTTAGGAGAAGGGCTTGGCGACCAATTTTTAAAGCATATTGAAAGAACAAGAGTGCTTGCTCATGTGATCGATATGGGTGGTTTTGAGGGAAGAGACCCTTATGAAGACTACCTTTTAATTAATCAAGAATTAGAAGCGTTTAATCCTAAAATTCTAGAGAAACCACAAATTATTTTGGCGAATAAAATGGATTTAGAAGGAGCGGAAGAAAATTTAAAACAATTTCAAGAAAAGGTGAGAAATATCGAAATTTATCCCATCGCTGCTGCAGAGAAGAAAGGGTTAGAGGAAGCTGTTCTTGCTCTAGCAAACAAATTAGAAGAAATTCCAAAACAACCTTTGTATGAAGAAGAAAAATTTGAAAGTCACGTCCTCTATCAATTTAAAGTAGAACAACCTTTTACCATTTATAATGAAGATGGAGTATGGGTTGTCCGAGGAGACAAGGTAGAGAAACTTCTACGTATGACTAGCTTTAAAACGAATGAGGCTGCAGAACGTTTTGCGATGAAGCTTCGTAAGATGGGTATTGACGATAAATTAAGAGAAATGGGCGCTAAAGAAGGGGATACTATTCGTATTCTTGATTTAGAATTTGAATATAAGGAATAATATGAATGGTATTTTAGTGGTGGATAAACCGGCAGGGATGACCAGTCGTGATGTCGTTAATCGATTAATAAAAGTCTTTCATACGAAAAAAATAGGGCATACAGGAACCCTCGACCCTTTAGCAACCGGTGTTTTAGTTGTTTGTATTGGAAAGTATACAAAGCTAGTTGACATTCTAACCTCGCTAGATAAAGAATATATTTTTACAGCAGAACTAGGAACTTTAACCGATACATTGGATAGTACAGGACTGCTTTTAAAAGAAGAAGAAGTATCTATTTCCAAAGATAAGATAGAAGAAGTTTTAAAACAGATGGTAGGGATATATGAACAAGAGGTTCCTCTTTACTCAGCTGTTAAAATTAATGGCAAAAAGTTATACGAATATGCAAGAAATAACGAAGAAGTCGTTCCTCCAAAAAGAGAAGTGACTATTCATGAGGTGGAACTAGAAAGTGTAGATTATCTAAAAAAGAAAACGATAGTAGAGGCAAGCGTTATTGTAAGTAAAGGAACGTATATTCGTTCGCTCATTCGTGATATAGCGTATAAGCTAGATACAGTAGGAACCATGACTACACTAAGAAGAACCAAACAAGGAAAATTTAAAATAGAAGATGCCTATTCTTTAGAAGAAATAGAACATGGAAATTATCAATTTCTTTCTTTAAAAGAGGTTTTACAAGATATAGAGCAAATGGAAGTAACAGAGGAAGAGTATAGAAAAATAAAAAATGGAGCTCTTCTTCCTAAAAAAAAGAAGGAAGATAAAATTCTATTTATGTACCAAGGAGAGCCAATTGCTCTTTATCAGACGTATGAAAAAGAGAGTACGTATCTTAAACCATGGAAAATGTTATAAAGAAAAATACAACCGAAATTGTATTTTTTTGTATTACTTCTGCTTTTCTGTTTTGTTTTCCATCTTTGTTAAGGAGTCTTTTATATTTCCATAGATATGAATTAGGTCATCTCTTTCCATACCCAGTTTTTGCCAAAACTGAAAAGGATATCCATTTTCATCTTCATATGTTAATCCTTCGATAAAAGAGATTCCATTTTCATTTGCGATAGTAAATAAGGCTTCCACGAGTTCTGTTCCTATTCCATATTTACGATACTCTGGTAAGACAAAAAGTTCTCCATCCCAAAGCATTTTCCCTCTTTGATAAGGTTTTGTATAACTGCAGAAAAAGCCAATAGGGAATTCTTTTTGTGTTTCTAAATCCTTTGCCCATTTTATTAAAAAGTAGCGTCCTAGACTTTGGCCTAGTTGCCACTCTAGCATTTCTTCTACTTCTTCTTTGGTCCAATGTTCCCCCAGATCTGCATTGTTATAGTGTTCAGCATACGCTTCTGCCAGTTGGGGAATTGCCTCATTCGGTGTCATACGTCTTCTTGGGTCCAACTTGCTGGTACCACGAGTACAATGGGTTTGTAGTAAATAGGGGTATAGTTCTATCTTCTTTCCATTTTCTAGTGTAATGGTTTTAAATTCTCCAAGAGTAAGTAAACCCTTTCCATCCCCCTTATATTCTGGAATGGAAAAGAATAAGTCTTCACGAAATTCCATGTTCTTCCTTCTTTCTTTTCATTTTCATACAGCGATCTATGGCTTTATTATACCACCTTTTTCAAAATTTGTAGAGCTTATCTTTTATCGATAAAGTAAAATTGCATTAAGAAGCAAAAAGAGAGATATTTTTTCTACGAAATCGCTCCCATAAATCTTTTTCTATGGTAAAATAAATGGAGGTGGTAGTATGTTAGAAGAAATCAAAGAAAAATTAATACAGAAAGAAGAAATGCTTTCTCCTTATGCAACCAAAAGTAAAAATGCCATTCGTCTCAAAAAAGAAGAAGCGGATATCCGACCTATCTTCTTTCGTGATACAGACCGTATTATTTATAGTTTAGCCTATACAAGGTATATTGATAAAACACAAGTATTTACGAAAAGTGAAAATGACAACATTTCTAAGAGAATGACCCATGTACAGATGGTCAGCAAAATTGCAAGAACGATCGGAAGAGCGTTATCTTTAAACGAAGATTTGATTGAGGCTATTGCTTTAGGCCATGATATAGGACATGTTCCTTTTGGACATGTTGGGGAAGCGATTCTAAATGAAATCAGTATAGAAGCGGGGGAAGGCTACTTTAACCATAATGTCCAAAGTGTAAGAACGCTTATGTATCTAGAAAATGGAGGCCATGGGCTTAATTTATCAGTACAAGTCTTGGATGGTATTTTGTGTCATAATGGCGAATTTTTAGAAAGCACCTATGGTCCAATTGAGAAAACAAAAGAAAATTTCTTGGAGGAGTATGAAAAATGTTATACCGATTTGGATACGTTAAAACATTTACATCCGATGACGCTAGAAGGCTGTGTGGTACGCCTCGCCGATATTATTGGTTATATTGGAAGAGATATTGAAGATGCTGTTCGGTTAGGTGTATTTAAAAAGGAAGAATTACCAAAAGAACTGGTATCTCTTCTAGGGGATAAAAATAGGCAAATCATTAATACTCTTATTTTAGATGTGATCGAAAATAGTTATGGAAAAAATCAAATCAATTTATCCAGTAAAATGTATCATGCACTTAAAAACTTAAAAAAATTCAATTATGAGCATATATATGCAAAAGCAACAAGTTCTGAGCAAAGAAATAAATATAAAGTGATGTTTACTTTTTTATTTACTACCTATGTAAGACAAATTCAAAACAAAGAAACAAATGAAAAAATATTTACTGCATTTTTAAATTATAAATGTGAGGAGTATATAAAAAATAATAATAGTAAGAGAATGGCCATCGATTATATCGCAGGAATGACAGATGATTATTTCTTAAGAGAATATAAGAGATTAAGTGAGGGAAAGTTGGGATAGAATGCAGCGCTATTTTGCGAAAGAAAAAAAAGAAGATATTTTTATTTTGGAACCTTTAGATTATCATCATATCAAACATGTGATGCGTATGAAAGAAAAAGAACAGATAGAAGTTGTAATTGATGGAATACTTTATCTTGCTTGTGTTCAAAATATAGATGAGGAGATCACAGTTCGTCTTCTTGCTAAAAAAGAAGAACACAGAAAAGAAAAAATAAAGAAGGTTATATGCATTCCTTATTTAAAAGAACAAAAAATGGATATGATTTTACAAAAAGCAACTGAACTTGGAGTGGATACTATTTTAATCACTCCCTTAGAAAGAAGTCTTATTAAATGGAAAGAGGAAAAAGAAATGAAAAAAATAGAACGCTGGATGCGAATTGTAAAAGAAGCAGCAGAACAATCCAAAAGGCTTATCATTCCTAAAGTTATTCCATTAAAAGAGACACATCCCCTTGAAAATTTAAAGGGGCTCAAAATGCTTTGTTCAACGCAAAGTGAATGTAAAAGTCTTAAAAAATGGATGAAAACAAAGCGGGACTATGATACAATAAATATGGTATTTGGACCCGAAGGTGGTTTAACGAAAAAGGAAGAAGAAATGTTCATTCAAATGGGATATGAGCCTGTTCATCTAGGAAATCAGATTCTTAGAACGGAAACAGTTCCTCTTTATTTATTAAGTGTTTTAAATTATGAATTTATGGAGTGATATTATGATTATGTTAAATTTGTTCACAGGGCATAAATTATTAACTACAATAATTCTGCTCCTATTTTTAATCAATGTTGGTTGTATTATCTATCTTGTTATAAAGGAGCGAAAAAAAGATAAAGAAGAAATAGGGGATATTCTTGACTCTCTATCTAAAGCGAAGCCAAGAGAGGAAAAAGAAAGTACAAATTCAAAATTAGATGATGAGGAAGTAGAAGCTGTGGAAGAAGTAAAAAAACCAAAACTAGAAATAGATAAAGTTCTTGAGGCCATGCAGAAAAATTTAGAGATGACACCAGAGGATGCTGTAGCGTCGTTTGAAAAGGAACAAGAAGAAAAGTCGATTATTAGTTACCAAGAACTTGTTGATTCTTTTAAAAAGGCCGATTCTACGGTTTCTGATACTGTAGAAATGTTTAAGGCTGATTTTAATGAAAATTTAGAAGAAATAGAATTTGAATCCGAAGAAGTGAAACAAGAAAAAACTATAGAAGAAAAAGAGAAGCAAGAAAAGAAATGGATGAAGGAAAAAGAACAGGATGTAAAACAAAATAAAGAGGATAGGACCATTCTCGCTTTTGACTTAGAAAAGGACTTGCCAGAAATAGATATAGAAAAAGAGGAGAACAAAGACACTGATATCGATGTCATTGATATCGAGGAGGAAACGCTAAAGCTTCCTAAAGTTTCTCCTACTATGCCAAAACAGGAAAAAGTTTCTACTTTTGAAAAAAAGAAATTTCAAAATACTGATTTTATTTCGCCTATTTATGGAAAACTAGATGAAAAAGAAATGGATTATCCAACTGTGCCTCCCTTTTCGAAAACAGAGGCATTGGAAGAATTGTTAGAAGAAAACAAATTAAAAAAAAGAAGACCAAAAGAGGGCTTCGGAGAAACTCTTGATATGGATCCTCTTCATAGTGAAATGGAGAAAAACGATGAATTTTTAAAAACGCTAAAAGATTTTAGAGGGAACTTATAGAGATATCAATTTTTAGAAAGGTTTTTTATGTATTTTTATATTTATACATTGGGCTGTAAGGTAAATACTTATGAGTCCAATATTATGCGAGATGTATTACTTGCCAATGGTTATATGGAGGGGGAAAAGGAACAAGCGGATATTATTATTATCAATACTTGCTCTGTCACCAATACAGCAGACCAAAAGTCATTCAAAATGGTTCATCAAGCGAGAAAATGGAATGAAAAGGCAATTGTCATTGTCGCTGGTTGTTCTAGTCAAAACCAAAAAGAAAGATTTGAAAAAGAGGCAGTGGCAGATATCATTTTGGGCAATCAGTTTAAATCGAAGATAATAGATTATATTGAAGAATATAAACAAAAAAGAAGAAGGAAAACAGATGTGCAAGATATGCGCAAAGCCCCTTTTGAGAATATGCAACTTACCCATTTTAAAGGAACACGAGCTTTTGTGAAAATACAGGATGGGTGCAATAATTTTTGTTCTTACTGTATTATTCCTTTTGTAAGAGGAAACGTCCGCAGTAAACCAGTTCCTCTCGTATTACAGGAGGTGAAACAGTTGGTTGCCTGTGGTAAAAAAGAAATTGTTTTAACAGGAATTCATACAGGAAACTATGGGCGAGACCTACATACCTCACTTTCAAGTTTATTAAAAGAGTTGGTCAAGATAAAAGAATTAGAAAGAATTCGTATTTCTTCTATTGAAATTACAGAACTGGATCAAGAATTTATGGATGTATTTGCTAAAGAAAAAAAGATCGTAAGTCATCTACATATTCCCTTACAATCAGGATCTGACATGATTTTGAAACAGATGAATCGAAAATACGATAAATCGTATTTTTTAGAAAAAATTAAACAACTTCGTTTGTTACGACCAAATCTTTCCATCACCACAGATGTAATTGTAGGATTTCCAAAAGAGAGTGATGCTCTTTTTGCAGAAACCATTGATACAATAAAACAAGCACGTTTTTCGAAAATTCATGTCTTCCCTTATTCGAAAAGAGAAGGAACAAAGGCAGCTACTATGAATAAGCAAGTAACGGATAAGATAAAAAAAGAACGAGTGCAAATGCTTTTAAGAATAAGCAAGGAATTGGAATGTGCTTATATGAGTGCATTTATAGGGAAAGAAGTTTTTGTATTACCAGAGGTGGAAGACAGGGAGTGGCTGATCGGACATACAGACAATTATTTGCAAGTCAAGTATAAAGGAACGTTAAAGGAAGTCCATTCGATAGAAAAGGTTCGAATTCAGTCTTTCACTTATCCTTATTTGGAAGCAGAGAAAATTGACGAATCGGTTTATTCTTGATACAATGAGTATACTTTTTTCCTGTTGTGATGGAAAATAGAATAGAGGTAAAGAAAGAATATGGAAAATAATAATGTAATACGAAGTATTATTTTTTTACAAAATAGTGCTTGGGATCAGATGAAGGGTGTAGAAGCCACATCAAGAGAAAAAAAGGACATTATAGCTAGTATTCAACGAATGTGTATGGAAAATTTGATTATAGATTGTACGATTATTGAAGATAAGGAATTGATGCTCTATAGAATACAGCAGGAAGAAGGAATTACAGCAATTCATATAAAATCAAGTGATGAGTACAATGACGAATTGGCAAATCTCTTAAAGAGAAAACAAAAGAATTTTGTAAAAGAAACTACTATTGTCATAAAAGATGGAAGCTGTTGCATCGATTGTAATTATAAAGCAAATAAAAAGGAAGAAACGTATACAAATGAACAGGTGATAGAAAAATTAAAGTTTCTAAAGGAAAGAAAAAAATTAAAAAATAGAAGTAAAAAAGAGAAAATAAAGGGAGAAGAATCTGGTTTTCGTTATACTTTTTTTACAAAAAGAGAAGAGAAAATTGATGTATATGTAGCAAGTACAGAAAAAAAGATAATAGAACAACTTGATGAAATAGCAGAAATTCAAGAAAAAAAACAACGCCATAAAAAAATGCTTTGTGGTTTAGGTTTGGGAATTGTTCTCACTGTTTCTTCCCCTTATGTTGGAAGGACCGTTCGATTTTTATATGAAGAGCACACAAAGCAATCCGAAATACAATATTTATTTGAATCAAATATGCCACGATTAACAAGTTTACATAGAAATTTACAAAAATATGGCTCTCTCCCAGAAGAACAGATGATTGAGTTTAGAGATAGGGTTGATTGTTTGATTACCTGTATAGAAGAAAATAATCTAAAAGATGAAAGTTATCCATTGTTGTTACAATATAGAGAAGAAATTTTTGAAAGAGAAAATAGTATGCGAGGATATAAACGATAGTAGAGGAAACGAAGAAACGTTTCTTTTTTATGCACATTTTCCCATTTTAAGCATACAGTAAATTGAGGAGGGATAAAATGGCTTCATATAAAGAAATCGTTACAAAAGCAGTAATTGGAAAAGGGAAAAAATATTTTAAAAACAATTATACTATTAAATCAGAAACACTTCCTACGACTGTTTTAGGGTGCTGGGTCATTAACCATAAGTTTAAAGGATATAAAACAGGGGATAAAATTGGAGTGGATGGTTCTTACGACGTAAATATTTGGTATTCTTATGAAGGAGATAGTAAAACGGCAGTTGTAAATAAGAAAATAGATTACAATGATTTATTTAATTTAAAGCTAAAGGACAATGGAGACTATGCCAATGATACAGATATTATTGTAAGAACTCTAAGTCAACCAAACTGTACAAAGGTAAATATTACAGAAGATGGGAGTATCAATTTCGATATTGAAAAGGAATTGGGTGTGGAAATTGTTGGAGAGAAAAAAATGAAAATTGCTATAGAAGAAGATGAAGAACCATGGGAAGATATCGAAGATGATGTGGATGCAGAAGTTTTAAAGGAAATTGAAGAGAGTGTTGATACAACATATCTTGATGAGAAAAACGATTAAATCTTGAATAACCTAGTGTTACGTGCTAGGTTTTTATTTATATAAAATTTATTGCAAAAGAAGATTGTTTCAACCAAAAAAGGTTGACAGTAGTGGTCTGTCATGTTATAATGATTGCAGTTAGAAAGAGAGGAAAAAATATGGCAGTGAAATTAAGACTAAAAAGAATGGGAAGCAAAAAAAGACCATTTTATCGTGTGGTGGCTGCTGACTCTAGAAGTCCAAGAGATGGACGTATCATTGATACAGTAGGAACCTACAATCCTATTATGGAGCCAGCTGAAGTAAAAATTGATGAAGAAAAAGCAATGAAGTGGCTAAATAATGGCGCAGATGCAACCGATACGGTAAGAGATTTACTTAAAAAACAAGGAATCCTAGAAAAAATGCATAAACAAAAAATGACAAAAAAAGAAGGAAAATAGTAATGAATATTGTTCCTTTTGTTACATTTTTAGTGAAAAATATCGTATCTAAATCCGATATGGTTTCTGTGAGGGCATTTGATGAAGAAGAAAAAACAATAGTGGAAGTTCTTGTGAGTGAGGACGATATGGGTGCAGTGATTGGTAAAGATGGAAAAGTAGCAAACTCTATTCGCACTCTTGCTAAATCCGTAGCTTATGCCAATGATTTAAAAAAAATAGAAGTTCATTTTGAATCGTTTTAAAGAGTGCTGAGGCATTCTTTTTCTTTACTTTAAATGTTTTAAATGTTTATAAAGAAGGGTTATAATGGCATTTAAGAACTTATAAGAATTTATTCAAAATTTATTATCTTTTATGAAAAAAAAGGAGGAAACTTGCTTTTTTTTCTTTCAAAATAGTATAATAGATTAAGGTGATAACACATGATAGGAGTTTCTTTAAAAAAGAAAAAGGAAATCAGTTTAAAAAAAGTAGAATATTATCTAGATCCATCCTATGTTTATCTTCCTATTGCAGGAGAGGATATTGTCTCTATAACAGATAAAAGTGTTGTGAAAGAAGGAACTCTACTTGGAAGAAAGAAAAATGGTTTACCTATCCTTTCTCCTATAAGTGGAGTAGTGACATGGAGGCAAGACGAGGAAATACTGCAAATTGAGAATAATCATGAAAAAAAAGAATACAAAGAAAAGAATACATCCTATACCAAGGAAGAATTTCTTTCTTTAATAAAGGAAGCAGGCATTTGTGGTATGGGAGGAGCTGGATTTCCTACTTATTTGAAATACCAAAATGCTAAAATACATACTTTAATCGTCAATGCGGTAGAGTGTGAACCTTATATTACTGCTGACTTTGCATGTATTATGGAAAATGCGTTATTCATTATAAAAACCATTGCCAGTCTCATGGATATATTGGAGATTAAGGAAAGTTTTATTGCTATAAAAGCGAAAGAACCTCTCTTAAAAGAAAAATTGATAACACTTACTTCTACTTATCCAAAGGTAAAAGTAGTAGAAGTTCCTAATTTATATCCTATGGGTTGGGAAAAATCATTGGTACGTTATATTAAACATACAGATTATAAAAAACTTCCTATCGAAAAGGGAATTGTGGTAAGTAATATTTCTACCATTCATGCGATGGGAGAAGCTTTATATAAAGAAAAGCCACTTCTTGAGAGAATTGTAACTTTTTCTGGTGAAAAAATGAAAAATCCATGTAACGTGCACGTCAAAATTGGAACCAAAATCAAAGAAATTTTGGACTATGTAGAAGGGGTAGAGGAAAATAGCGATATCATCATGGGGGGACCAATGATGGGAAAAATTGTAGATTTGGATCATGATGTCATTCTTCCTTCAACAACTTCTATTTTGGCACTTCCAAAACAAAATGATCAAGAAGAAGCTTGCATTAAATGTGGAAAATGTACAGAAAATTGTCCTAGCAAAATAGCACCAGCTTTAATTCGAGAAAATAAAAACAATCCTTCTGCATTAAAGCGATTAAATCCAAATGCTTGTATTGAATGTGGGATTTGTTCTTATATTTGTCCTAGCAAAATAAAGGTGCGGGATGCGGTAATGGAAGCAAAGAAGGAGAGGAGAAAACAATGAATACAGGACCATTTATAAAGCAAAACAATACAACAGGAAAGATGATGAAAAATCTTTTTCTTGCTTTACTACCTCTTCTTATATTTACTTTTTATAAAAATGGACTTCTTCCTTTTATCAAAGGGTATGCTACTTTCTATGGTATGATGTATCCACTTCTTTTGTTGCTTGTGGGTATTATCACTTCTTACTTCAGCGAATACTTCTATTTTCGAGTATTAAAACATCAAACGAAAGTGGAAATAAAAGAAGAACTTCGTCATTCTTTTCCCATTTTTCCAGGATTATTTCTTAGTTTGATCGTTCCTTACAATACACCTCTTTTGCTTATGGTTTTTGCCAGCTTTATAGCGACATTTTTCGGAAAAATGCTGTATGGTGGATTTGGACATAATCTATTTAATCCTGCCTTAATTGGATGTTTTTTCTTACTGACTATGTATGGAGGGTACATTGCTAAAATGGGAGGGTACTTCAATACTTTAGAGATGGATACCGTTAGTTTCGCAACCCCACTATCGAATGCGCAGGGAGTTGATGGGATTGGAAGTTATGCGACATTAGTTGCTCCTTATGGAACTCTTTGGGATTTCTTTTTAGGAACCATTCCAGGTGCATTAGGAGAGACGAGCGCCCTCTTATGCTTATGTGCATTCTTTTTCTTAAGCTTTAAGCGTGTAATCAAGTGGAAAATACCTGCCTTTTATATTGGAACAGTCTTTTTACTCACCCTTTGTATTGGAAAGGCTAATGGGATGGGGCTTTGGTATCCTTGCTTTCAAGTTTTAAGTGGTGGCCTTTTCTTTGGAGCTATCTTTATGGCAACTGATCCTGTAACGAGTCCCATTACGTCGATTGGACAAGTATTGTATGCGATTTTTCTTGGTATATCTACAGTAACATGCAGATATTTAACGCCTCTTCCAGAAGGGGTACTTACTAGTATTTTAACTCTCAATCTTTTTGTACCTATTCTAGATAAAATTGGATCTATGCAAGGAATTGCGATAAAGAAAGTGGCTGTTCCATTACTTGCCTGCCTTTTTTGTTCTTTTCTTTTAATTCAAAACGTGTGTTTAAAATATGCAAAAAAAGATGCGACAGATAGTAATTTTCAAATTATAGATAAGAAAACAATGGGCAAGGAAACGACGTATGTCGTAACCCAAAAGGGTAACGGAGGACTTATCAAAATTGAATTTGTACTCGAGGGGCAAAAAATAAAGACTATGAAAGTACTCGAAGAACACGAAACAGATGCTTACTTTCAAATGGTAATGGATGCTGCTTATATAGATACGCTTCTTCAAAACCAAGAAAAAATAGAGGAAGTGGATACAATAAGTGGAGCGACCATTTCCTCCAAAGCATTAAAAAAGAGTATTATGAATGTTTTAAAGGAAGAGGGGATTTTAAGGTGAAAGAGGGAATCAAAGAGCTTTTTCATTTTCTTCTCTTAGCGTGCATTTGTATTTTGTTACTTGTGTTCGTAAAATCATTTACGTAAAGGAGGCACTTATGCGAAAAATAAAAGATGGAATGATAAAAGAAAACCCATTGACGGTTTTAATGCTTGGACTTTGTTCCACTATGGCTATCTCTACGACGTTTGAAAAATCTTTTTTACTTGGAGTAGCAGTTTTGCTTGTTTTGGTTCTTTCGAATACAATTATTTCTTTATCCAAAAAATGGATTGGGAAAAGTGTAACAACACCCTCTCTCATTTTAATTATCGGAACCCTTGTTACAATTTTAGAACTTCTCTTATCTACTTTTTTAAAACCTCTCTATGATGCTTTTGGTATTTATTTATCTTTAATTGTTGTCAATTGTATTCTTTTAGGAAGAGGACTTCAAGTGGCGATGAAGGAAAGTGTACGAAATAGTTTTGTGGATGGCCTTGGAATTGGGCTTGGGTATTTGGCCTCTATTTCTTTCTTTGGATTTTTTAGAGAAATTTTAGGAAATGGAACCATTACCTTGGTCGATGCAACAGAAAAGATATTTGGACAAAAGATAGTGGTGACTTTATTACAGGGAGATTATTTGCCAAATGCCTTGTTTATCAGTCCAGCAGGCGCTTTTTTAACCGCAGGAATTCTTCTTGGTATTTTAGGAATGAGGAGGAAGAAACATGAAACTCATTAGTTTATTTTTTACAGCCCTTTTAGCAGAAAATATTGTCCTTACCAAATTTTTAGGGCTCTGTCCACTTCTTGGAAATTCTAGAAAAGAAGAAAACGCTTATAAAATGGGCTTAATGGTTGTCTTTACGGTTGTCCTTTCTTCTTTTATCTCTTACTTTTTTTACTACCAAATCTTAGTGCCAACGAATACCACCCATTTAAGAACTTTGATTTTCATTTTTACGATTGCTTCTATTGTAGGAAGTTTAGAAATTCTTATCAAAAGATATATGCCCACTTTGTATAAAAGCATGGGACTCTATATTCCTTTGATTACCACCAATTGTGCTGTTCTCGGAGTTTCTATTTTAGTGATTGATCATGCCTTCTCTCTTTTAGAGACCTTGGTGTATTCTCTAGGGAGTAGTATGGGTTTCTTACTTGTGATCTATGTTTTTTCCACCCTCCGTGTGAAAATGGAAAATGCGCCTGTTTTGGAAGGATTTAAAGGAACACCCATTGCTTTTATTACATTGGGTATCATTGCTCTTTTATTTACGAGGTATGGATTATGATGGGATATGTGCTTGTTGTAGTGCTGTTCTTGTTAGCAACCCTCGTCTCTAAGAAAAGTAGAGGGTGCGCGCAATGTAGAGGATGTGATAAAAAACATGATTGAGGTAGGAATTATGGTCATTTTGGCCTTCCTATTTGGAAGCATTTTAATCTTTTTAAACCATAAATTAAATAGTGGAGAAGAGAAAAAAGAAGAAATTCTAAAACGTCTTCCTGGCTACAATTGTGGGGCTTGTGGATATGGTAGCTGTGCGGGTATGGTAGAAGCTATTTTGAAGGATAAAGAAGCTTACCAAAAATGTAGACCAATGCGTAAAGAAGCCAAAGAAGAAATAGAGAAGTACTTAAAAGAGAAGAATTTGTAAAAAAAACATTGCAATTTTAAAAAAATATTATAATAGAGATTACTTAAAAAGGGAAAATTTAGGACAGTAAAAAAGATAGAAAAGGTGTAAGATATGGAAAGAGAAAGAAATATAGACAAACAAGAGATGATACATAAGAGCGAAGACTCAAAAAGAGATACAGGTATAAGTATTATCGATGTGTATATTTGTGTTTGTACTGATGGAACCATGGGTTTATTTAAGAAAAAACGTGTTTTTGATATTAACTATTCGATGTGGGTAGATGTATATGAGGCGCTTGATTCTGATAAGCTCGCTATTTTAGGAAGAAGTGGGGATAAAGTATTTCCAACTGAAAATTGGTTAGGAGAAGATGGGCATATCGAAACAGGGGAAAGGGAAATTATTTGTCCTAATTGTTCGATTACAAACGTAATACGAGGAAAAGAAATTGTTTCTTCTATGAGAAAACAAGGTTCTATTTTTCGTTTTAAGTCAGAAAAAATGTCTGCTAGTGAAATGAATCAAATCCTAAATTACGCTTATAGACATTTTAAATTCGAAAAGGAAAAGCAAAAAATAAAAAAATAGGGAGAAGAGGAAAAGGATAGTTATGGATGGAAAGCAAAAAGAACTAAATGAACTAAAAGAGAGAATAAATGCCTCCAAATGTGAAGTAGAAAAATTGCAGAAAAAGTTATTAGAACAGATTAAGGATGAAATTCAAACTTATAATGACACCAATCCTGCAAAATTATTGGTACTTTTAGAACTAAAAAAAGAGAGTATGCTACAATGCAAAATAGAAGTCGCAGAAGAAAAGAAAAAAAGGGATATAAGAGATCTGTTTATCTGCCGCTATGATGATGCCCAAGTTGATTTATTCAAACAAGAGAAAGTGGTTCTAGATGCAAGTGAATTTTATACAGAGGCTGCACTTTATTGTAATGATGAAAAAGAAAGAATGGGGGCATATGTAAAAAGGCGTGATATTGAAGACGGAGAAAAGTGGGCGCCCAAGGGAACCGTATTAATAGAAAATGATGGAAGTATTTGCCGTGTTAACTGTACCATCTACGAAACAGCACGTTTTGATACTCTTCGTTATAAAATGAAGAAAGAGGGTATTTTAGATCATTATACAGCAGGAGTAGCTTCTGATTGGGAAATAGAGGAAGTTCTTACCTATGCACGTACTTTTTTTAGAATAGAAAAACCAAAAGAAAAAGTAAAAAAATAAAGAGAGGACTTTGCTATAAAAAGTCTTTTTTTGGTTAAAATAGCAATTTTAAGCATAAAATAGTTGATAGAGGTAACCTTTACATGGTATAATACCCTTGGCTTTTTCAAATAAACACATTATGAATTCCTTTGCCTAGTGCCTTATATAGGTGGTGAAGGTTAGAAATAATGGAAGATATAACAAAAGGAGATGAAAATATGGCCGTTGTGTCAATGAATTATTTATTGGAAACAGGTGTTCATTTTGGTCATCAAACCAAAAGATGGAACCCAAAAATGAAGGAATACATCTTTACTTCTAGAGATGATATTTATATTATTGATTTGCAAAAAACTGCAAAGAAAATAGAAGAAGCTTACCAAGCTTTATACCAAATTGTTAAAAATGGTGGAAAAGTCTTATTTGTGGGAACAAGAAAACAAGCGCAGGAAGCGATTGTATCCGAAGCCACTCGCGCAGAATCTTACTATGTATCTGAAAGATGGTTAGGAGGGACTTTAACCAATTTTAAAACCATCCGAAGACGTGTAAAACGGTTAGAGGATATCGAAAGAATGGAAAAAGATGGTACATTTGATTTACTACCTAAAAAAGAACGAATCGGACTAAAAAAAGAATATGACAAATTGAATAAGTTATTATGTGGTATTCGTGAAATGAATAAATTACCAGAAGCTTTGTATATTGTTGATCCATCAAAAGAGGATATTGCAATTAAAGAAGCAAAAAAATTGGGCATTCCTGTGTTTGGAATTGTCGATACGAACTGTGATCCAGATAGTATTGATTATGTTATTCCAGGAAATGATGATGCGATTCGTGCAGTCAAATTAATTACTGGTGTTATGGCCAATGCCATTGTTGAGGCAAATGGTGGTCAAATTGTTAACTATGTGAAAGAAGACGACAAGTCTGGACAAGAAATTATGGAAAGAGCTTTAGAAACGGTTCACAAGAAGGAAGATAAAAAAAGATTTGATCGTAATAAAAATTTTGGACCAAAGAAAGAATTTAAAAGAGAATTTAGGGAACAAAGAGAAGAGAAAGAAACAAAAAAAGAAGAAGGAAAAGAAGAAAAGATTGTTTCAGAAAGCAACCTAGATTCTATGACGGTAGCAGAACTTCGCGATTTAGCAAAAGCGAAAGAAGTGAAGGGTTACTCAACGATGAAAAAAGCCGAATTATTAGATGCATTAAAATAAATTGAAAATAAATAATATTTGAGAAGCCGAATAAAAAAGGAGGAACACATGATTACTGCAAGTTTAGTAAAAGAGCTAAGAGAAAAATCAGGAGCAGGGATGCTTGATTGTAAAAAGGCACTAGAGGCAACGAATGGCAATATGGAGGAAGCCATCGATTGGCTAAGAGAAAAGGGAATTTCAAAAGCCATGAAGAAAGCTGATCGAATTGCTGCAGAAGGAATCGCTGCCATTTTAGAAGATGGAAATACAGCGGTTTGTATCGAAGTCAATTCGGAAACAGACTTTGTTGCTAAAAATGAAGAATTTACAAGTATGGTTGACCAAATTTTAAAAACAATTATGGAAAGTGATGTTGCAGATGGTGATATCACTGCCGCTTTAGCACTTTCGGTAAATGGGGAAACCATTCAAGATTTAATTGTGAATAAAACAGCGAAGATTGGAGAAAAACTTTCCCTAAGAAGATTTACTAAAATTACAAAAACGGATACACAAAATTTTGGTTCTTATATCCACATGGGAGGGAAAATTGCTGTTCTTACCCTTGTTGAAGGAGCAAACCAAGAGGTTGCTAAAGATGTTTCTATGCATGCTGCAGCTATGCGTCCACTCTATATTCGAAAAGACGATGTAGAGGCAGATGTGCTTGAAAAAGAGAAAGCTGTATTAACAGAGCAAGCTATTAATGAAGGTAAACCAGAAGAGATCGCTAAAAAGATGGTCGAAGGTAGAATTCGTAAATACTATGAAGAAGTTTGTTTAGAAGAACAGCCATTTGTAAAAGATTCAGATATGAATGTTCGCACTTTTGTAGAAAAAAATGGTGGCTCTATTATTACCATGATACGTTATGAAGTTGGCGAAGGAATGGAAAAAAGAGAAGAAAATTTTGCAGAAGAAGTGCAAAAGCAAATCGAAGGCTAGATTACCTAGCTTTTTGTTTACAAAAAAATAGCAATTGCAATTTAAAAAAACATATGGTATGATACCAATAGATAAGAGGAGGAAGTATTTCATGGAGTTAAGAAATAAAATTTATAAAGATGGGGAAGACATTACTAATCAATTGACCAAAAAAGCAATTGCAGTTGCCAATTATATAGCACAAGCGGAAGATTTACCTATTGAAATGGCTTTTGAAAACTATATTGGATCGCCTCATTTTAAAAAAGTGATAGATGAAATGTATAATTGTTCGGAACAAGAAATAATCATGTCCTATGCAATGAATAAAAGTGATATACGTCATAATGAGAAACAGGAGCCTTCTTTGGATTTAGAACAGCAAGAAAAAAGAACCAGTTTAGAGGGCTGCCAGTATTATTTTGAAGACAATGACTTTAGTTCACTTGTGCAATCCAAAGCACAAGCGGTTGCCCATATTATTGTTCGTGAAGAAAATGTATCTTACGAAGACGCTTTTATTAAATATATTAATTCTGCTAGTTTTAAAGAAGTAGAAGATTTAAATACCCATTTGGTGGCTAAGTCTCCAGAACAGCTTTATCTTGCCTATTCATCAGAACAAAAAAAGAGTATAGATACACCGAAAGTGAAATAATTATACATAGTATAAAAGAGAGGG
This sequence comes from uncultured Bacillota bacterium, assembly GCA_947246355.1. Classification (GTDB taxonomy): domain Bacteria; phylum Bacillota_I; class Bacilli_A; order RF39; family UBA660; genus CATOJL01. Next base: position 11,122 of record CAMXQX010000001.1, on the reverse strand, counting down.
ATGACTTTTTATATGGATGAGATTTTATTACAAGTAGAAGAGAAAATGGAAAAGGCGATCGCTAATTTAGAAAAGAGATTTACCAATATTCGAGCAGGACGTGCGAATCCAGCAATATTAGATGGAGTTATGGTGTCGTATTATGGAGTAGATACACCATTAAAGCAACTTGCCAATATTGCGATACCTGAGGCGAGACAACTTTGGATCAAACCTTTTGATAAATCAGTTTTAGGTGCGTTGGAAAAGGCGATTTATGAGGCAAATATTGGTCTTACTCCAAACAACAATGGCGAGGTTATCATTTTAAATATTCCTGCATTAACAGAAGAAACGAGAAGAGAATACGTGAAACAAGCAAAATCTTTTGGGGAAGAGACGAAAATTGCATTAAGGAATATACGACAAGATGCCAATACAGATATTAAAAAGCTAGCCGTTCCAGAAGATCAAGAAAAAAGTATTTTAGAAGAAGTGCAAGAGCGGATTCAGAAATATAATAAAATAGTAGATGATAAGACAAAAGAAAAGGAAAAGGAACTTATGACTGTATAGTCAAGGCAAAAGTTCTTTTTTTTGTAAATATTTCTCTAAAATGGGTCGACAGAGACCACTTTATTTGTTATAGTAATAATAGGAGATGGGATTATGACAGGATTAAATTTGCATATTACCAATGAAGATATATTTCAATGGGAAACGTACTTTGGAAAAAGTTATGACAGTTGGAGTGAGGAAGAGAAAATATCATTTTTAACCAGTGTGGCGAGTAAAAATCTTTCTGCTTTGGATTCCTGTGTCAATAATTTACAATTGGGTGGTTTAGCGCAAACCCCATTTGGCAAAAAAGTGAAAGAATTGCAAGAAATGGGATTTAGAATGATAGCAATAAATGACTTTCAGTATGCAGGAGTAACTGACTTAGCTGGAAAGCAAGCCAAGGAAGTTGTTTTATTTCATCCAAGTGGACTCCTTTATCATGCCACATCTACCCAAGAAGGTCTAACTTTAGGAAGTGATACCAATATTAAGAGTAGTGCATTGTATTTCCAAGCCTCTAAATTGAAAGAAGGTGCTTCTTTAGAAGCATACCAATTATTAGCTAAAGGTAGTGGCAGAAATTATGCAGATGGGACCTTTTTTAGAAGCTATGGTAACATTCGTAATCAAGAAATACAAACCCTTTTAGAGCATTGCGAATTTGTAGAACAATGGAATTCGGAAAACTATATTGCTTTATTAAATGAAGCCGATGTTTATCAAAGGGCAAATGGAAAAGTGATGTCTATGTCCGAAGAGGATGTAGCAGCAAAACAGAGGGAAAAAATGGATCAGTTTCCAGAGGAAGTTCAACAGTATTTAGGATATGCGCATCAAAAACAAAGATAAAATTTTATATACAACTAACAAGGTACCTATTGGTACTTTTTTAAACTTTAAAGATACCAATTCGATTTTATTTATGGTACAATTGAAATAGGTGATTGTATGGAACATAAAACAAGAAGTGAGCTTAGAGTTACGATTATGACAATTTTATACCAAATAGGCGTTTATACAAAAAATCATATAGAATATGAAGTAGATGAAGTTATCAAGGAGGTATCGCCCATTGACAATGAATTTGTAAAAGAGATTGTATATGGTGTCCTTACCTATCAAAGCGAATTGGATGCAGTAGCAAATCGATATTTAGATGGATGGACCATCAATCGTCTTGGAAATACAGATAAAGCAATATTAGAAATGGGATTGTATGAATTAATTTATACAGATACACCAAATATTGTATGTATTAATGAGGCAGTAGAGCTTGCGAAACTTTATAGCGATGACAGTGTTCGCAAGATGATTAACGCTTGTTTAGATAAAGCATTAAAGGAACAAGAAAATGGATGATAAGTATTTAAGCATAACAGCCATCACCCGTTATATTAAACATCGTATGGATGGAGATCCGCATTTAAAAAATGTATATTTAAGAGGGGAGATATCTAACTTTAAAAGTCATTCATCGGGACACATGTATTTTTCTTTAAAAGATGAAAATAGTATTATGAAAGCAATTATGTTTAAGGGAAGTACAACAAGCCTTACTTTTGAGCCTAAAGAAGGGATGAAGGTCCTAGTGACGGGTTCTATCCGTGTTTATGAAGCTGGAGGAACTTATCAAATTTATGTAAATGAGATGCAAGAAGATGGTATTGGAAACCTTTATATTGCTTTTGAAAAATTAAAGAAAAAACTTGAAGAAGAAGGTTTATTTGATACAAAATATAAGAAAAAAATTCCCAAGTATCCAAATCGAATTGGTATTGTAACCGCTTCTACAGGGGCGGCTATTCGTGATATTTTATCTACGATTGAAAGAAGATATCCCATTTGTGAGACCTATTTATTTCCGTGTTTGGTACAAGGAGAAACTGCACCGCAGGATATTGTAAGACAAATTCAAAAAGCGGACAACTACGGTCTAGATGTCTTAATTGTAGGTCGAGGAGGAGGGTCTTTTGAAGATTTGAATTGTTTCAATGATGAAGGGGTGGCTAGAACTATCTTTGCATGTAAAACACCAGTTATCAGTGCCGTAGGGCATGAGGTTGATTTTACAATTGCCGACTTTGTTGCCGATTTACGATCCCCCACGCCAACAGGAGCAGCAGAGATGGCTGTGCCCAATATTTTGGATTTATTAAATTTAGTGAATCAATACAAGATACGTTTAAACGAAGCCATCTTAAAAAAAGTAAAATATTTAGAGTTAGTAATGGATGGTTTAAAAGGTTCATTTGTGATCAAAACCCCACATATGCTCTTTGAACAAAAAAGGCAAACACTTGATATTTACACAGAAAAATTGAGAGATATTTTGCTTAAAAAAATAAACGACAAAAAACTTCTACTAGGACAAATAAAAAAGAATCGTATTTTAAATCACCCAAGTATTTTATTTGAAAAACACAAACTTGCTCTTACGAAGGAAATGGAAAAACTAGAAGTATTGAACCCTTTAGCCACCTTAAAAAGGGGATATTCCATTACGTATTTAGAAGAAAAAGTTATTAAGGATATCCAGGAAGTAAAAAAGGAAGATATCCTACATATTCATTTATATAATGGAATTGTTACAGCAAAAATAATGGAGGTCAAAGAAAATGGAAAAAAAGAGAACAATTGAAGAAAATATGAAGGAATTGGAAACAATGATTGCATCTTTAGAAAATGGGGAGTATGGATTGGATGAGTCGATTGAAGTATATACCAAAGCGATGAAACTTGTAAAAGAATGCGACAATTCTTTAAAAAAAGTAGAAGAACGCGTTAGTAAAATTGTAAAAGAAACAGAAGAAGATTTTACAATAGAAAATTAGAAAAGATGGATTTTGTATAAAAAAAGAAATACAAAAAGGAAAATTTGAGGGAACTTTATGAAAAAAAAGAAAATACTATTTATAGGAGTGGCGATTTTTCTTGTTTTTCTTTTGATAGAAATACAACATTTTAGGCAGAAAAAAGAATATGTCATTGTTCAAGAATATAAAAAATTAAGCGAAATAACGGAGAACCAATTTTTTTTCTATTCTTCATACGAAGAATATGTACAGAATAAAAAAGAAAATGCTGTTTTTTCATTTATGCACTCTTCCATTAGAACAGAAGAGGATTTAGAACAAGCTTTAAAAGATGGAAAAAAATTTTTGTTCTTAACAATGGATGTGAATCCATGTGGAGAGAATATTACACTGGATAAAATGGAAACCATAGGAGAAACTGTAAAACTATATCTAAATAATAATTTGTCTTGTGGTGTATGTAGTAAAGAAACAATTACTTATATTTACGAGATGGAAAAAAGTGTAGAGAGAATAGAGAAGATCGAACCTTATATGCGAACAACTTCTTCCATGCAATGCGATACCAATGTAGCTTATAAGCCAATTCTTTATATTTATCCGACCGAGGAGATGGATTTGCAAATCTTTTTAGAAAACGCCTCTTCTTTGACACATACTTATCCTAAGTATGAAAAAGGCTGGAATATTCATGTGTTTCCCAACGGAAATATTTATGATTACCATACCAAAAGAAATTATTATGCACTTTACTGGGAGGGACGAGATACTACAAAAATAGATACGACTGTAGGATTTGTTGTGGCAGGAGATAAAACGGTATCTTTTTTGGAAGAAAAGCTTTCTTATTTGGGATTAAACGAAAGAGAAATCAATGAATTTATCATTTATTGGATAGATAAATTAGAGAACAACCCTTATAATTATATTCATTTTCGCACGACAGAAAAGATGAATGAAGCTAGAAATATTACTTTCTCAAAGACACCAGATACCTTCCTGCGTATTATGATGGATTATGCGCCTCTTTTAGAAGAGAAAGAAGTAAAGGAGCAGGATTTAAAATCTATAAAAAGGACAGGATTTACAGTTGTAGAATGGGGTGGAAGAAGAATTTCTTTTTAAAAATCTTCTTTGGCAAAAATTACAACCTATAAGTACAAAAAAGTGGTTGATACTAATAATGTAGTCTGTTTAAGATAAAGGAGATGTTTTCATGTTTTTAAAAAAATGGAAAAAAGCATCCTTTTTGTTTCTTCTCACATTCTTTATTTTAACCAATTCCATTTATGCCTATTCTGATAAAATTTATGCAGGTGGGGAAAATATTGGAATTGAGATCAAATCAGACGGTGTCCTTATCGTTGGAAGTTATTTAGTCGATGGACGAGATCTTTGCAAAGAGGCCAATTTAAAAGAGGGCGATACTATTGTCAAAATAAATGGAAAGGCCATTCAAAATATTGATGAAATGGTATCTCTTCTTTCCAAAATTAGCCAAGATTCTGTACAAGTATCGTATAAACGGGATGGAAAAATATATGATACGACTTTGACAGTTGTTCAAGATGAAAATAACATTTATAAAACCGGTTTATATGTAAAGGATACAATTACTGGCATTGGAACTTTAACGTTTGTAGATCCTTCTACCAAACTATTTGGAGCCCTAGGCCATGAGGTAGCCGATTCTAAAACGGGAATCATGTTGGAAGTAAAAGAGGGGAAAATCTTTTCCTCTACGGTTACTAGTATTGATAGAAGCGATGCAGGAACTCCTGGAAGTAAAAATGCAACACTTCATCAAAACGAAGAACTTGGAGAAATTGCAGAAAATAAAAATAGTGGAATTTTTGGAACTTACGTAGACAATTATAGAAAAGATACACTTTATCAAGTGGCAGAACCAAACCAAATCAAAAAGGGAAGTGCTACAATTCTTACTGTAACCGAAAATGACAAGATTGAAATGTACGACATTGAAATTTTAAAAATAAACGAGGATAGTCATGATTTGAAAAATATTTTATTTGAAATCAAAGATAAAGAATTATTAGAAAAAACGGGTGGCATTGTTCAAGGAATGTCTGGTAGCCCCATTATTCAAGGAGACTTTATTATAGGTGCTGTGACGCACGTTGTTGTGAATAGTCCAGAAAAGGGATACGGTATCTTTATTACAACGATGTTAGAGGAAGCAGAAAATTAAGGGAATACCCTTTTTTTTCTTATAATTCTTTCGAGTTATTGCGTATTTCTAAGAATTTAAGTATAATGAATCCAAGAGGAATGGATAAAAAACAGCAACAAAATATTTTTCTTGTTAAAAGTGTGCTAAGGATAGAATTCTATAAAAATAGAAAAAAGTATTTTGTAAAAAAGAAAGGTGATTTTGATGGAATTTTTGAAGGAACTGCACAAGCGAACACTTTTAATTGTTCCCCCAACAGTTAAGCAAAAGATACTTCTTTTTATGGACAAGCAACACCTTTTTTTCCCTTTTAAATTAATGACTTTAAAAGAGATAAGAAATAATCTATATTTTGAAACCGACGAAAATGCAATTTGTTTTCTGCAAAAAAAATACAAAATAAAAAGAGAAGTTGCTAAACTATATTTAGAAAATCTTTATTACATTGATGAGCAAAAAGAAACCAATATGGAGTTTCTTCGGTCTATGAAAGAGACGTTAGAAAAAGAAGGTTTACTATTATATAATCCTACTTTCTATTCTTATTTGAAAAATACTTTGGTTCTTCTTTATGGATACGATATTTTGACGCAATTTGATCAAAAAATGATAGAAGAGTTGAAAAGGTATACAGAAGTACAATACAGAGAACCTATGCTCTATCCCTTAACAGAAGCGTATAAATGCCTAAATATGGAAGAACAGATCAAGTGTATTTTTGAAGAAATTGCCTCTTTAGTTGCAAAGGGTGTTTCTTTAGACAAAATCTATCTTGTCAATGTCCAAAAAGAGATGTATAGAAAAATAAAAAGAATCGCTAAAAATTACCACATTCCTTTACAAAAAGAAAAAAAATACCTTTATGCAACACCTATTTATAAGAAGATAAAAGAAGCCATTTTAAAAGGGGATTTTGCTTCTATTTCTTCTCCTTACATGGAGGAGCTTTTGCACAAATTAAATCAAATTCATCATTTAGAAAGGTATTCATTAGACGTTTTATTGGATGGATACGCAAAAGAAATTTGTATCACAGAAGAAGAGGGAATCTTTTTACAAATCGAACCCCTTCTTGATAACGTTTTTGAAGAAGAGGACTATGTTTTTATTTTGAATGCCAATGCTTCTTTTCTTCCTAAAACCTATCGTGATGAGGATTTTTTATACGATGCGATAAAACCATCCATTTTAGAAGATACCAATACATTCAATTTGCTTACATACCAAGGAACCAAAAAAGCAATTGAAAAAATCAAAAATAAGAAAGTTTACTTTATTCAAGAAGACGAAGGTGTATTCTATTATCCTTCTGCTCTACTGGATGATACCCTTATCTATGAAAGAGAGCCTTTATACATTAGTCACTATAGTCATATCCAAAATAAATGCAATTTGTTAACCCTTTTGGATAGACATCGTAAGTATGGTACTTCCTCTTCTTCTTTTCTTTCCCTAAAGAACAATTATTCCCTTTCTTATCTATCTTATGACAATGCATTTAAAGGGGTGGTCCAAAAGGATTGGCTTGCCTTTTTAAAACATCCTTTCTTGCTTTCGTATTCTGCACTCAATTGTTTTTATGAATGTTCCTTTAAGTATTATCTGCAGTTCGTATTAAAACTCAATCCTTCTACTTTTACTTTCTCCTCCTTTTTAGGAACCTTGTTTCATACCATTTTAAAAGAAAAACCCCAAAATATACAAGAGTATACAGAACATTATTTAAAGGAAAACAATATTGTTTTGTCTAAGCAAGAAAGTTTCTATTTAAAGCAAAATCTTCTCGATTTAAATAAAACACTTTCCTTTTATGAAGAATTTAAAACCCATTCTTCTTTTAATGAAGAAGAGGTAGAAACAAAGGTACTTCTTCCTTTTGAGAATAAATGCAACGTGACATTTATGGGAATTATTGATAAAAAATGGATAGATACAGAACATAATTTAGCAGTTATTATAGATTATAAAACAGGAAATACTCACTTTAATTTAAAGGATTGTTATTATGGCCTTAACATGCAACTTCCGATTTATTATTATATTGCAAGGAAAAGTGACGATAAAAAAAAGGTAATTGGTTTTTATTTACAAAATATCTTAGAAAAAAATTTTAGATACAAGAAAAACAAAACAGAAGAGGAACAAAAAAAAGATTCGCTAAAATTAAATGGATATTCTCTTTCTGATTCGGATCTTCTCCTTCATTTGGATGAAACCATTGTCGATAGTCGTTTTATCAAGGGAATGAAAATTTCTAAAAATGGCTTTTATCCTTATAGTAAAGTTTTAAGTGAACAGGATTTGGATGCTTTATGTACCCTTGTGGAGGAGAAAATTGAACAAATGATTGAGGAGATTACGGAAGCGCATTTCACCATTAATCCTAAGAAATTAAGAAATGAAAATGTTAGCTGTCCTTATTGTCCTTATAGGAGTATTTGTTTTCAAAAAGAGAAAGATATTATAGAATTAAAAGAAAAAGAAGATTTATCGTTTTTAGGAGGAGACAGTTATGCCAAAATGGACAATTGAGCAGCAAAGAGCCATTGCAGAAGAGGGGATGGATATACTTGTTTCCGCGGGAGCAGGGAGCGGAAAGACAGCGGTTTTAACAGAAAGAGTTCTTCAAAAATTGAAAAAGGGAATTCCGATCGATTCTCTTTTGATTTTAACATTTACCAATGCTGCGGCAAGTGAGATGAAGCAAAGAATTCGTAACAAAATGAAGGAAGATGTTTCTTTAAGGGAACAACTGAATCGTATTGATTCTGCTTATATTACTACTTTTGATAGTTTTGCTCTTTCGATTGTGAAGAAATACCATTATAAGGAAAATATAGGAAAAGATGTATCAATTGTGAGTGCCGCTTTTATTGAAAAAGTAAAAAGAGAGAAGTTAGATTTCCTATTTGCACAATATTATGAAAGAGAAGAGGAATGTTTTTTTGAACTTTTAAAAACATTCACCTCTAAAGACGATAAAAAGATTCGTGAAGCCCTTCTTCTTTTGGATCAAAAAATGGAACAAGAAGTTGATAAAGAAACATTTTTAAAAGAATATAGTTTTCACTTTTTTGGAGAAGAATATAAAGCCAAAATAAGAAAAGAATATATGTTTTTATTGGAAGAGATGAAAACAGAAATTTGGGATTGCATGGAAGTTCTAAAAAGAGAGGTGGATGGTTCTTATTTAGAAAAGTTACAAAAAGTTTTAGAAAATATTTTTGCAACTCATCTTTTAATGCGCCTTCCTTCTCTTCCCAAAGAAAGCAGTATAGAAGCAAAAAAAACAAAAGAAAAAATCAAGAAAAAACTAGAGGAATTTTGTTCTTTGCAAGAAGAAGACATCGAAGAGAAAATAAAAGGATATTTAAAAAACCAGCCGATGGTAGAAATGGTATTAAAAATCATACAAGAATTGGATGAAAAGGTTTGGAAGTTTAAAAAAGAAAATGATCTATTTGAATTTATAGATATTGAGAAGTTAGCCATACAATTGCTGCAAAAGAACGAAGATATACGAAGGGATTTGCAAAAAAAATTTAAGGAAATTATGATTGATGAATACCAAGACACCAATGATATTGGGGAAGCATTCCTCTCTTTATTTAAAAATAATAATTGTTATATGGTAGGGGATGTAAAACAGTCTATATATCGTTTTCGCAATGCCAATCCTACTATTTTTAAAGAAAAATATGAAAAATTTTCTCTAAAGCAAGGGGGAATTAAAATTGATATGAATCAAAATTTTCGTTCAAGAAGCGAAGTAATTGAAGATATCAATCATCTTTTTTCTAAACTCATGCATCTTGATTTTGGAGGTGCCGACTACACTGTATCCCATCAAATGCTTTTTGGAAACCAAGATTATGTTTCATATGCGATGGCAAATGACTACCATATGTCTATTTATACATATGAAGATACAACAAATACAAGTGAAATGGAAGCCCACATCATTGCCCAAGATATTTTAAAAAAGATAGAAGAGGGTTATAAAGTTTATGATAAGGAAGAGGAGTGTCTTCGCCCTATTACCTTTCAAGATTTTGCTATTTTATTGGACCGAACAACCAGTGCAGATGAATACAAGAAAATATTTGAATCCTATCAGATCCCTCTTACGATTTTAAAAGAGACTTCTATTTTAGAAAACGATTTATTGCAAATTATAAAAAATGGTCTTCATTTTCTTTTTGCTCTTTCTAAAGGGGAAGATTTTACTTTTTATTTTCTGTCCCTTGCTAGAAGTTTTTTATACGAGTATAGCGATGAAGAACTGTTTTCCATTGTTATGAATAAAAAAATAAAGGAAACAGAAATTTATAAAAAAATAGTTGCCTTAAAGAAAAAAGAGGAAACACTTCCCCCTTCTTTGTTGTTAGAAGAGATGATACAAGATCTAGAAATAGAAGAGAAACTTTATAAGATTGGTGATTACCAAGAGAATATAAAATTAATAGATACCGTTTTAAATTTAGCGGAGGAATTAGAGAAAATGGGGTACACGTCTTATGATTTACAGAAGTTTTTCGATGAAATTTCTACCAATACAATGGATATAAAAATAGCAAGTCCTAGAGGCGGAGGAAACAGCGTTTCCTTTATGACTATTCATAAATCGAAGGGTCTTGAATTTCCTATTTGCTATTTCGCAGGACTTACGAAAAAGTTTAATACATCGGATTTAAATGAATTATTTTTGTACGACAAAGAATATGGAATTCTTTTGCCTTACTATGATGAAGGTATTCGTGATACGGTGGTGAAAACCCTTTTAAAAGAAAAATATAAAAAGGAAGAAGTTAGTGAAAAAATTCGTTTGTTCTATGTAGCACTTACAAGGGCAAAAGAGAAAATGATTTTTGTTTGTCCTAAATTTAAAGAAGGGAATCCTCCAAAGCAAAAAGAAATGAAAAGTTTTTATGATTTTTTATGGTATACACAGCAAATAATAGAACCTTATATTAAAGAAGTACAAATAGAAATGCCAAAGAAAAAAAGTAAGGTTGCTTTGGAAAGGAAAGAAGAGGTGGAAACCATCTTTGTCTCAGAACTTTGTTTTAAAACGCAAGGACAAAGGAGAAAAACATACTCTAAAAAAACGATGGAACTTATGGATGAAAAGACCAAAACGGAAATAAGAGAGGGGCTAGAAATTCATAGAGCGTTTGAACAAATCGATTTTGAAGAACCTTCCAATACAAAATACCAAAAATATATAGATGCATTTTTAAAGCAAGAAATAGTAAAAGATAGACAGAAAGCCCAAATTTTTAAGGAATACGAATTTATTTATACCAAAGAAAATGTACATTATCATGGTATTATTGATTTAATGCTTGTTTATGAAACACATATTGTGCTTATTGATTATAAATTAAATAATACCAAAGAAAAAGAGTATTTAAAACAGTTAAAGGGGTATAAAGATTATATACAAGAAAAAACGGGAAAAGATGTTTTTCTTTATCTTTATTCTATTTTACAAAATCAGATGGAACAAGTAGAAGAATAGACAAAAAAAGGGGCTGAGTAGAAATGAACAAATTCTATTCAGCTTTTTTCTTGGGAT